>JBILYN010000249.1:0-6442 GCA_044377715.1 Aquabacterium sp.
AGCTGGCCGAGCGCGTGGCCAAGCTGCCCAGCGAGCTGGCAGCGATCAACAAGCGCAGCGTGCACCGCGCGATGGACATCATGGGCTTGCGCGCGGCGATCCGCGCCGGCACCGAGCTGCAGGCGCTGGCTTTCCAGACCGAGGAGAGCAAGGCCTATATGTCGCGATTCAGGCGCGACGGCGAGACGGTCAGCGCGCTGCTGAGCGAGCGCGATTCGGCCTACAGCGACTACCGCGAGCGCGACAAGTGATGGCCAGCCGGCACGGTCAGACGATGAAGATGCCGGCACCAGGCGTGCTGGCATAGACCGACTGCACCAGCGCGTCACGGCGCTCCAGCGTCGCACGCTGGTTCACATAGCCTTTGTCGGTGATCTCCCCGGCGTCTATCGACGGCGGCTCGGTCATGATCGCGAAGCGCCCCACGCGTCGCGAAGAACCGCCAGCGCCGGCGTTGAAAGCGGCCAGGCGCTGTTGCAGGATCAGCGCGAGTTTTTCGACCGGCGTGCCCGGCCCGGCCTGCGCTGCCAGTGCCTGCAGTCCGGCTGCCGAGGGCCAGAACAGCGCGCCGATGCAGGGCTTGTCCTGGCCGGCGATCACCGCATCAAGCACATAGGGGCTGGCGGTGGCGACCAGATCGGGTCGCAGCGTGCCCACGCTGACCCAGGTGCCGCTGTCGAGCTTGAAGTCCTCGGTCACGCGGCCGTCGAAGACCAGCCCCTGGGACGGATCGCGCTCGTCGACGAAGCGGGCGGCGTCGCCCAGCTTGTAGAAGCCCTCGTCGTCGAATGCGGCGGCGCTGCGCTCGGGGTCGCGGTGGTAGCCGCTGGTCACCGTCGGCCCTTTGACCCGCACCTCCAGCTTGCTGCCATTGGGTACCAGCTTGAGCGTGATGCCCGGCAGCGGCAGGCCGACCAGACCGACCTGCTCGGTCGCCCAGTGGGTGACCGTCACGCCCTGGGTTTCGGTGGCGCCGTACATCGTTGTCAGCGGCATGCGCTGGCCGGTCTCGGCGATCGCCAGCGCCTGCAAGCGCTGGTTGACGTCGTTCGACAGCGTCGCGCCGCCATAAGCCATGTAGCGCAGGTTCTTGAAGAAGGCGCGGCGCAGCAGCGGATCGCGCTCCATCGCGTCGGCCAGCATGCCGAAGGCGATCGGCGCCGACCCGAAAACCATCGGCGAGACCTCGTAGAGGTTCTTGATCGTGGTCTCGAACTGACCAGGGATCGGTTTGCCTTCGTCGAGGTAGACGGTGCCGCCGCTCCACAGCACGCTGTTGAAGCCGATGTTGCCGGCGCTGATGTGGCTCCAAGGCATCCACTCCAGGCTCTGGGGGATGAGTTCGGGATCGACCGGCTCAGTGCGCAAGCCCTCCTGTCCGGCGATCACGCCGGCCATCATGCCGAAGGTCTGCGGCACGCCCTTGGGCATGCCGGTGGAGCCCGAGGTGAACAAGTACTTGGCCACCGTCGCGTGTCCCAGCGTCGCGCGCGCTGCGTCCACCGCGGGGGTGGCCACCGTCGCGATCAACTCGGCCAGCGCGATCGCGCCCTCGCCCAGGCCGTCGGCGGTGACGAAAACCAGGTCAGGAGTCATCTCGCGCAAGGTCTTGAAGGCGCGCGCGAACAACTCGCCCGACTGCGCGAAGACGACCCGTGGACGCACCACGGCGGCGCAGTGCCTGAGCTTGGCATGGTCGCTGGAAATCAGCGAGTTGGCTGGGCTGATCGGCGCGATCGGCACACCTGCGGCGTAGCAGCCCTGCGTCAGCAGCGCATGCTCGATCGAGTTGGCCGACAGCACCATCACGCTGTCGGCGCTGGTCAGCCCGCGGGCCAGCAACCACTGCGCGATCGATTCTGCGGCGCGCAGCGCCTGGCCGTAAGTGACCTGGCGCCAAGGCCCGTGGCCGGGTTCGCGCTGTTTCATCCAGGGCCGGTCGAGATGCGACTCGGCGCGGACCTTGAGCAGGTGGGCGATCGAGCGCGGGCCCTCGCCAGGCAGATGGTTCGATCGCAGCACGATGCTGCCGTCGGCGCGGCGCTCGACCGACACATCGGGTCCTTTCATCGGCAGCGGCTTGAACGGCGGCAGCGCGGCGCGCGTGGCCACGCCTGGTGTCGGCGTGATGGGCATTGGGTTCATGGCGTTGATGTTCGGTCCGCCACCGCGTGTTGCGGCGTCAAGCGGGGGACAACTGGGCGCGATCCGACGGTGCTGCCGGGCGGATCTACCCTTGGCCCACCCAGTCTTCCAGCCGCAGGCCCGGCACTCGGGCAAATTCGCGCTGGTTGTTGCTGACCAAAATCACGCCCAAGGCCAGCGCATGGGCCGCAATCTGCGTGTCGAGTGGGCCGATCGGCGTGCCTGCGGCTTCCAGCGCCGCGCGCAGGCGCCCGTAGACCAGCGCGGCTGAGCGGTCGAAATCGGCAATCTCTAGGGGCTCCAGGAACTGTTCGAGCGCTCTCTGGTTGCGAGCCGACCCGCTCCTGGCCACGCCGAAGGCCAACTCCGCCACCGTGACCGAGGACAGCCCCAGGCCGGCTACCTCCTGTGCCCGCAGCGCCGCCAGCACTTCACGCGGGCGTTGCTTGATGGCGTAGATACAGATGTTGGTGTCGAGCATGAATCGCATGGTCCGGACCGCTTCAGAACGACTCGCGCGGGTCGGGCCGGGGCGGCTGCATGCGGTCTGGGAAGGATTCGAACTGGCCCAGTGCCTCGATCAAGCGCTCGATCGAGGGCTTTCGGCCCGGGCTGAGGATCACGCGGTCGCCATCACGCTCGATCAGCACCTCGGTCAGGCCTTCGAAGCGGAATGCCTTGGGCAGGCGCACCGCCTGGCTGCGTCCGTTGAGAAAGAGTTTTGCCAAGGTCATGGATGCTGCCCTGAAGCCTAAGGAATATACCAAATATATATCATTCTGAAGCCGTGGCCCGTTCACTGACAGGCTGCGAGGCGTGGACTTTGTCAACGCCTTGTGCTGGCGAAGGCTATTCGCCCATGAACTGAAAAGCCGCCCGAAGGCGGCTGATTGGCAGTGGCTGTGGCCCTCTTGAATTGGTTCGAAATCAGTTCTTCGCGTAACCAGCCGTGACACAGGCGCCTGAATAAGTCCACTTGAGCGCACCAGCATCTGCCGCCGGCGTCAGTACGCAAGTCTCCGCTTTCACGATGCCCTTAAAGTCATTTGGCGTCGCAGTGATCACACCGGCCGTGGTGCTGACGGCGGCCAGCGCACCACCGACCTTGCCGGTCACTGCGGCCGGTACGCCGTCTGCGCCGTCGCTGCAAGTTGTCAGCGCGCCTGTCGTGTTGAAGCATTCGCTGACGCCGATCTTGGCTGGCTCCATGCCACTGATGACTTCGCTGTACGCCGCGCGCTTGATGTAACTCTGGTATGCCGGCAGCGCCACAGCCGCCAGGATGCCGATGATTGCGACGACGATCATCAGTTCGATGAGGGTAAAACCTTGCTGAATGCGCTTCATGGATGTCTCTCCAGGAGAGTGGGTTGAGGGTGAGGACAACTCAGCAGTGCAGTTCGCGTGCCAACCCGATTTTCCCGTGTTTTCGGCATCTGTCGGTAAATTCGCCACACTTTGGCGGTCGGCGCTGCCGAAATCCGTCACATTCCGTCCCCTTGGGCCGACGTTTGTTGTCAGCACCAGGCCGTCAGTTCAGCGTCATCACCTGCCCTGCCGCCAGCGCCTGGATGCGGTGGCGCGGGTCGAGCGCGGCGATCTCGGCCATCACGGTGGCCATCTCCCCAGGTTTGACGTGGGTGACGTGGACCTCGACGCCCTGGGCCAGTTGGGCCAGCTCTAGGCCCAGCGTCGCCGGGTGGAGGTGGCGGCTGGCGCTGGCGACCGGGTGGTCTGCGTCCCGGAAGGTGGTCTCGATCACCAGGTGGCGAACCCGCATCGACCGCAACCGCTGCCACAGCGCCGGGTTCGGGCCGGTGTCGCCGGTGAAGACCCAGGCACCGCCGTCGTCTGGGCCGAGCAGCGCGAACCCCACCGCCGGCACGGTATGCCGGGCCGGCAGCACCTCGATCCGGCGCTGGCCGAACAGCAGCACCTGTCCGATGTCGAAAGTCTGCAGCGCCAGCACAGGTCGGTCGGCGCTGGGCAGCCGGGTGAAATCGGGCCAGATCACGTCGTTCAACACATGGTCGCGCAGCGCGGCCAGCGTGGCGCTCAGGCCATGGACCTGGATCGGCGGTCGGCCAGCACGGCGTCGAATCACGCTGTCGGCCAGCAGCGGCACGCCGAGCACATGGTCGAGGTGAGAGTGGCTGAGCAGGATGTGGTCGATGCGCGCCAGTTCGTCCAGGCTGAGGTCGCCCAAGCCGGTGCCGGCGTCGACCAGCAGGTCCTCGTCGACCAGGAATGCGGTGGTGCGGCAGCCGGCGGCTATCCCGCCCGAGCAGCCGAGGACACGGATTTGCATGGTTCTTGGCGGCCTTGTAGGCGACGGTTTGGGGGCCCGTGACGGGCGACGGAGGGTCGATGGTGCAGGGCCTGGCGGCCAGCGGCAAGTGGTGGTCTGCGATTTTTCGCACGGCCGAGCGAGCCGCGCAAACCGTGCCTGCCCGAGCCGAGGACTTTGTCACGGGGCGCGACAGACCTCGTTCAGCTGCGCAGGAACTGCACCTGGGTGCCGTCGAGCTCGATCAGGTCGCCGTGACTGAGCGGCGCGGTCTCGCCCTGCAAGGGCACGCCGTTGATGCAGGGCAGCTGCGTGCCTTCGACATGGGCCAGCACATAGCCGTCGGGCCGCTTGGTGATCGATGCCACCAGCACGCCGGGCTTGCCGACGGTGGTGACCGCCTTGGTCAATACCACCGCACGGCCCGCCGCTGCACCACTGAGCACCTTGATCGATGCGCCACCCGCCATGTCGGGCTCGCTAGTCACGGCGGGTGGCAATAAGAGGTTGGTCAGCGACGAGGGCCGGCCATCGGGGTCGGCCTTGTCAGCTGCCGATCCGGCCAGCTCGCTGGCCGGGTCGGCGGGGTTGAGCACGTAACTGATCTTGTACCTGCCGATCTCGACCGTGTCGAGCGGGCTGAGCTGCTGCTTCCTGATCGGCTTGCCGTTGATATAGGTGCCGTTGGTGCTGTTGAGGTCTTCGATGTAGACAGTTTGGCCGACCTTGTGCAGCAACGCGTGCTCGCCGCTGACGGTCAAGTTGTCGATCACGATGTCGTTGTAAGGGCGCCGGCCGAGCGTGGTCGTGTCCTTGGTGATCTGCACTTCCTGGATGACCACACCGTCCAACGACACCCGCAGCTTGCCCATGCTTGACCTTTTTTGAATTGATCGTGCCGGCTCGCTCCCAGGCGACGCGGCGCGCCGGCGCTGGCCTCAGCGCCAGAACCGCCACCAGCGTCGACGCTTGGCCCTGCCCCCCTGCACCCTGATGAGTATCAGCGAAATATTGTCCCGCCCACCGGCCAGGTTTGCGGCGTCGATCATGGCTTGGCCTATTTCGAACAGCGTGTCGTGGGATTGCAGCATTCGCCCGATCGCTGCGTCGGCCAGCATGTCGGTCAGGCCATCCGAGCACAGCAAGTAGGTGTCGCCGGGCCTGGTGTCGTGGCGGCGGATCTCGAGCGCCACGCTGGGCTCGACCCCTAATGCGCGCGTGACCAGGTTTCTGTGCGGCGAAGACGCTGCCAGCGCAGGGCTGATCAGGCCGGCATCGATCTGCTCCTGCAGCAGTGAGTGGTCGCGCGTGAGCTGCAGCAGTTCGCCGTCGCGCCAACGGTATGCCCGGGAGTCGCCGACATGACCGAGCCAGAGCCCGTGCTCGCGCAGCACCGCCACGACCAGCGTCGTTCCCATGCCTGCGTACAGTGGGTTGGCCAGCGCAGCGCTGAAGACGGCGCGGTTGGCGTCGTCGACGCAGGCCTTGACCGCCTGACTGAGATCTGCGGCGCTGGCGTTTGGGCCGGCTTGGGCCAGCCAGCGGCCGAGCTCGGCGCAGACAAAGGCCGTGGCCATGCCGCTGGCCACTTCGCCGGCGTTGTAACCCCCCATGCCGTCGGCCAGCACGGCCAGGCCTTGGCCAGTGTCGACCGCCACCGCATCCTCGTTGTTGCTGCGCGTCCGTCCCGGATCGACGGCATGGAAAAACTCGTGGCTCATGCTGGCAGGCGCAGGTGGGGGTTGTCCTCGCTGAAGATTGTGCCCGCCGAGCCCGGCACGACTTGACATGAGCCGAGGCGGATATGGCGACGGACTTGGCGTTGGCTGGATCGGCGAAGCGGGCCAGGACGCAAGCCCTGGCCTACAGCCGTGTCACGACTTCAGGCCACAACAGCTGCGACATCAGCGCGGCAAGCCGGCCCAGGCCAGCGCCCCACCTGGCGAGGTCGGCGGGCCGTCGGGCCGGGTCGGGCGCCAACAGCTGTTCAATGGCCGCCAGCACGGGTGC
>JBILYN010000048.1:0-19295 GCA_044377715.1 Aquabacterium sp.
GGCCGACCGTGCCGGCGCCGCCGGCCAGTCAGTAGCGCTGCAGCAAACCCTGGACCAGTTGCGCGCCCTGCTGGGCGCAGCCGGTCCGGCGGCGTCAGCGCCCCAGCCGCGGCTGGAGGTGATACAGGCTGGGGTGGGCAATACCGTGCACCTGGTGCCGGTGGCCGAGGTGCTGTACTTCGAGGCCGCTGACAAATACCTGCGGGTGGTCACCGCCGAGCGCGAGCACCTGATCCGGATGTCGCTGCGCGAGTTGATGCCTCAAATTGGCCCCCAGCAGTTCTGGCAGGTGTATCGCAGTCTGGTGGTGCGCGCCGCATCCATCTGCACCGCGCTACGCGACGAGTCGGGCAAAGTCTTTCTGACGCTGCGCGGCCGCCCCGAGCGGCCCAGCGCGAGCCGGCTCTACGCCCATCTGTTCAAAGCCATGTAGACGATCCACATCCGGCGCCATGCGCTAATTTTTTCTTGCCCAGCCACGACACGTCCAACAAACACCTCAGGAGAGCCCCATGTCACGCGACCACGACCTCACAGCGCCGAACCTCGAACAACGCGCTCGCCGCCGCGTCGCGCTCAAGACCGGTTTCTATGTCCATGCGATCGTGTTCACGTTGGTCAACGGCGGCTTGTTGCTGATGCCCTGGATCGGCGGCTGGGGCGCGGGTTGGGGCCAGGGACACCGCCACGGACTGGTCTTCCCGCTCTGGGGCTGGGGCCTGGGCCTGACGGTCCACGGCATCGTCGTCTTGCTCAAGCTGAAGGGCGAAGGCTTGGCGCAGCGCATGCTGGACCAGGAGATCGCCACGCTGAAACGGCGCGAGGGTGGCGACCGCCCCTGATCGCTGTGGCCAAGCGCGGGCAGGCGGGTTTGCACCAAGCCCCTCGGTAGAATCGAAAATCCCCCTGAATCGCCGCCCTCCACTCCCCGGGACCGGCCGCCCTATACATGTCCGCGCCCGCCAAGACCGACCCTGCCGTCAAACCCGCCAACTTCCTGCGCACGCTGATCGAGCGCGAATTGCAAGACGGGGTCTATGCGCATCGGCAATGGGGCGGCTCGCCCGGCGATGCAGCGCACCACGCCAAGGGTGCGGCCGACCCAGCGCCGGTGCGGCTGCGTTTCCCCCCCGAGCCCAACGGCTACCTGCACATCGGCCATGCCAAGAGCATCTGCCTGAACTTCGGCCTGGCGCGCGATTTCGGTGGCGTCTGCCACCTGCGCTTCGATGACACCAACCCGGAGAAAGAAGAGCAGGAGTACGTCGACGCGATCATCGAGATGGTGCATTGGCTGGGCTGGGACTGGCACAGCGATTTCAGTGGCGTGCCCGCCACCCACCTGTTCTACGCCAGCAACTACTTCGACTTCATGTACCGCGCCGCCGAGCACCTGGTCGAGCGCGGCCTGGCCTATGTCGACGAGCAGAGCGCCGAAGCAATGCGCGCCGCGCGCGGCGACTTCACAAGGCCGGGCACCGACAGCCCCTGGCGTGGCCGCGACGTGGCCGAGAACCTGGCCCGGCTGCGCGAGATGCGCGCTGGCGACCATGCCGATGGCAGCATGGTGTTGCGCGCCAAGATCGACATGGCCTCGCCCAACATCAACCTGCGCGACCCAGCGCTCTACCGCATCAAGCGTGCGCACCACCACAACACCGGTGATGCGTGGTGCATCTACCCGATGTACGCCTTTGCGCACCCGATCGAGGATGCGCTCGAGAACATCACCCACAGCATCTGCACGCTAGAGTTCGAGGACCAGCGGCCCTGGTACGACTGGCTGCTGGCGCGCTTGATCGAGGGCGGTCTGCTGCAAGGACCAGCCCCCAAGCAGCACGAGTTCGGGCGACTGAACCTGAGCTATGTGATCACCAGCAAGCGCAAGCTCAAGGCGCTGGTCGACGAGCAGATCGTGAATGGCTGGGACGACCCGCGCATGCCCACGCTGGCCGGCATGCGCCGGCGCGGCTACACGCCCGAAGCGGTGCGCAAGTTCGCCGAGGACACCGGGGCTTCGCGTACCAACATCTGGGTCGACTACGGCGTTCTCGACGGCGCACTGCGCGCCGATCTTGAGACCAAAGCCGGCCGCGCGATGGCCGTGATCGACCCGGTCAAGCTCAAGATCGGCAACTGGCATGCGCTGTTCGGTGCCGGCCATCTCGAGGCCTGCAGCGCGCCGGCACATCCACAACGGCCCGAACTCGGGCAGCGCGCGTTCGGACTCGGCGCCGAGGTCTGGATCGAGCGCGATGATTTCGCCGAACTGCCGGCCAAGGGTTTCCAGCGCCTCTACCCGCCGCGCGTCGACGCCACAGGCCTGGGCTTGCCAGGCAACAAGGTGCGCTTGAAATACGGCATGGTGGTCGAATGCACCGGTTGCGAAAAAGACGCTGACGGTCGCATCACCGCCGTGCTGGCAGACGTGGTACCCGACACCAAGAGCGGCACGCCCGGGGCCGATGCGGTCAAGGTCAAAGGCACGATCACCTGGGTCGGTGTGCACGACGCTCTGGCCGCGAACTTCAATCTCTATGACCGGCTGTTCACTGAGCCTCAGCCCGAAGCCGGCGGACGCGATTTCCGCGAGGTGCTCAATCCTGCGAGCAAAGCATTGGCCATCGGCTATGTCGAGCCCTCGCTCGCCACCGCCCCGGCCGAGCAGCGATTCCAGTTCGAGCGCCACGGCTACTTCGTCACCGACAGGATCGACCACCGGATCGGCGCACCCGTGTTCAACCGCATCACCGGGCTGAAAGACGGCTGGACCCAATGAGCTTGCCGACCCCGCCTGTGACGCGGCAAGTCCCAGGCTGAGCATGCTCGACTTTTGGCCCGATTGCGGCTACCGCCACCTGCAGCCAGACGCCCGAGGCTGGTTGGTGCCCGCGCAGGCTTGGTGGGTGCATTGGCTGGACCGGCCCGAGCTGGCACTGGTCGCAGAGTCGTGCCGTGCCGAGACCGCGCTGCACCACGCGCTTCGGGCCGACCCGGTCCGACCCGTACCGGCTGTCGAATTGGCTGGGATCCGCGACGACGATGCGCGCGAAAACTACCGTTTGTTCCTGGCACTGCGCGATGGCTTGCTGGGCGCCGGAACCCTCGAGGCCTTCTACTGCGGACTGTTCACCCAGAGCGCGATCACGCTGCCGCCCTTGTTCATCGACCTGGTGGCTCAAGCCATCTTGCGCCACCTGCTCGACCAGGGCGCTGATGCGTTCGAAGCCCGTGCCGCCGAGTTGCTGTTTCGACCCCAGCGAATCAGCCTGGAAAGTGGCCGAGTGCTGGCCGGGGACCGCGCCACGCTGGACCGTCTCAGCGATGCCGGCGGCTTTGGCGCGATCGGCAGGCTGCTGGCCGAAGCGAAGGTTCCGCTGCGCACAGCGCAACTCCAGGTGCTGACCACAGACAACGCAGTCGACTACTGGCAAGACGGCGGGCGGCACCGCTTCTTGCTCGACCTGACGCACCATGTCGCCAAGGAACTGGCGCCTGGCGTGAGCGTGCCGCTGGCGCTGGCCCGGTCGGGCATGGCGGCGCTCGCGCGGGTGCTCGAGCGCTGGGTCGCGCACCTGCTGGGCGTGGTGGTGACGATCACGCCGCTGGCACGAATCGCCGACGAGCGCTGGCGCTGGCACCTCGGACTCGACGTGCAGGCCAGCGCGATCCTGGACGATCTGTACCTTGGTGTCGACGTCGAAGCCGACCGGCTGGAGCAACTGCTAGGCCTGTTCAGGCTCGATTTCGAGCGGGCATCCGAAATGCGTGCCGACCTGGCGGGCATACCGGTCTATCTGGGCCTGGCGATGGACCGCGACCAGGGGCTGCGCCTGAAACCCCAGAACCTGTTGCTGAACCTGCCGCTGGCCCAGCGCTGCTGAATCGCTGGCCGCCGCGCTTGAACGGCGGGCGCCATCAAGGGGCGGGGACCTCTTCGCCGAACAAGCGTCGCGCGACCAGCGCCGCATCGCTGAGGGTTCGCACCGCGTCATAAGCCTGCTGAGCCTCGGGGTAGCGCCGCCGCAGCAGGTTGAGCCATTGCTTGAGCCGGCCGGCACGGTGGCGTGGCGCCATGTGATGGGCGATCAGCTGCCAGTACAGCGCCACCAAGGGCAGCAGCGCGGCCCAGGCCAGCCCGGGCGCCATCGGTGACTGGATTATCCAGGCCAGCCCAGGGTCGGCCACCGCGCCGCGACCCAGCATCAGCCGATCGCAGCCCGACTCAAGCCGGCAGCGCTGCGCGTCGGCCAAGGACCAGATCTCGCCGTTGGCGATCACCGGAATCGAGATCGCCTCGCGAATCTGCACCAGCCGGTGCCAGTAGGCCGGTGGCCGGTATCCATCCGCCTTGGTCCGGGCGTGAACGACCAGTTCGCAGGCGCCAGCGTCGGCGATCGCGCGCGCCGCGTCGAGCCGGCGCGAATCATCCTGGTTGCCCAGCCGCATCTTGGCCGACACTGGCAAGTGCGCAGGCACCGCGCGGCGCACCGCAGCGACGATCGCGTGGACCAGGTCAGGCTCGTCGAGCAGTACCGCCCCGCCTCGGTGCCGGTTCACGGTCTTGGCGGGGCACCCGAAGTTCAGGTCTATGCCCTCTGCGCCCAAGGCCGCCAGTTGCGCGGCGTTGTCGGCCAGACAAGCCGGGTCCGACCCCAGCAACTGGGCCCGCACCGGTACACCGGCAGGCGTGCAACTGGCGTTGTGCAGTTCAGGCATCAGGCGCAAGAACACCTGCGGCGGTAGCAGCCGGTCGGTGATGCGGATGAACTCGGAAACGCAACGTGTGATGCCGCCGATGCGCGTCAACACATCGCGCAAACTGGCGTCGAGCAGCCCTTCCATGGGCGCGAGTAGGATCGTCATCGGAGCGAGGGCACAGGCTTTGATTCGGGCAAGCGCGCAGTGTAGGCAAAATGCAGACTATGAAAACACCCGAGCGGCTGCGGCCCCTGCTGGACGAAGGCCTGATCGACTCGGTGGTGCGCCAGCTGATGAGTGGCAAGGAAGCGATGGTCTTCGTCGTGCGCTGCGGTGACGACACCCGCTGCGCCAAGGTCTACAAGGAAGCCACGCACCGCAGCTTCCGCCAGGCGGTGGACTACACCGAAAACCGCAAGACCAAGAACAGCCGTCAAGCCAGGGCGATGGCCAAGGGCAGCAAGTTCGGCCGCCAGGCGCAAGAAGCCGCTTGGCAGAGCGCCGAGGTCGATGCGCTCTACCGGCTGGCCGCCGCCGGCGTGCGCGTGCCCAAGCCCTACAACTTCCATGAAGGCGTGCTGCTGATGGAGTTGGTGTGCGACGAGCACGGCGACGCCGCGCCTCGGCTCAACGACATGAATTTCACGCCCGAACAAGCGCGTGTGCACCACCAGACCTTGCTGCGCGAGGTGGTCCGAATGCTTTGTGCCGGCGTGGTGCACGGCGACCTGTCCGAATTCAATATCCTGGTCAGCGCGGACGGTCCGGTGATCATCGACTTGCCGCAAGCGGTGGACGCGGCCGGCAACAACCATGCGGCGGCCATGCTCGAGCGCGATGTCGCCAATCTCCGCAACTATTTCGGCCGTTTCGCGCCCGAGTTGCTTGGCACGGACTACGGCCGAGAGATCTGGTCGCTGTACGAGCGCGGCATGCTGCAGCCCGACGCGGTGCTGACAGGCCGCTTCGACCGCAAGCTCAAACCAGTCGACCTGGGCGCGGTGCTGCGCGGCATCGACGACGCCAAGGACGAGGAGGCGGCGCGCCGCTTGCGCATGACGGAGGCTGGATGAGCTCGAGCGAACAGGTCATCGCCGAAACCCGTGCCTGGGTCGACCGCGCGGTGATCGGCCTGAACCTCTGCCCTTTCGCCAAGGCGCCGCAGGTCAAAGGCCAGATCCGCTATGCGCTGAGCCCCGCCAGCGATCCCGCCGCGCTGCTGGCAGACCTGATCACGGAGTTGGAGCGGCTGGCCGAGGCGCCGACTGAACGCCTGGAGACCACGCTGCTGATCCACCCGCAGGTGCTGGAAGACTTTGCCGATTACAACGACTTTCTCGAACTGGTCGACGCAACCGTCGAAGAACTCGACCTGGACGGGGTGATCCAGGTCGCCAGCTTCCATCCTCAATACCAGTTCGAGGGCACCGAGCCCGACGACCTGGGCAACGCGACCAACCGCTCGCCCTACCCCACGCTGCACCTGATCCGTGAGGACAGCATCGACCGCGCGGTCGCCGCATTCCCCGAGGCCGAGACGATCTACCAGACCAACATCGAGACCCTGAATCGACTCGGGGCCGAAGCCTGGCGCGCGCTTCAGCAGCAGTGCCGCGATGACGCTGCGGCGGCAGACTTGCCACCTGCTGCCTGATCCTGCGGTCTGATCCTGCTGTCTGTGCCTGCTGTCTGTGCCTGCGGTCGGCTCAGCCGAGTCGATCGCCCGAGCCGGTCGCTGCCTGGCTGGCGCACCAAACCAGGTAGAGCCGGGTGTCGAACTCGATCTGGTGGTAACCCGACAGCATGTGCTCGCACAGCGCGTAAAAAGCCTTGTCATGATCGCGCTCCTTCAGATGCGCGAGCTCATGCACCACGATCATCTCGAGCATCGCTGCCGGCGCTTGCTTGAACAGCGCCGCGACCCGAACCTCGCGCTTGGCCGTCAGACGGCCGCCTTGAACGCGCGACACCGAGGTCAGCGTGCCCAGCGCGCGCTGGTCGATCTGCAATCGGTTGTCAAACAACACCTTGGCCAAGGGCTGGGCATGGCGCAGGTGGCGAGACTTCAGCGCTTTGGCATGCTCGTAGAGCGCGCCGTCGGTGCGGATCACATGGGTCTCAGGGTAACGCTGGGCTAGGTAAGGACCGAGTTGCCCGTTCGCGATCTGCTGCCGGACCTGTTCGAGCAGCGGCGCCGGGTAGCCTGCCAGGAATCGCAGGCAGGGGTCTGAAACGCCGACCACCCGCGCTCAGCGTGCCGCGTCGGGCAATTCGATCTTGACCTCCAGGACCTCAAAGTTGTCCTGTTTTTCCAGACTGACCTTGATGTCTTCCGGCGAAATCTGGACGTATTTCGAGATCACCGCCATCAACTCTTTTTGCAGTTGTGGCAGATAGTCGGCGCGCGAGCCACCACGGCCCGAGCGCTCGTGGGCCAAGATGATCTGCAGTCGCTCTTTGGCGACCGAGGCGGTTTTCTTCTTTTCGCCCAGAAAGAACGAGAGAAACGACATGTCGCTCACCTCCCGCCGAACAGCCGCTTGAAGAAGCCCGGTTTCTCGGCATCGATGAAACGCATCGCTGCGGTCTGACCCAGAAAACGGCTGATCACATCCTGGTAAGCCTCGCTGACATCGGTACCCTTGAGATGGATGGCCGGCACGCCCTGGTTGCTGGCGTCGAGCACGGTCTCGCTCTCGGGAATCACGCCAATCAACGGGATGCGCAGGATTTCCTGGATGTCGTCGAGCGACAACATCTGGCCACCGACCACCCGGCTCGGGTTGTAGCGGGTGATCAGCAGATGCTCCTTGATCGGCGCCAGGCCTTCGATCGCGCGCTTGGTCTTGGACGACAGCATGCCCAGAATGCGGTCGGAATCGCGCACCGACGACACCTCGGGATTGGTCACCACCAGTGCTTCATCGGCAAAGTGCATCGCCATCAGCGCACCGGTCTCGATCCCTGCGGGCGAGTCGCAGACGATGTACTCGAAGTCCATCTCCGCCAGCTCATTGAGCACCCGCTCGACTCCGTCCTGGGTCAGCGCGTCCTTGTCGCGCGTCTGGCTGGCCGCCAGCACGTACAGGTTGTCGCACTGCTTGTCCTTGATCAGCGCCTGGGTGAGCTTGGCCTCGTTGTGGATCACGTTGATCAGGTCGTAGACGACCCGCCGTTCGCAACCCATGATCAGGTCGAGGTTGCGCAAACCGACATCGAAGTCAATCACAGCGGTCTTGTGGCCGCGCAGCGCCAGACCAGCCGAAAAACTGGCACTGGTGGTTGTCTTGCCCACCCCGCCTTTGCCTGAGGTGACGACGATGATCTTGGCCATCTGGACTACTTTCTTGAAAGGTGTGGAGCAATAAGGGTTGAACCGTGCGCCGATCAGGCCGCCAGCGGTTCGACCAGGATTTTCTCGCCATCCAGCCGAACCTGCGCTATTTGACCCAGCACATTGGCCGCCAAGGGCTGTTCGGTGGTCCGGTAAATGCCAGCGATCGACACCAACTGCGGCTCCATGCAGGTGCTGAAAATTCGCGCCTCGGTGTTGCCGCGAGCACCGGCGATCGCCCGCCCGCGCAAGGGACCATAGACATGGATATTGCCGTCAGCGATCACCTCGGCACCGAAACTCACGACCGCCAGCACCACCAGATCGCCACCTCTGGCGTAGACGCGCTGGCCAGAACGCAGCGGCTTGTCGATCACCATCGTCGGCACCGCAGCGCCAGGCACCTCGCGCAACACCTCAACTTCTCGCACCACCTCGCGCAACACCACTTCCGGAACGGCCAATTCGCGCAAGGTCGGTGGTTCGGTCGCAACCATTGCAGCGTCAGGCGCTTCAGCCAAGCCAGCCTCGAGCGCACCCGCCATCTGGGTTGCACTGCCACCCTGTGCAGCGATCGGCATCATGTGGTGGCGCCGAAGTTGGACCAGCAAACCGGCAAAGTCGAGCGGCTCGTCAACGTCGCGAACAGGGCTGAGGTCTATCACCAAGGGATCGTTGTCAAACAACCCTGGGCTGTCGCCGAAGCGCTGATCCAGTTCAGCCCCCAAGGCGGCTAGATCGCAGGTCTGCAAACGCAAAGCCGTCAAGGTCCAAGCGGTGCTCTTGAGATCGAATGCAGGCTTGGCCTGTAGGGCTGGTGGCATGTTGGGGCGTTTGGACGGCAGTTGCGAGCAAGCAACGGTCAGGTGGACTCCGCGCAGTGTATCTTCACGGTTTCCGGCTCGAGGCAGCGTCCAGAACCGGCAGCCCAGCCACTGGCCGCAAGACGGACTGGCCGCCGCGGTCTAAGCTGCACGGCAACCAAGGAGAAGTGATGAACCCCGCCAAACCAGCCCCCCTGCGCATCGGTGGTGCCTCCGGATTTTGGGGCGACAGCAGCGTCGGTGCGCCGCAACTCGTCAACAGCGGGCTGATCGACGTGCTGGTGTTCGACTACCTGGCCGAGACCACCATGGCCATCTTGGTGGCCGCACAGCGCAAGAACCCGGACGCCGGCTACGCCACCGACTTCGTCGACAGCGCGATGCGCCAAGTGCTACCCGAGGTGGTCAAGCGCGGCATCAAGGTGATCAGCAATGCGGGCGGCATCAACCCCGAAGCCTGCGCGAAGGCGCTGGCCGCTTTGGCGACGGAGTTGGGTGTGACGCTGCGCATCGCTGTGGTCGACGGCGACGATGTCCGCGCCAGTCTGCCCGCCTTGCGCAGCGCCGCGCCGCAAGGTGTGCTGGTCAACTTGGTCAGCAACCAGGCTGTTCCTGAAAAGCTGCTCAGTGCCAACGCCTACCTCGGCGCTGAGCCGATCGCTCGGGCGCTGTCGGCAGGCGCCGATGTGGTGATCACCGGGCGCTGCGTCGACAGCGCCGTGACCTTGGGTCCGCTGATCCATCACTTTGGCTGGACGATGGACCAATATGACCAACTCGCCGGCGGCAGTCTGGTCGGCCACATTCTCGAGTGCGGTTGTCAGGCCACGGGCGGACTGTTCACCGACTGGCAGAGCGTTCCCGACTGGGCCCACATCGGCTATCCGATCGCTCAGGTCGAGGCCGACGGCAGCTTCACCGTCAGCAAGGTGCCAGGCACTGGCGGCTTGGTGAGTTGCGCAACAGTGGGTGAACAACTGCTCTACGAGATCGGTGATCCGGGCGCTTACCTGCTGCCCGATGTGGCCTGCGACTTCCGTCAAGTGCGGATGGAACAGGTCGGCGAGAACCAAGTGAGGGTCAGCGGCGCAAGAGGCGGACCGCCGCCGGCAACACTGAAAGTCAGCGCGACCGCCATGGCCGGTTGGCGCTGCAGCAGCTCGCTGGTGATCGTGGGCATCGACGCAGTGGCCAAAGCCAGGCGAAGCGGCGAAGCGCTGCTCGAGCGCACCCGCGAGCTGATCATGGCCCAGGGTTGGGGAGACTTTTCTGCCACCAGGATCGAAGTGCTGGGCGCCGAGAGCCTGTATGGCCCGCACGCCGCACCACCGACGCTTCGCGAGGTGATGATGCGGGTCGCAGTGCATCATGAGCGACGCGAGGCGCTCAACTTGTTCGCCCGCGAATTCGCCGCCGCCGGCACCAGCTGGTCGCCAGGCACGACCGGGGCTGGCGGCGGCAGACCTGCGGTCTCGCCGCTGATCGTCCCCTGTGCCTTCCTAATACCTAGGGCTGCTGTGGTACCGAGCTTGCACTTTGTCGGCTCGCCGAACGGGGAGACGGTCACCGTACCCTTAGGCCAAGCGGCAACTGCCAAGGCGACGCCCCTGCTGCCCGACCCGGTCGGCTTCACGTGGCCGGCAGGCAAGACCCGCAGCGTCAAACTGGTGAACTTGGCTTGGGGGCGCAGCGGCGACAAGGGCGACCTGTCCAACATCGGCCTGATCGCCCGCCAACCAGAATGGCTGCCGCTGTTGTGGGCGCAGGTCACCGAGGAGGCCGTGCTGGCCTGGCTTGGCCACCTGGTCAAAGGACGCGCCGACCGCTATCACCTGCCCGGACTCCACGCGATGAACCTGGTGTTGCACGAGGCTCTAGACGGCGGCGGCCCGGTTTCACTGCGCATCGACCCACTGGGCAAAGGCATGGCGCAGATGCTGCTGGAGATGCCTGTGCAGGTGCCGGCGGACTGGCCGGTGTGAGCCACCTCGACTTCGACACCATGGCGCGAGAACGCCAAGCTCCCAAGGAAACCCAGGCCTGCTTGCAATACCGCAATCAGGTCTTTTGCCCAATCGATCAGATGATCGATACCGATCCCGATGCGTCGCTGGCTTGTGGTCGAGCCGGATCGAATGCGATGATCGGGGTTGCGACACAACCCATCGCTTCGATGATGCACATGATGAACGCCCGATTTGAAACCCCGCGCCACCCATTCCGTCGTTATTTCCGCCAGGCTACTCTGCTGATCGCCACCATGCTGCCGGCGCTTGCGATGGCGCAGACGGCGCCGGCATCCGGGTCGGCGGTCACCACCGCGAGCGGCTTGGTGTTCACGCTGATCCAGCAGGGCAAGGGGCCGAGCCCGACGGCCAGCGACACGGTCAAGGTGCACTACCGCGGCACGCTGATGGACGGCAAGGAGTTCGACAGCTCCTACAAGCGCGGGCAGCCGCTCGATTTTCCGCTCAACGGGGTGATCAAGTGCTGGACTGAGGGCGTGCAGCGCCTGCAGGTCGGCGGCAAGGCCAAACTGATCTGCCCACCCGCGATTGCCTACGGCGAGCGCGGTGCCGGCGGGGTCGTTCCTCCCAACGCCACCTTGCAATTTGAGGTCGAGTTGCTGGGCATCGCAGGGCGCTGACGCGCCGATCAGCAGCCGACGGCTGCTGCCTCGAAGCCGCCGTCCCGGTCAGCGCTGCATCGGAAACGTGCCCATGAACTTGCACAGAATCTGCAGCATCACTTCGTCGGCACCGCCGCCGATGCTGGTCAAGCGACCGTCGCGCCAGAAGCGGCTGATGGGGCTTTCCATCACATAGCCCATACCACCCCAGAACTGCAAGCAACCGTCAGTGGTTTCGCGCAGCACCCGGCCGGCCTTGAGCTTGGCCATCGTCGCGAGCTTGGTCGCATCTTCGCCATGACACACCATCTCGACGCCTCGCCAGGCGATAGAACGCAGGCATTCAACCTCGGTCTGTAGCTCTGCCAGCTTGTAGTGGACCCACTGGTTGTCGAGGATGCTCTTGCCGAAGGCTTGGCGCTCACGGGTGTAGTCCAGCGTCACATCGATCGCACGCTGGGCCATGGCACTGCTGTTGATCGCACCCCACAAGCGCTCGAGTTGGAACTGTTCCATCTGATAGATGAAGCCCATGCCCTCCTCGCCGATGCGGTAGCGCTGCGGCACACGCACGTCGTCAAAGTGCAGTTGAGCGGTGTCGCTCGAATCCATGCCCACCTTCTTCAGCTTGCGAGCCACGCTGACGCCTTTGGTGGCCATCGGCACGATGATCAGGCTCTTGTTCTTGTGGCTGGCACCTTCGCTGGTATTGGCCAGCACGCAGCAGAAATCGGCCTGCGTGCCGTTGGTCGTCCACATCTTGCCGCCGTTGATGACGTAGTCGCCACCGTCCTTGCGCGCGCGGGTCTTGATGCTGGCCACGTCGGACCCTGAGCCCACCTCGCTCACGCCCAGGCAAGCCACCATGTCGCCGGCGATCGCAGGCGTGAGGAATTCGGCCCGCAGTTCCGCGCTGCCGCGCTTGGCCAGCGCCGGTGTGGCCATGTCGGTCTGCACACCGATGGCCATCGGAATGCCGCCGCAGTTCATGTCGCCGAGCGCTTCGGCCAGCACCGCGGCATAGCTGTAGTCCAGCCCAGCGCCACCGTTTTCCTCGGGCTTGTTCAGCCCGAGCAGGCCCAGGTCGCCCATCTGCTTGAAGACCTGATGGGCGGGGAAAATCTCGTCGGCCTCCCACTGGTCGACAAATGGGTTGACTTTCTCGGCGATGTAGCGCTTGACCGTGGCGCGCAGGGCTTCGTGTTCAGGGGTGAGTTGCATAGAGTCTCTCCAGTTCAAATACCGAGTTGGCGCGAGGCCAGGTCTTTCATGATTTCCTCAGAGCCGCCACCGATCATCATCACCTTGACCTCGCGGTAGATGCGCTCGCTGCGAGTGCCTCGCATGAATCCCATGCCACCCAGGATCTGCACTGCGGCGTCGGCACAAAACTGCATGCACTGGGTCGCCTGGACCTTGGCCATCGCGATCCGTGCGACACGCAGGTTGGCATCGCCGGCGTTGTGCTGCTGGGTCCAGGCCAGGTCGTAGATGTGGCAACGCGCGACATCGATCAGGCGCAGCATGTCCATCAGCTTGTGGCGGATCACCTGCCGCTCGGACAGCGGCACCCCGAAGGTCTGGCGCTGGCGCGCCCAGTCCAGCGCCTCGTCGAAACAGGTTTGGGCGTAACCGACCGCCTGAGCCGCCATGCCCAGCCGCTCGGCGTTGAAGTTGGTCATGAAGGTCTTGAAACCCTTGTTTTCCTCACCGATCAGGTTGGCCGCCGGCACCCGGCAGTTCTCGAACCGCAAATGGGCCGTGTCGCTGGCCCACCAGCCCATCTTGGCCAACGGCGTGCGGGTCAGGCCAGGCGTGTCGCCCTCGACCAGCAGCGCAGAGATACCACCAGCCCCCTTGTTGGCGGGGTCGGTGCGCACCGCCACGGTGATGAAGTCAGCCCGCATGCCCGAGGTGATGAACACCTTCTCGCCATTGACGATGTAGTGATCGCCCGCACTGTCGGTGCCTCGGATCGCCGTGGTCTTGAGCGCCGCAACGTCCGAACCACCGGTGGGCTCGGTCACCGCCAACGCGGCGATCTTTTCGCCAGCCAGCACCGGCGGGATCACCCTGGACTTCAGCGCGGCGCTGCCGTAGGCCTTGACCGGCGGCAGGCCTATGGTGTGCGACATCAAGGAGGCCGAAACCCCCCCGCAGCCCGGCCGGGCCAGTTCCTCAGACATGATCAGGTGGTAGAACAAATCGACCGAAGTGCCACCGAATTCCTCCGGATAGCCCAGCCCGAGCAAGCCGATCGCCGAGGCCTTGCGGTACAACTCGCGCGGAAAAGTCTCGGCTTCGTCCCATTCGTTGACATGCGGGGTGATCTCCGCGGCCACCCAGGCGCGCAGCGAGGCCCGGAACTGCTCATGCTCGGGTGTGAAGTAATGCGGTGCAGGTGGGGCGTCAAGCAAACTCATGAGATGGGTGCCGGTGATGGTTCAACTGCCACTCTGGTCGCGCACCGCGCCAATGTCTTGCGCCAATTGGCTGGGCCAACCGACACAGATCAACAGCCAGATCGCACAAGACGTTGAACCTCAACTTCCACTACGCTGAACCAGCGGACGGTCAGAATGAGTCAGACTGAAGATGCAGAATCCGGTCCGCAATGCATACCCCCCACAACCCTTACGCAGCACCAGGAGGCATCTCCCATGCTTGACCGCTCCTACCTCGTCCGCGCGCTCACCCTGAGCGCTGCGCTGCTGGCCATTGCCAGCCCGGTTGCTGCCCAAACTCAGGGCGTGACCAAGAACGAAATCTTGATCGCTACGATCCAGGACCTTTCTGGGCCAGTGGCGGCTTACGGCAAAGCCGCGCGCAACGGCATGCAGTTGCGGGTCGACGAGATCAACGAACAAGGCGGCATCCACGGCCGCAAGATCAAGCTGCTGGTCGAGGACAACGGCTACGACCCGAAAAAGGCTGTGCTGGCCACGCAGAAACTGGTCAACCAGGACAAGGTGTTCCTGATCGCGGCGCACATCGGCACGCCGATGAACAACGCGGCCATGCCGGTGATGTTCGAAAAAGGGGTGATCAACTTCATGCCGCTGTCGGCCGGCCGCGAGATGTACGACCCGCCGCACAAGCTGAAGTTCGCCAGCGTGGCCTCGTACTACGACACGATGCGCATGAACGTGGCCAAGCTCTACAAGGAAAAAAACGCCAAGCTCGCCTGCACGCTTTACCAGGACGATGATTACGGGTTGGAAGTGGTTCGTGGCGCCGAGGCCGGCCTGAAAGACATCGGCGCGACGATGGGCGAAAAGACCACCTACAAGCGCGGCGCGACCGACTTTTCCTCGCAGATCGCCAGACTCAAAGCCTCGAACTGCGACTTCTTGGTGCTCGGAACAATCATCCGCGAAACCATAGGCGCGATCGGAGAGGCCCGCAAGACCGGCTGGAACCCGACCATCGTCGGCTCGCAGGCCTCGTTCACCGACCTGATCCACAAGTTGGGCGGCAAGGCCATGGACGGCTTTTACGCCGTGTCGACGGTCTACTTCCCCTACCTCGACGTCGAGCAGCAAGCCCTGCGCTTCTGGGCCACCAAGTACAAGACCAAGTTCGGCGAAGACCCGAGCACCTACGCCACCGGCACCTACGCGACGATCGAAATCTTCATCCGCGCAGCCCAGAAAGCCGGCCCCAACCTGAGCACCGACAGCTTCATCAAGGCGATGGAGACCATGGGCGAGATCCCGGCCGACATGTTCGGCACGCCGCCGCTGAGTTTCTCGACCACCAAGCGCTTGGGTTCAGCACTGTCGCGCCTGAGTCAGATCCAGGACGGCCGCTGGAAGGTCGTCTCGGATCTACGCTAACAACATCTTATGAAAGCCGCCATGACCGTCACCGAAGCCCTGAACAGCCGCATGTCCGTGCGCGATTTCCTGCCCACGCCAGTGTCCAGCGAAGTGATCCGCCGCGTGCTGACCACCGCCTCGCGGTCGCCCTCGGGCGGCAACCTGCAGCCCTGGCATATCGACGTGGTGGCTGGCACCAAGCTGGATGAGCTCAAAGCCATCGCCCAGCGGCGTCTTGCAGAGGTGGCCGCGGGCGACCGCAGCGAGACGCCCGAGTACGACATCTACCCGAAAGAGCTGGTCGCGCCCTACCGCGACTATCGCTTCAAGGTGGGTGAGGACATGTATGCGCGCCTGGGCATCCCACGCGAGGACAAGGCGTCCAGGCTGCGTTGGTTTGCCCGCAACTACCAGTTTTTCGGCGCGCCCATGGCCTTGTTCTGCAGCGTCGATCGCCGAATGGGCCGGCCGCAATGGAGCGACATGGGCATGTTCCTGCAATCGTTGATGCTGCTGTTGCGCGAAGAAGGCCTGGACAGTTGCGCCCAGGAATGCTGGGCTGTCTACCCGAAAACCATCGGCGAGTTCATCGGCATCCCACCTGAGCGCATGCTCTTCACCGGCATGGCCATCGGCCATCGCAACCCAGACCACACCATCAATGCGTTGCGGGTGGACCGGGCGCCCATCGACAGCTTCGCCCAGTTCCACGGCCTCTGAGGCTGCACGAGGCTGGGGCGCAATCCTGCGGCCGCTCGGCGCCGCAGCACCGCTTCTTGAACACAGCCTCGGCAAACGGCTCCATCGACACGGTGCCCGGCTGCTTGAGCCAGCAGCAGGCACGCATTGCCTTGACGCTGTTGACCGGAAACACCGTGGGCGGGAACACAATCTTCACGTCTTCGTGACGCGACCAGTCAGACAAGTCCTTGCGGAGCTAAGCCTGCTTGGCCGGCACCGTCTGGCGCACCCGTGACATCAAGACCCGAAGACTACCGCGAAACTGTCCCCGAGGAAATGCCTATGACCCCGACCCGACCCGATGCAGCCACGCTCGCGCCCACGCCGCTGATCGACAGCGATCACCCGGCGGTGCTTGGGTTCGCACAGCGGCATGCCCAGGGCAGCAATGACCGCGAACGAGCAGTGGCTTTGTACTACGCCGTGCGCGATGGGTTCCGCTACGACCCCTATCGATGCGATCTCTCAGCTGTCGGCATGAAAGCCAGCACGGTGATCGCGCAAGGGCTGGGTTGGTGCGTTCCCAAGGCCACGCTGTTGGCTGCGGCCAGCCGTGCAGCGGGTATCCCGGCGCGGCTGGGTTTTGCCGATGTGCGCAACCACCTCAGCACCGAGCGCATGCGCCAGAGCATGAAGACCGACATCTTTTACTGGCATGGCTACACCGAAATCTGGCTGGACGGTGACTGGCGCAAAGCCACCCCGGCCTTCAACGTCGAACTGTGCGATCGTTTCGGCCTGATGGCGCTGGAATTCGATGGGCAAGCCGACTCGATCTACCACCCGTTCGACCGCGCCGGCAACCGGCACATGGAATACGTGACCCAGCGTGGCAGCTTCAATGAGCTGCCGTTGGGACAGTTGCTGGCAGATTTCCGCCTGCACTATCCCGGCTGGGTCGCCGGCAACACCTCACGCGACCAGGGCGCTGACTTCCTGGCCGAAGTCGACATCGAGGCGGCGTCCGCCCGAGCCAAGTAGCGAGTCTGGCGCTGGCATGGCCTAGATTCAGGCCATGCCGCTTCAAGTCGCCAGATCGATCAGCCGTGCTTCTTGTCGAAGAACTGCGCGTCCTCGGTCGAGCCCTTGAGCGCAGCCGTCGAGGCATTGGCCTCAATCGTTGTGGTCACGGCGTCAAAGTAACCAGTGCCCACTTCGCGCTGATGCTTGACAGCGGTGAATCCTCGCTCAGCGGCGGCGAACTCCTTTTGCTGCAACTCGACGAAGGCCGACATGTTGTTGCGAGCGTAGCCGTAGGCCAGATCGAACATGCCGTAGTTCAGGCTGTGGAATCCGGCCAGCGTGATGAACTGGAACTTGTAGCCCATCGCGCCGAGTTCGCGCTGGAACTTCGCAATGGTTGCGTCGTCGAGGTTCTTCTTCCAGTTGAAGCTGGGCGAGCAGTTGTAGGCCAACAGCTTGCCCGGGAACTTGGCGTGGATCGCATCGGCGAACTTCTTGGCGAAAGCCAAGTCTGGCGTGCCAGTCTCGCACCAGATCAGGTCGGCGTATTCGGCATAGGCCAGGCCGCGGCTGATCGCTTGCTCGATACCGTTGTTGGTGCGGTAGAAGCCTTCAACGGTGCGCTCACCCGTCAGGAAAGGTTTGTCGATGTCATCGACATCGCTGGTGACCAAGTCGGCGGCTTCGGCGTCGGTGCGGGCCAACAAGATGGTGGGCGTGCCCATCACGTCGGCAGCCAGGCGGGCGGCGATCAGCTTGGAGCAGGCTTCACGCGTGGGGACCAGCACCTTGCCACCCATGTGACCGCACTTCTTGGCAGCAGCGAGTTGGTCTTCGAAGTGCACGCCTGCAGCGCCAGCCTCGATCATCGCCTTCATCAACTCGAAAGCGTTGAGCACGCCACCGAAACCAGCTTCGGCGTCGGCCACGATAGGCGCGAAGTAGTCGATGTCGTTCTTGCCCTCGCTCCACTGGATTTGGTCGGCGCGGGCCAAGGTGGCGTTGATCTTCTTGACGACCTTGGGCACAGAATCCACTGAGTACAACGACTGGTCGGGGTACATCTCGCCATTGCTGTTGGCGTCACCGGCGACTTGCCAGCCACTGAGATAGATCGCCTTCAGGCCGGCCTTGACCTGTTGCATGGCCTGGTTGCCGGTCAGCGCGCCCAGCGTGTTGACAAAGGGCTCGGTGTTGATCAAGTTCCACAGCTTGTCGGCACCGCGCTTGGCCAAGGTGTGGTCGACCTGCACAGAGCCGCGCAGACGGACCACATCGGCGGCGGTGTAGCCGCGCTTGATACCTTTCCAGCGCGGGTTTTCGGCCCAGTCTTTTTCGATGGCGGCGATTTGCTGCTCGCGGGTCAACGTGCTCATGGAGTGCTCCTTGGGGTTCAAAGTGGGTGAGTCAGTGCATCAAGCGTAACGGCCCACCGAGCAGATGATGAGACTTATGTCTTATAGAAGACACATTTTTATTGTCATATAAATCAATAATTTACGAATAAATTTCCATGATACGAAACGCCGTTCGACCAAGTGAAAAGATGTGTTGCGGTGCAGCATGGCGTTATTTCACATTGCGAAATAGGGCTTTCCCGATGTGAAAGCTCGGCGCGGTCAAGTGCCCCGAAGCAACTTCGCGTCAAGCCATGGGCTTGGCGTTGGCCCAACAGCGCCAAGACTGCTGCTGACTACAAAGGCAAGGCGGTGGTCTTCTTCACCGTGCGCAGCACCAGCATCGAATTCGAACGCAACACCCCCGGCAGGCGCGGCAACACCTCTGCGTGCAAGCGTTCCAAGTCCTCGGCGTCACGGAACGCGAATCGAAGCAGATAGTCATTCGCGCCGGCTACATAGAAGCAGTCCAGAATCTCCGGCGTGTCGCGCACCGCCTGTTCGAAGACCTCCTGCTGATGCGCTTGCGTGCTCTCGAGGTTGACGATCGTGTAGCTCGTGCCGTAGCGACCCACGCGCTTCGGATTGAGCAAGGCAACATAGCGGTCGATCACCCCGCTCTCCTCGAGCAACTTGACCCGCCGCAAACAAGCCGAAGGCGACAGATGCACCCGCAGCGCCAAGTCCTGGTTGGACAGCCTGCCGTCTTGCTGCAATTCCGCCAGGATGTGCCGATCAATCGCATCCAGTTGCATCTCTTGGTTGATTTTTGGCATGATATTTCAAATTTCATCAATGAAACAGCATGATATTGCGTCGTCACGCGCTTGTCTGGCTCAAGACGCGAACACATTGCGCGCCCAGTTGCATACACTGACAGCTCACGCC
>JBILYN010000251.1:0-6415 GCA_044377715.1 Aquabacterium sp.
CTCAATCGTTGCCTGTCAGGCGCGCGCCGTTGCGCCAGGCGATGGCGAAGCGGTCGTCATAAGCACCCTCGGGGTTCTCGCGCACCATCACGTCCAGCCGCTGAGCGTCGTCGCCGACCAGGATGCGCCATTTGCCGGCGCGCACGCCGTCCAGGATGGTGGTGGCCGCCTGCTCGGCAGTGGTCGGCGCGTTGTCGCGGAAGTCGATCGCCCGCTGGTGCAACAACTGGCGAATCGCGTCGTCGGGCAGATCGGCCACCGCGGCGCCGCCCTTGACCATGCGCGAGCGCACCAGCGCCACCTGCGCCGCCGACATCTTCATGGCGTCGTAGGTGTTCAGCGCGATCGAAGTGCCGACGTGGCCGGGCATCACCAGCACGCAACTCAGGTGTGGGGCATTCACCCGCAGGTCGTTGATCAGCGCCTCGGTGAAGCCCTTGACCGCAAACTTGGCGGCGCTGTAGGCCGTGTGCGGTACGCCCGGGCCCAGGCTGGCCCAGAAGCCGTTGACGCTGCTGACGTTGATGACGCAGCCGGCGCTGCTTGCCACCAGCAGCGGCATGAAGGCCCGGGCACCGTGGTAAACGCCGAACCAGTCGACGCCGAAGGTGCGCTCCCAATCGGCACGGTTGCCGTTGACGAAGCTGCCGCCGCCAGCGATGCCGGCGTTGTTGAACAGCAGGTTGATGTGCTGGGTCCGATGCTCGGCAATGACGGCATCCCGGAACGCCAGCACCTGGGCTTCCTGGCTGACATCGGCCAGGCAGGTGGTCACACGCGTGCCGGCCGGCGCCTGGGCTAGGCACAGCGACCGAGTCTCGGCCATGGCGGCTGCGGAGACGTCGCACAGCGCCACGTGCACGCCCGCGGCGCTCAGTTGGCGGCACAGGGCACGGCCCATGCCGGTGCCCCCGCCTGTCACGACTGCGATCTGTCCGGATTGGATGTTCATGGTGTCCCTTTGTCCTTCGGCTCGAAGCTCTTTGCTGGAGTCAGCGATTGAAGCCGCGACCCACGATGTCTGGTTGTCTCGTCGGAGACCAGACGCCGCAACCCCTACCGGTCGGCCGGTCCCTGCGCAGCAGCCCTCACCGCGCAGCGCAGCGTGGCCAAGGTCGACCGCAGGTTCGCTCGCCCCTCGTCGAGCGACGGCCGGATCAGCTCGGGCGCCACACGGGCATGGACGCCCGAACGCTCGCCCGACTGAAACGACTTCTTGACCCGCCGGTCCTCGCCCGAGTGGAAGCTGAGGATGGCCACCCTGGCGTCAGTTTCGAGCGCCGCGGGCAGCGCCGCCAAGAACCGGTCGGGCACGCCGATATCGTCGTTGACGGCGATGCGCAGCGCCTGGGAGCTGCGCTGCAAGGTCTTCTTGACCTCAGTCACTCGCTCGTCCGGCGCGAGGGTCGGCGCCAGCAGCTTGTCCATCGCCCGCCTGACCAAGGTCGTGATCTGCCTGGTGGTCAGGCAAATGGGCGTTTGAAAACACTATGCCTCCACGGCATTGAGTTGCGCAGACAAGCGTCATCCTGACGACGGCGCTGCCGACATGGATCGCTGCGTCAGGCGGCGTTCTAGGGACTGGCAAGCGGTCAGGGTTCCGGGTGACCCGTGGGCGACCCGTGGGCGACCCAGAATGTGCCGACGAGGCGGGCTGTGGTCGCGCCGCGCTTGCTGTGCCCTACAGGAGGTTTTCAATGCCGATACAAAACACGTTTCCTGCGTTGCCACCCGACGTGCTGAATCCGCGCGACATTGGCGTTGGCGAGCACAACCTGCAACCCGATGACCCCAACTACGCGTGGCACTTGCTGGCGGAGGGCGACTCGTGGTTCACGATCGCTGCGATACCGTCATCCAATCTGCTGTACGGGCTGCGACTGGCGCGCTGGACGCTGATCCTGAACTTGGCCTACCCCGGTGACACGATCCGGCATATGTCGGAGTTGAGCGACCACAAGGACTTGGTCAGGTTCCTCGCGCAGCAGAACTTCTGTTCCCGCTTCGATGCACTCTTGCTCAGCGGGGGCGGGAACGACTTGATCGACACTGCTGCCGAATTGATCCATGTCGCGCCATCGCCGGGCGTAAACCCACAGGATCCGGGCGCTTACATCGATGAAACCCAGCTCAGCAAGCTGCTGTCCAACATCCAGGACGGCTACAAGCGCATCGTCGAATTGCGCGATGCCTTGGGTGGTCTGAGCCGGGGTGCGCCAGCCTTCCTGCATACCTACGACTACGTGACGCCACGCAACGCGCCGGGGCGATTTCTCGGCACGGTCGCCATCAAGGGGCCATGGTTGTGGCCGATCTTCAAGAATTCGGCCTTGGGCGTGTCGCTGCAGCAGCGCATCGCCGACAGGCTGATCGACCGCCTGGCCGAAGCCCTGCTGGCGCTGGACAGTGACCGCGGCGCCCTGGGGAAAAAGTTGCCGGCGTTCCACGTCGTCGACACGCGCCACACGCTGCTACCGGCCAACCCGTGTGACGTAGGAACCAGCAACGACTGGCTGAACGAGATACACCCCAACATGGCCGGCTACAACAAGATCGCCGCGCGGCTGAGCGATGCCGTCAATGCGCGGCTGATGGGCGTTTGAAAAAACTATCCTCCTTGCGCTTGTCTTTGAAGGCATCGTGCCCGGAACCGTCACGAGCAAAGGTCAAATCACCATCCCCTCAAGCGTTCGGAAGTCACTGCACGTGGTCGCCGGTGATCGAGTCGAATTTGTCGAGTTGGAGCCTGGTCAATTCTTGTTCATGGCCGCCAATCGCTCTGTGACCGAGTTGAAACACATGTTTGGCAATGCAGGCAAGTCAGTCTCAATTGAAGACATGAACCAAGCCATTGCATCGCGTGGATCATCTGCACAATGATTGTCCTAGATACCAATGTGCTGGTGCGCTACATCATGCAGGACGACGCTCGACAAGCTGCAAAGGCCCGCAACCGACCCACTGTTGTCGCTCGGTCTGGGCGCCCGTCTGACTGCGATGCAGCATGAGCCCACCGGCGATCTGGCATCAGGCTTGTGCATAGCGCCAGACTGGTGTGGCGGGCAGCGCGCCACCGCACCAGGACCGGCATCGCGGTGCGCCATCCCGGCGCATGCGGAAGCGCCGCAATCGCCATGACAGCCCCGCCAAGCATCGCGCCATGCCTGACCGCCGTCGGAGCGCGAACCCGATCCTGAACGGCAGCGGGCCGCCCCCGGGCGGCCCGCGAGGGCAGGTGGCCGGCATGAACCGGCCCTGCGCGCAGTGTTCAGCGCTTCAGCGTATCGCCACCGGGTTGATCATCGACTGCACCGAGCCCTGGTACTTGTTCTGACCCAGCACAAACATGAACTCCCAGGCCTTGTCCTTGGCCAACTCGGCGGTGTTGATGTTCTCGAGAATGTAGGTGCCGCCCATCGGCAGCAGGATCTGGTGCACCTCAAACACACCGGCGCCCTGCTCGAACGGGATGGCCTCGACTGCCCAGGTGTCGGCGCCGACGGCCACCACGTTCTTGGACACCAGATAGCGTGCGCCGTCGCGGCCGAGGCCGGGTTCGACCGAACCGAAGCGCTTGGGATCGCTGTCGATGATGCTCAGCCAGCCGGTGTGGAAGATCACCACGTCGCCCTGCCGGATTTCGACGCCCTGCTTCTTGGCCGCGGCCTCGATCTCGGCCGTGTTGAAGGCGGTGCCCTCCTTGACGATGTCGACGCCGTAATACGCCGCCATGTCCAGCAACACGCCGCGCGCGACAAAGGGCGGGATCTTTTCGGTGCCCAGCTTCTTCAGGCCGGCGATGTTGGCAAAGTCCTGCCACTTGTTGCCGTTGTAGTAACGCTCGCCGACGCCGATGTGGCCCAGGCCGTCGAGCTGCGTGCCGATGCCGTTCCAGCAGTTCAGGATGTCGTCGTTGTAGGTGGTCTTGGTCGGCCCCAGGCCTTCGGATCCACCTTGTTGACCAGGTTGCACGATGTAGATCGAGCAGGTGCGTGGCGGGAAGGCCGGGGTCGTGGTGGTGACGGTGATGCCCAGCGAATAGGTCTTGCCGGTCTTGACCAGCTTGGCGGCCGCCAGCGCCAGGGCCGGTGTCAGGTAGTTGGCGGCGCCGATCTCGTCGGCGGCGCCGAACTTGCTCGGATACCAGGTCTGTTGGGCGGCAGCCGACAGACTCCAGGCGACGGTGACGGCGCCGATCAGGGCTTTGCGGAAGTGCTTCATTCGGTTCTCCTCGTTGATAGGCACAGGTTCCCTTTGACAGCCCACGCGCTGCCTTGGCGCGTGGATCACTTGCTAGGCAGGTGCTCGGCGTTCAGCAGGACAGGGCTCTCAGCCCGCGACAGCGCTAGCGGCGGCACGCCGCTTATCTCGCACCACGCGAGTCATCACTGTGCCGTTGCATGGCCAGGGTGTAAGCGCTTCCTATCAAGTTCTTTTCATCAAAAGCTGAACTTGTGCACCGCTTGCTCTTGTAGGACACCCGGCCAAGTTCATCGATGGCCGCGTGGCGCGTCAAGGCGTCGACGCGTCGGGGGTCAAAAATGACGCAGCCGACAAGGACGGCAGCTTGATTGTTTCAGCGACAAAACGAACGGATTCTGTACGGAATATATTGCTTTGGCTGAGCGTCAGACTGGTTTGGCCTGTGTGATAAATATGGGCATAATGGACCGACAAAATAATTGCGTTGCAATCTCAAAGGAGTTTGGACATGTCATTGTCTTGGCTGGGTTTGACCGAACTCAGGACCCTCCTCGATGAGGGCGAGTTGTCTTCACTTGAATTGACGCAGCATTCGCTGCAGCGCATTGCAAAAGCTGACGGCAGCTTGCATGCATTCACCGAGGTCTATGCCGAACAGGCGCAGGCCATTGCGCGCGGTGCTGATCTGGCGCGCGCCTCTGGATTGCCGCTCGGGCCTTTGCAAGGCTTGCCGGTGGTGCTGAAAGATCTGCTCGATATCGAGGGGCAGATCTGCACGCTGGGCTCTAAACACTTTCTCAAGCGTCGCGCCACCCAGACCAGCGCCACGGTCGAGCGCTTGCTGCGGGCCGGCATGGTGCCGCTTGGCAAGCTGCACATGACCGAATTCGCTTTTGGTGGTTGGGGCACCAATCCTTTGATGGGCACCCCCCGCAATCCTTGGGATCTGAACACCCATCGCGTGCCCGGTGGCTCCTCGAGCGGTACCGGGGTGTCGGTCGCCGCGGGCTACGCGCCGGCTGGCATTGGCAGCGATACGGGTGGCTCGGTACGCATCCCCGCGGCCTTCAATGGGCTCACTGGTTTGAAAGTGACCTTTGGCAGAATCAGCCTGCATGGCACGGGTTTGCTGAGTTGGACACTCGACTCGATCGGGCCCTTGGCGCGCAATGTGCGCGACTGCGCCCTGTTGCTGGATGCCTTGGCCGGGCCTGACCCGCGCGACCCCACGACGCTGGGGCAGCCGCTCGAACAATTCGCCAGGGACCCGCGCAGCGTCAAAGGTATGCAACTGGCATTGCCTGATGTGAATCAGTTGCCTGACTTTATGGATCCTGAGGTCACCAAGTCTTGGCAAGACGCCGCCCGTGTCTTCGAATCGCTGGGCGCGACGATTGTGCCGGTGCGCTTGCCGGCATGGTTTTTCAATCTTTCCTTGAACGCCGGGCGCATCATTGCGTCTGAGGCTTACGCCTTGCATCGCGCCTACGTCAACGACGCTTCGGCGCCGCTAGGCCCCGCCGTGCGCCAGCGCATACAGGCCGCCGAGGCGCTTGAACCCGGGGCCTATGCACAAGAGCTCCGGACCATGCGGGAGTTGCGTCAGGCGTTTGCCGATTGGTTCGAACCCTATGACGCGCTGCTGCTGCCCAGCGTTGCGATCCCCGCGCTGCCGGTCGCCGAGGTCGATGAGGCGTCACCGATTCCCGCCTGTATGACGCGTCCTGCAAACTATCTCGGCTTGTGTGGCTTGTCTCAACCATCGGGTTTGGTGAGAGGCTTGCCAGTGAGCCTGCAAATTATCGGCAAGCCATTTGCTGAACGTACGGTGTTGTCGCTGGGGCAAGCGTTTGAATCAGCGACCGATTTTCATCGCAGCCACCCAGACCTGTCGGCGTTGGGGCTTGACTGATCGCCCAAGCCCCTTGGGTTGACAGACGCGCGGCCTGAGCTGGCTGGCGCGGCTTGTGGCCGCAAGCCTGTCCAGTGCGCCGGCGAGCCGAATCGGGTCGGCTATATTCCGACACCGAGTCCGGGGTCCAGCCGAGGCGCGGACAGTGCACCGCTTGCCTCTTCCAGGAGACCCACCAGTGGCCCAAATCGGATTCAGGATCCTTCCCCGCAGGCCGACGAACCCTGCGCTGGTGGCTTTGTTCAAGGGGCTGCCAGCGTCGATCATTAGCGACAACCTCAGCCGCCTGACCGGCACTTA
>JBILYN010000252.1:0-6402 GCA_044377715.1 Aquabacterium sp.
CTGCTGCGGGCATCGATCTGGCCCAGCGTCAGCGTCGTGCGCGCGTCGTAGCGGATGTTGCCGCCAGCCGTCTGCGCCACCGCGCCGTCGGCCATCGCGATCGCCCCAGTCAGCGCCTGCACGTCTACCGTTCCGGTGCCCGCAGTCGCGACGTCGCCAGTCGCGGACTGGGTGATGTTGACCTTGGCCAGCAAGCTCACAGAACCAGTGCCCGCGTCAAGCGACGCGTTCAACGCCAGGCTACCGGCCTGAACGTCGAGCAGCACCGAGCCACTGCCGCCAGCAAGCAGGCCGGCATTGGGGCTCGCCGTGCCGCCGTTGACCGTCAGGTCGCCGGTCAGCACCGTCAGCACCAGCGGTCCGCCAGCAGTCGAGCGCAGGTCTTCGCCGCCCGCTGTCACCGGCGTCGCCACGCCGTCGACGCCGACACGTTGAAGCGTCGCGACCACTGCGTCCACCGTCAGCCCATGGGCCGAGGTGATGAAACCACCACCCGCGCCGGCGCTCAGCGCCAGCGTGTTCACCGAGACCTCGACCTTGTCGCTGCTGCTGCCGACCGCGCCGCCGGCCTGCAGGTACAGCTTGCCGGCATTGACATCGCCGCCAACGTCACCGTCGACGATGTTGCCCGATGCCACCAGCACCACGTTGCCAGTCGCGCCACTCGTCAACTGCCCCAGCGCCAAGTCGCCGCCCAACGCTTGAATCCGGATGTCGCGACCCGCATTGATCACTGTCTCATCGGTGCCCAGGGTCATCGTCACCGCTGCGCCGGCTTGCAGGTCCACCGTCCCGCCGGTCGTGATGTCGCCCGCCGAGCCCAGCCTCAGATCCGAAGCTGCGACCACCGTCACGTTGCCGCTGGCGGGCGTTGCCGCCGTGCTCAAGGCCTGGTTCACCAGGATGCTGCCACCCGTGGACTGAACCAACAGGTTGCCGCTGCCGCTGGCCTTGACAGCCAGATCCACCGTCAGCGTGCCACCGGCCACCAGCACCACCGAGCCATTGCCCGCCTGAGACACCACGCCCACCTGCGCTGCGTCGCTCGGGCCCGTCGTCGCCAGGCCACCCTGGTCGTTGACCCGGTTCACGCCGATGGCCATCGTCAGCCCCGCCGACAAGGCATCGGCCTCGCTGACAAAGATGCCGCCAGCAGCAGCGCTGAGCCCAGCGCTGAGCGTCACCACCGCAGTCTCGATGTGGTTGCTGCCTTCGCCGATGGCGCTGACAGCGCTGAGTTTGAGCTGGTTGGCGAACACGTCGACCGTGCTGTCGCCGACTGCGGTCGGGTTGTCGAGGATTGCCGCGCCGGCAACCAGGCTGACCGAGCCCCAACTCTGCGGAATGTCTTGGACCGCACCAGTGCCGTCGCGCAACCTGGCGTCGATCTGGCCCAGCGTCAGCTTGGTGCTCGCTTCGTAGCGGATGTTGCCGCCCGAGGTCTGCGACACCGAGCCGTCAGCCATCGTGACCGAACCCGTCACCGCTTTCACGTCGATCGTGCTGACCGCACCGGCCACCGTGATGTCGCCTGCCGCCGACTGGTTGATGCCGCCCTGGGCCAGCAAGGTCACCGATCCACCCGCCGCGTTGATGCCGGCGTTGACGGCGATGCTGCCCGCCGCAGTGCTCGACACCCGGCTGGCGTTGAGCAGCACGTTGCCGCTGCCGCTCGCGGTGATCGCTTCGCTGACCAGCAGCGCGCCGTCGTGCGTGACGCCGTTGGTCAGCACAATGTTGCCCGTCACCAGCAGGCCCGACTGCAGCGCGTCGGTGATGACCGAGGCGCTCACCACGCCGCCCGCCGTGACGGTCACGTTGCCGTCGGCCCTGACGCGGTTGACCGTCACCGGCAAACCGGCAATCTCCAGGCCGTTGATTTCACTGAGGAACAAGTCACCGGTCACCGGCGCGCTGAGCTTGCCGATGCTGGTCTCGATCACGTTGGCCGCGCTGCCCACGCCCGACGCCGCCTGCAAGCGCAAGCTGTTGGCCTTGACATTGACCGAGACCACTGAGCCTGGCCCGTCGTTGTTGTCGCTGATCGTGCCGCCCGTGACCACGCTGACCGACCCACCCAACGGACTGGCACCGGCGTTCAGATAGCCCAGCGCAATATTGCCGACGGCGGCCACACGCAGCGCCGAGTTGTTGGTGGCGATGCTGCCACCACCGCCCATGGTCAGCGTGGTGCCCGCCTGCGCGTCCACCGTCTGACCGGTGGCCAGGGTCTCGATCTTGGTCGTGGTCGCCGTGCCGATGGCCAGCGCGCCTTGGGTCGACAAGCTGATGCTGCCGGTGCTCGACGACACGTTCGATGCCAAGGACATGTTGCCCACGGCAGTCGACAGCAGGATATGGCCGCCCGCGGTGTTGCCGGCGCCAATCGCCAACAAGCCGGCACCCTTGGTGACCGTGACCGTGCTGCCCAGTACCGTCGCATCGAAGCTATCGCTGGCGTCGATCGCTGTCTTGAGCGCAGCGGCGATGCTGGCCATCGTGTCGCCCGTCCCGGCCCTGACGCTGAACGCAGTGCCCCCCAGATCGATCGTGTAAGTGCTGCCAACCATCGCCGTCAGCGTGCCGAGGTTGACCGTGCGGGCATCGTTGACCAGCGGTGTCGCGGCCACCGCGTTGATCGCCGAAGCGGCCAGCGCAGCGCCGGTGGCGTTGCTCTTCACAACGCCGGCCACCGTCAGGTCACCTGTGAGCAAGTTGAGCACCAGCGAGCCTGCCGCAGCGGTATTGCCCGACAGCGTGACGTTGTTCAGCGTCAGGCTGTCGGCCTCGGTGATGAACATGCCGCCGCTGCTGCTGTTGTCACCCGACAGGCTGGCCAACTCGGTGCGCAGCTTGCCGCCGATCGTCGCGCCCACCGCGTCGGCAGCGCCTATGCCAGTGGCAGCGTGCAGGTTGGCTGACAAGCCACGCAGGTTCGCGCCATCGCCGGTCAGGCCGTCGATGATCTTGCCAGCGCTGCTGGTGACCGCGATTGTGGTCTGCACATCGACCAAGCCCAGCGTGATGTCGCCAGCCGCGCTCAGCGTGGCCTGGCCGCCCGAACCCAGCGAGCTGATGCTCACGCCGACGGCCGCCATCGTGATCGCGTCGGCCGAGACCAGCGTGACCGCGCCGCGCGCCGCGCTGATCGAGCGGTCAACCAGGATGTCCTCGCCGCTGCCCTGCGCCTCGAGCCTGATCGTGCCGCCGCCGAGCACGTTGACGCCCTGGAATCCGGCAGCCACCGTGATCGACCCGCTCTTGGCCAACAGGCTGATGCTGTCGGTGGCGTTGACGTCGGCCAGCGACTGGTCCAACCTGCGCAGTTGCACGTCGCCGGTGATCACGCTGCTGGAGAACAGGCCCGTGCTGCGCGCCGCGTTGACCACCAGCGTGATGTCGCCGCTGGTGGTGTTGCGAACGTCGATCGCGCCAACTTCCAAGGAACCCAAGGCGATGCCGGTGGCCGCTTGCACGGTCAGCAGCGGCGTGCGGATCGCCTCGCCCAGCAGTGGGTCCATCGTGTCGTCGGCCTGGCTGACGCGGCCAGCGGCCGAGTACAGCGTCACGGCCTGGGCCTCGACCTCGTTGCGGACCTCGATGTTGTTGACCGCGTCCAGCGTCAGGGTTTCGCCCGCGGACAAGCGCAGCGTGGTGTTGACGTTGCCGGCGTCAACCACCGTGATCGACCCGCCATAGATCGATGCGTCGTCACGGAACAACTCGTCGAGTGCCGCCTTGGCGCTGTCGGCAACCAGCGGTGTGCCGTTGCGTCCGCCCACCAGCACCGCACCAGCACCCGTCAGCGCGTGGCCGTCGCCGCCCACGCGGCCGATGACGATGCGGCTGAAGCCGTCGACCAATGTCCCCAGCTCAGCCGTTTCAAGGTTGAGAACACCCTCGGTGGCAGCCCCGGTGGGCGAACCCACAGCGATGTCCAGCGTCGGCGTGGTCGGCAACAGCGTCACCAGGCCGAGGCCGCTGAGCATCGAAGCCCCCATTCGCAGGTCGATTTCATCGGCCTGCAGCCAGATGTCGCCGGTGGTCGCCGCGACCGGCGTCAGCGTCAAGGCACTGCCGGTGACGAAGTAGATCTGGCTGGCGCCACGAACGATGAGGTTGCCGCCGTTGCTGATCGTCACGCCTTTGTTGAAGATCACGCGACCGGTGGCGTTGATGACCAGATTGCCATCGACGGTGACCGCTTCGTCGAACACCACGTCGTGCGCCGTCGCTGCAGTGCCGGCCGCCTCGGCGCCGATCACCAGATCGCCACCACCGCCTGACAGCGTAATCGCCCCGTGGAACTCGATGTTGCCGCTGGCGTTGATGCGCAGATCGCCTGCGATCGCGATCGACTTGACGAAATCGACGTCCACTGCGGCGGTGATCGTGATGCCATTGATCAAGTCGGTGACGCCGATGTCCGGGGTTTCCTTCTGGCCCGCGGCCACCATGCCGTTGAACCGGATGTTGCCGCCCGCGCTGAGGGTCAGCACATCAAGCCCTGCCGTCGGCACGGGCGTGTCCGGGTCACCGCCGACGAAGTTCATCTCGCCAGCCGGCAGGTCGGCATCGGGCGTGCCCAGCGTGATGTCACCAGCCGCCGTGATGCTGCGCTGGCCGCTGATGCGGGCCGAGTCGTTGAGCATGTAGTTGCCGACGCTCGCGACCTGGTTGGCCATGATCGTGGTGGTGTGGCCCGAGCCATAGATCGCGATGTCGGGTGCCAACACATCGGTGCCGACATGGACCTCGCCACCCGCGCCGTTGGCGTACAGCACCAGGTTGTCCTTGACCTCGATGCCGGTGTTGCCAGCCGTGACCAGGTAGATCGGGTTAGCGCCCCCTTCTGACCCGATGACGATCTGGCGGAATCCGTCCTGGATCTGATCGATCTCGGGCTTCTCGATCCACAGCGCCTCTTTCTGGGTGTAGGCGTTGGCCCCGCCCTTCTGCACCAGCACCATGTCACCGAGCACGATCACGCGGGTCGGGTCGATCGGCGCGATGTTCAGCGACGCACCGGCGCTGCGCAGCGTGCCCAGCAGCGAGAAGTCGTCGGCAGCGATCACGATGTCCTGTCCGCTGGCGTCAACAGAGCCTGACACCGACTGCGTGCCGGTCAAGTTGAGCGCATTGGTCTGGCCACCTCGCGACCCGCTGCCAGCAGGCGCGCCGACCGTCACCGCATCGGTCGAGATGATCGAGACGTTCTCGCGCTCGCTGCTGCCGGCCAACACCTTGCTGGCGTCGACGAAGATCGACAGCGGGCTGAACATGAACCCCGCCAGCGCTTGGCCGATCTCGTGCATCGCGGTCAGCGTCAAGCTGCCGGCGCTGGTCTGCACAAATGCGCCACCGGCCGTTCGCAGCGCAGCGCCATCGGCAATGCTGTGCGCTGTGGCCTCGGCGGTGGTCAACTTTGCCGCCGTGACCGCGCCATTGGTCTGGTTGACCGTGAAGCGGCCGTATTTCAGTGCCCAGTCGGCGTCGAGGTCGAAGCCACTGTCCGAGCCTGTCATCCAGCCTGCAGCAGCGCTGGCGGTCAGGATCGAGCCCTGCGTCGCGCGCAGCGTGATGCCGGCACCCACTTGGGCGCTGATCGCCATCTGACCGGCACCCTTGGTGACCGACACCAAAGTACCCCCCGCCGTGCTGGCGTCGAAGGCCGTGCTGGCGTTGATCAGGCCAGCCAACCTGGCTGCAATGACGGGCGCTGTGTCGGAAACTACGGCGACAGTGTCGAACAGCGTCTCGCCCAGTTTGATGCCATAGGTGTAGCCTGCGGTCACCGTCAAACTGGCCAGATCCACCGTTCGCAGCAGGTCAAGGCTTGCGGCCGAATTGGCGGCGCCGCCACTCACCGACACCTCGGCAACCCGGATGCCCGCCGCCAGGACCAGGTCGCTGGACTCGGCGGTCACACTGACCGCGCCGCCGCCAGTGCTGCTGTTGCCCGTGGTGATGTTGCCGCCCAGCGTGACGCCGCCCTGGCCCGCATACAGCACCACCTGGCCCGAGGTCGTGGCGATGCCGCCACCGCTGCCCGGCACCGTGATCGCCCCGCCGACGGTGGCGATGTCGACGCCGCCGGTGCCGGTCACATCGACCCGCTCGATCGTCAGCGCATCGACTTCCTCGATCGCCAGCCCGCCGCTGCCGGTCAGCGTGGCCCTGAGCGCCGCGACCTTGGTCTCTATCCTGCCTGCGGCGCCGCCGCTCGAATCGACCCCGATGCCTGCGCCTGCGTTCAGCATCAAGCGGGCATTGGGTGCGACGATGTCGGTGGCGTTGTCGGCCGCGTCCCGGATCGCGCCACCCGCTGTCAGCGCCAGGTCTGCGGCGCTGCTGGTGCGCAACTGGCCCAGCGTCAGGCTGGTGCCCGCGAGCAGCGTGATC
>JBILYN010000253.1:0-6389 GCA_044377715.1 Aquabacterium sp.
CGCCTTGCACCAGCACCGAGTTGTCGTGCAGGCCGAGCAGCGCGCGGCCGAAGCGCGAGAAGACCAGGTTGCGAACGAACAGGAATGCGCCCAGACAGGTCGCCAGGATCAGCCAGTAGAGCTGGTTTTGCGTCAGCGCATGGCCGAACAACACCGGTTTGGGGACGCCGACCACACCGGCAAAACCGTGCGTCAGGCCGCGCCACTCGGTCAGCAAGCCGCCGATGACATTGGCAAAACCCAGCGTCACCAGCGCGAAATACCAGGTCGACAGCCTGAACGCTGGCAAAGCCATCAGCGCGCCCGCGCCGGCGGTCAGCGCCAGTGCCAGCGGCAGCGCGAGCCAGAACGACAGTTGGTAGTCGACCGTCGAGATCGCCACCGCGTAGGCGCCGATCGCCACCAGTGCGCCGTGTCCCAGCGAGATCTGGCCGCCATAGCCCGACAGCAGGTTCAGCCCCAACGCAACCAGAAAGTAAATGCCGATCTGGGTGCCGAGAAAAAGCGCGAACTCACCTTTGAACAACGCCGGCAACACCGCGATCAGCAGCATGAATGCGACACAGCGCAGCATGAAGCCGTTGCGGTGATTGAGCTGTCGCGCTGCGTACATCGTCAGACCATCCGCGCGCTGCTGCTGCCGACCAGACCGCTGGGCTTGACCAGCAGGATCATCAGCACGACGACAAAGGTCGCAGCGTTCTGGTATCCAGGGGTGAATAGCGAGCCACTCACCGCTTCGACGACGCCGAGCAGACAGCCCGCGATCAGTGCGCCGCGGATACTGCCCACGCCACCGACTGCTACCGCTTCGAAACCCTTGATCAGCAGCACCGGTCCGAGCCCGACCGATGCGTACATCATCGGTGCTGCGAGGATGCCGATCACGCCCGCGGCAATGCCGCCGACACCAAACGACAGCCAGGCCAGGCGGTTCGGATCGATGCCGCGCAGCAGTGCGGCTTCGCGGTCCTCGGCGATCGCGTTGACGGCTCTGCCGGTGCGGCTGGTGTAGAAATAGCTGGTCGCCAGCACGATCAAGCCGGTCAACACCACCACCATCACCTGGTAGGCGCTGATCTCGAGCGGGCCGAACTGATGCAGCTCAGTCGTGATCGGCGGCGGCGGTCTGACCATTCTGGGGTCCGGACCAAAGAGTTTGCCGACCAGGTCCTGCAGGATCAGCGACACCGACAAGGTGCTGATGATCCAGCCCACGCCGTGTCGGCGCTTGATCATCGGCGCGATTGCGACAAAGTACTCGACCATCGAGATCGCGGCGACGAGGGCGATCGCCAGCACCGCGCTGACGTACCAGGGCAGCTTGGCAACGCCGAGCAGCGCTGCGCAAACCATCGCCCCGATCATGATCAAGTCGCCTTGGGCGAAGTTGAAGGTGTTGGTCGGCCGGTACAGCACGTTCAGGCTGATGCCTGCCAAGGCATACAGGCAGCCCGCAATCAGACCGTGGACGACGACGCTCAGGTCCATCTTGGTTTTGACATGTTGATTGAGCGGCCAGTCATGGTTGCGAAGTGTTGCCGCAGTGTCTGCTGCAGTCTTGTGTCTTGACGCTACCGCGTCTGAAAAGGAACTTTGCGCCATACTGCACGCAGCGGCCGAAGCTGTTTTCAGAGCCGCGAGGAGACAGTGCATGGAGAACGGCAGTCGCGGCAGCGGGGTCCATAGACGGGTGCGGGTCGACGCGGACCGCGTCTTTTATTGCGGCGACCTGGGTCAGCCGGCGATGCGGCGCTCGGGCGCGTTCAACCTCTATGTGTCGCTGGTCGCACCGATTCGCTACCGGCTCGATGGTCAGCCCTGGCGCGAAGCCGAGTGCCTGGTGATGCCACCACACACCGCGCACCAGATCGCCTGCGACTCGCGAATGGCTTGCGACCTGATGCTCGAGCCCGAGAGCGTTGACTTGGCGCAATTGCCCGATTTCTTGCAAGGCCCCGGCGGCGCTGTCGACGCCGCGCTCTTTGTCCAACGCATGAGAGCCGCGGCCCACGGCGCAGCGCTGGCCGGCGCCAGCATGGACCTGATCTTCTTTGGCCATTTGCTGCCGGGCCGGGTACTGGACCCGCGAATCAAGGACGCGGTTCGCCGTCTGCAACTCACGCCCAACACGCCGGTCGATGCCGATGACTTCGCCGCCCAGGCCGGCCTGTCGAGCTCGCGCTTTCTGCACCTGTTCAAGCAGGAGACCGGATGCTCTTACCGCGCCTACCGGGCCTGGAAGCGGGCGCGGATGCTGCTGTCGGTGATCAACCGTCCGCAAAACCTCGCCACGTTGGCGCAAGACATCGGCTACCCCGATTCCACTCATTTCAGCCACTCGATACGGCGCTATTTCGGCATCTGCCCGAAAGACATCCTGCGCGGTTGCCGGCGGCTGCAGATCGTTCACTGAAGCCCATGACCACCAGACTGATCATCGATTGCGACCCCGGCCACGACGATGCGATGGCGATTCTGTTGGCAGCGCGCGAGCTCAACCTGGTCGGCATCACCACGGTCTTCGGCAACAGCTCGCTCGAGAACACCACCCGCAATGCGCTCGCGATCTGCACGCTGGCCAAGCTCGACGTCCCCGTCGCGATGGGCATGGGCGAAGCACTGGTCGCCAAGCGGGCGTCGGCCGCTGACATCCACGGCAAGAGCGGTCTCGACGGCGCGACGCTGCCCGAGCCCGACCGTGAACCAGTGGCTCAGCATGCAGTGCAGTTCATCATCGATGCGGCCCGCGCCGCGCCGGGCCAATTGGTGCTCGCGCCTATCGGCCCACTGACCAACATCGCCGTCGCGCTCAAGACCGAGCCCAGGCTGGCAGGCTGGTTGAAGTGCATCACGCTGATGGGCGGATCGACCACGATCGGCAACATCAGCTCGCATGCTGAATTCAATATCTATTGCGACCCCGAAGCCGCTGCCGTTGTGTTTGCCTCGGGCGTGCCGATCATGATGGCCGGGCTCAACGTCACACGCCAGGCCGGCATTGGCGATGCCCATATCGATCGGCTGCGTCAATCCGGCGCTAGGGTGTCGACGATCTTCGCCGACCTGCTCGGTTTCTACCTGAAGCGCTCACAAGAGATTTTCAGGCTCAAGACCGCATCGATGCACGACCCCTGCGCGATCTTGCCGCTGCTGCGTCCTGACTTGATCAGCTACCAGTCATGCCATGTCCATGTCGAACTCGCCAGCCGGCAACTGCGCGGCATGACGGCCTGCGACCTGCGCAACGTCGACATCGCCAAGCTGGTCTCGGTGCGTCAACCCCGGCCCGCGAATGCCCAGGTGGCGGTCGCGATCGACGGCGCTGCGGCGGTCGACCTGGTGATCGAGGCTATCCTGTCCTACGACGCCTGATCGCCTGATCGCCTGATCGCCTGATCGCTTGACGGGCCGGCGAGGGCGGTGGTTGGATGCCACCGTGCCATACCAGCAGGCATCGGCCATTGCCCGTGCATGACGATCTGACTCACCGTCTTGAGCCATCCCACCGAATGCCTGAGGAGAAACACATGACTTGGCGACTTGATGCCACTGCGCTGTCAGCGCTGCTTGATGCGCGGACCATCACGCCGCTGCAATTGCTCGATCAGTCTTTGGCGCGGCTTGATGCGTTGGAGCCCTTGCTCAATGCCTTCGCTCACGTCGATCGAGACGGCGCTTTGGCTGCGGCGAAGGCCGCCACCGCGCGGCAGTCCGCAGGTCAGCGTTTGGGTCCGCTCGACGGCATCCCCGTTTCGGTGAAGGACAACCTCTACGTCGCTGGCTTGCCTGCCCGATGGGGCAGCTTGTTGTTTCGGGACCATGTGGCCGATCGCGACGACATCTGCGTCGAACGACTGCGCGCCGCTGGCGCCGTCATCGTCGGCAAGACCACCACGCCTGAATTCGCGATGACGGGCCGCACCTACAGCCGCTTGTCGGGGGTCACCCGCAATCCCTGGAACCCGGCGCTGACGCCTGGCGGGTCCTCGGGTGGCGCCAGCGCGTCAGTGGCTGCAGGCGTCACGACGCTGGCTGTGGGCACCGACGCTGGCGGTAGCACCAGGCTGCCAGCTTCTTATACCGGCCTGGTCGGCATGCGGCCGTCAACCGGGCGACTCGCCCGCCGTTACGGTTTTCCGCCGATGGCGATTGACTTCCAGGCCATAGGCCTACTGTCCCGCAGCTTGCGCGACCTGCAGTTGCTGTACACCGCGCTGGCAGGACCAGACCCGCGCGATCCGTATTCCGGCCGCTTCCCAGCGATCCCCGAGGTCAACGCGCTCCAGCGCTTTCGGGTCGGTTGGTTCACATCGATAGGCGCTGAGGGCGCGACGCCCGAGGTTGCCGCGAGCGTCTGTGTCGCCGTCGACAGTCTGGCCGAAGCCCATTGCGAGACGGTCCCTGTGTCAGCACCCTACGATCTCAAGGCCATGCGCGCTGTGATGGGCAAGCTGTTCGAGGCGGGGGCGGCTCGGGTCGTGACACGCTTCCCGGATCGCTGGCGCGAAGAGACGACCGACAGTGTCCGAGCCGCCGCCGAACGCGGTCTGGCCATGCCAGCGGCCGCTTATGTTGACACGCTCGACACGCTCGCTGCCTGGCGTGCTGACCTGACGGCAGCCTGGGGACATTACGACGCGCTGATATTGCCGGCGGCCGCCGCACCAGCCTGGCGAGCCGAGGATGAAGCGCCGCCTGGTCTGACGCCGGCGACCCAAGGCATGTTCGGCGCCTGGGTCAATGCAGCAGGTTTGGCAGGGATCAGCGTGCCCGGCAGGCCGCATCCCGACGGACGCCCCATCGGCATACAGATCGTCGCGCCCTTCGGTCATGACGCCACCGTTCTCGAAATCGCACGACGCCTGGAGTCTTTGGCGCCCTGGGCTCAGCGGTGGCCTGCGATGGCATTGGACGCCTGACTGTCGGTCTCTGTCACGCCGCATCGGCGGTGTTGGCGCCGAGTGGCTGCGATGCTGGCGGTGCTGCCGGTGCTGCCGGTGCCGAGCGCGCTGGTTTGTCGGTGCATCAGAAAAACGGCGACGGGCAGGGTGCTCGATGGCGTGGCGCCAGGCCTGTGCTGGCCTGACCCGGGCTGAGGGTCAGGCGGTCAGGCTCACTGTGATCGGCACATGCCAGCCTTTGTCTTCTCGCGGTCACCATCGTCGTAGGTGGTCGATCCCGGCTCGTAGGATCTTCATTGTTTGCGCTGTTTCATCAGCATCTTGACGATATTAAATTTTTCCATCGAGGAATGAGATCTGAGCTTTCCCTTGGATTTCGTATGGTTTAGCCAGGCGCAAGCGGCGGTTCGCCCTTGATCGGCGGAGCGGCCGAGCGCGATGCGACTGCCGCCGGCACCACCAACACCGCGTTGGGCGTGACGCTCACGATTCGATCCCGGTCGGCGACAAGAAGCACTGTCTTGAACTGGCCTTCGCTGATACTGGCCTTCGCTGATGCTGGCAGCGGTGCCAGGTTCTGAATCGACTGCCCGGCCGACCGCCGAGTTTCGGCACCAAGGCCCGCACTTCGCCCAACACCTGATGGCAAACTTCGGCTGCCACGCACTTCGCAAGCCTGTTGTGACAACCACTGCGCCTATACCGCCTATACCGCCCATACCGCTCGTCCGCAGACGACGCCTAGTGGTCATGCTTTTCGCCCCTGTGCTGGCACTGGTCTGCCTGTCGCCCGGCGTCTTGGCCGAGCCCCAGTCTGCCTCCAACCCCGCTGGCCTGGATTGGCAAGCCTTGGGCAATTTCAGCATCGCCCGCACCGAAACCACGATCGGGCAGTTCCGCCGATTTGCCGATGCCACGCGCATCGTCACGCAAGCTGAACGGACCGGCGGCGGCCTGGTCTACGAGGCTGGCTGGGTGCAAAAGCCGGGCTGGCACTGGCGTTCGCCTTGGGGTGGCAGCGGGCCGACGTCGGACAGCGAACCGGCGGTGCACCTCACATTTGACGAGGCCCAGGGTTTCTGCCGCTGGGCGGGTGGTCAACTGCCCACCGACGCGCAGTGGCTGTCCGCGGCATACACCGAACAGCGAGCCGCCCCGGCGCCTCTCTTCACGCGCGGCAGCACCTACCGATTTCCAACCGGCAACACGCCAGAAGGCGCACAGTGCCTCGATGACTGCGGTGACGCCGCGCAGACACGGGCTGTTCGCCATGGCGTCAAGCTGTGGCGCGGCCGCGGCCACGCGCTGGCCGGCAGCACGCCAGCTGGCGTCAACGGGCTGCACGAGATGGGCGGCAACGCCTGGGAATGGGTGGACGAGCCGCCTGGCGTCGCCGGCCAGGTCGAACGCCGCACGCGCGGTGGCTCTTGGTGGTACGGCGCGGCACAGATGCGGGCCGATCATCTGCAGAGCAAACCGCCTGAA
>JBILYN010000254.1:0-6383 GCA_044377715.1 Aquabacterium sp.
GTTTTTTTCCGCAGACCTTCCCGCTGACCGCGATAGTCCCGGAGGCCGGCGGTGGCTGAGCCCTTGCTGCGGGCCGATGCACTGACGCGCCACTACCGCGTCAGCCGTGGGTTTCTGCGCGGTCACGCAACGGTGCACTCGCTCAGCGAGGTGTCTTTTTCGCTGCAAGCCGGGCAGACGCTGGCGGTGGTGGGCGAGTCAGGCTGTGGCAAGTCCACGTTGGCGCGCCAGCTGACGATGATCGAGCGACCCAGCGCCGGTGCGCTGTGGTTGGACGGCGTCGACGTTGCGATGGCCGGGAGCGCGCAGCGGGCTGCGCTGCGGCGCCAGGTGCAGATGGTGTTCCAGAACCCCTATGCCTCGCTGAATCCGCGCCAGACCGTCGCCTCGACCTTGGAAGAGCCTTTGCGCATCAACACCGCGCTGGGCTCGGCGGAGCGTCGCGAGCGCAGCGCCGAATGGCTGGCTCGGGTCGGCCTGCGCCCCGAGCATGGGCGGCGCTACCCGCACATGTTCTCGGGTGGCCAGCGCCAGCGCATCGCGATTGCCCGCGCGATGATCCTGCAGCCACGCATCGTTGTCGCCGACGAGCCGGTCTCGGCGCTCGACGTCTCGATCCAGGCCCAGATCCTGAACCTGTTCATGGACCTGCAGGCCGAGTTCGGCATGGCTTGCGTCTTCATCTCGCACAACCTCGGCGTGGTCGAGCACATGGCCGACCGCGTGATGGTGATGTACCTCGGCCGTATCGTCGAGATCGGCGACAAGTGGCGCTTGTTCGCCCGGCCGCTGCATCCCTACACCCAGGCCTTGATGAGCGCGACCCCGGCGATCCGTGCCGCCGATCGGCATCCAGCCATCGCGATCCATGGCGAGCCGCCCAGCGCGCTGGCCCCACCTTCGGGCTGTGCTTTCCACAAGCGCTGTCCGCAGGCCAACGCTCGCTGCGCGGCCGAGCTGCCGCTGCTGCGCGAGTTCGACGGCCAGCAGGTCGCCTGCCACCGGGTCGAAGATTGGGTGCCGCAGTCTTGTGCATGATGCGGCGCCCATGGACCCTCTGATGAACCTCTGATGAACCTCTGATGAACCTCTGATGCACATCTCCCAGGACCGGCAGCGATGACGCAAAGCCTGCAAGGCAACATCCTGACACCCGATGGTTGGGTCCGGGGCACGATCGCTTTCGACCAGCAGATCCTGCGCATTGACGGCCAGGCCGGCGACCCGGCGTCCAACGGCGACGATTTCATCCTGCCCGGGTTCATCGACCTGCATGTTCACGGCGGCGGCGGTCGGGACTTCATGCAGGCTGGCGACGCGGCGCAGACCATCGCCAGGCTGCACGCCAGCCACGGCACCACCAGCATGCTGGCCACCACGATGACGGCACCGGACAGCGACATCGACAACGCGCTGCGGGCCATCGCCGCGGCCTGCGTCCAGCGCCCGACCGGCGCGGCGAGGCTGCTCGGCGCGCACCTGGAAGGACCGTTCATCAACCCGGCCAAGCTTGGTGCGCAACCCGACCACGCGCGTGTCGCGACGCAACAGGCGCTGACGCGGTTGGCGGCGCTGGCGCCGATCCGGCTGGTCACGATCGCCCCCGAGGTCGAAGGTCATCTGGCCATCGTCAAGGCGCTCAGCGAGGCGGGTGTCAGGGTGCAGATTGGTCACAGCCTGGGCAGCTACGAGGACGGTGTCGCCGCGCTTGACCATGGCGCGAGCGGCTTCACGCATTTGTTCAACGCGATGACCGGCCTGCACCACCGCGCGCCCGGCATGGTCGGTGCGGCACTCGCCCATGCCCGCCATGCCGAGCTGATCCCCGACCTGCTGCATGTCCATCCCGGCGCGATCAAGGTCGCGCTGCGGGCGATTCCGGGGCTGTTCTGCGTCACCGACTCGACCGCAGCAGCAGGCATGCCCGACGGGGAGTACAAGCTTGGACGCCAGACGGTTCACAAGTGCTTGGGTGGCGTCCGGCTCGCCGATGGCACGCTCGCGGGCAGCGCGTTGACGATGGACCAGGCGCTGCGCAACCTGGTCGGGCTGGGGCTGGATCTGGCCGAAGCGTCGATGCGCGTCTCCACCCACGCCGCCGACTACCTGGGCGAGCTGCGGCGCGGTCGCCTCGCGACGGCCTGTCTGGCTGACATGGTCGTGCTTGATCGGGATCTGCGGCTCAAGCGCGTGTTCGTCGAGGGCGAGGGTCTTGTTTGCAGCGGCGCTTGAGGCTGCGCCCGTGGTGGCTTGACGACCCTGCGGTCAAGGCCGCTCAGCTGCGCTGCAAACAACTGAAATATTCGATGGTCCTGTCCATAGTATTATTTTCTGGTCGATCCCTGGTTCGACGCCTGAGTTGAAGTCAGACCATCTGCCTTCGACCTGCCCACACGAATCCCAAGAACATGCCACCTATTCTTTACGCCGTCCCCGTGTTCATGGCGCTGTTGCTGATCGAAGTGCTGGCGTCGCGCTGGATGGGTCGTGCCGTTTACCGCGTGCACGACGCGGTCACCAGCGTGAACATCGGTTTCATCAGCGAGGCGGTGCGCTCGCTGGTCAAACTTGTGACGGTGATTTTCTACGCGCTGTTTGTCGAGCGCGTCGGTACTTTCCAGTTCGACACCAGGCAGCTGGGGGTCTGGGTGCTGGCCTTTTTCATGTACGACTTTCTGTATTACTGGGCGCACCGCGCCGGGCATGAGGTCAGGCTGCTCTGGGCGGCCCATGTGGTGCACCATTCGAGCGAAGACTTCAACCTCTCGACGGCGCTGCGCCAGTCTTCGACAAACCAGTTGTTCTATTGGGTTTTCTACGTGCCGATGGCCGTCGTCGGCATTCCGGTGTCGGTGTTCGTCACGGTGGCCTTGTTGAGCGCGATCTACCAGTTCTGGGTGCACACCCAACTCGTCCCCAAGCTGGGCTGGGTCGACCGCATCTTTGTCACGCCGTCGAACCACCGCTGCCACCATGGCCGCAACGAATACTGCATCGACGTCAATTACGGGGCCACGCTGATCATCTGGGACCGAATTTTCGGCACTTACGCCCAGGAGCGCGACAACGAGCCAGTGGTCTACGGCTTGCTGAAGCCGCTGCGCAGCTGGAACCCGGTCTGGGCCAACCTGACGAACTATGCCGGCATCTGGCAGGGCTTGCGCAACACGCCGGGCTGGAAGAACAAGCTGATGGAAGTCTTTGCCACGCCGGCGTGGACGCCCGGTGGTATGCCAAGAGCTGCGACGACCGACATCAGCGGTGTGGAGCGCTTCGAGACACCGACGCCGAAGTGGCAGCAAATCTATGCCCTGACGGCCTGCGCGACCGGATTCGTGCTGTTCATGCACTGGCTCAGTGTGACCAACAGCTTGAGCGTGCCAATGCGCGCGTGCTATGGCGCACTGATCGCCCTCAACGCCTATTGCTTGAGCCGGATGTTTGCCGGTCGTCGCTATGGCGTGCAGGTCGAGGCGCTGCGCGCGCTGCTGATGTTCGGCGCGCTGGCCAGTGGGCAATGGTTCTGCGCGGTGCCGGCCGCAGCGCAGATCGCTGCTGCGGTCATGGGCTTTGCGAGCCTGGCCTTGCTGGCCAAGGCGCTGGGTGAGCCTGTCGAGCCGCTGCGGCAGATGGGTCCGGCATGAACTGGCAGGCGCTGTTCGACGCGCTGCTCGCCGGCGTGGCCTTGACGGTCGCCTGGCAGGCCGCGCGCGCGCCGGCCTTGCGCCTTGCTTGCACCTTGCTGGGTGCGGCCGCAGTGCTGGGCACGCTGCGCTTCTCGGGACTGCTGCCCTTGCCTTCGCTGCACCAACTGATGTCGATGCTGGGCGCTGCGGTGGCGTTGCCGCTGCTGGCCGTGGCGGTGATCTGGCCTGAGGGGGCGGTCGCGAAGCAGCGGCGCTTGGCCTGGATCTTCGCCGTGGTGTCGGCGACGCTGGGGATGATGATCGTCGTGCAGGCAGGTCTCAAACCCTGGTCTACAGCCTGCGCTTTGGGGGCCGTCGTCAGCCTGCTGGGCATGGGCTTGCGCCGGCGCGACTGGACCGCCGCAGCGGGAGGCGCCTGTCTGCTGGCGGCCCTGTTGGCCTTCGCGGCGCAGTTCAGGCTGGCGGGATTCCAGCCGGGTGATTTTCTGCACATCGGGATGGCCGCCGGCCTGTGGTTTCTCGGTCGCTGGGACCAGCGCCGCATGCTTGGCGAGCTGCGGCTCCCGGCCGCGGCTTGAGCGGATCAGCTGCCGGACTCGGCGAGCCTGTCGGCTCGGTTTTTCAAGGCTTGGCGTCGGACAAGCCTGCGACACCTTGGCGAACCGCCTGCAGGCCCTGGTCGAGGATTTGCTGCTGCCAGGCCGGCGTGTCGACGTAGAACGCGTCGCGGACCAGGCGCTTGATCGCCGCGCGCTGGTCGGCCGGCGCCTCGGGGTGGTTCTCTGCCCATTGGTCGGCGCGCAAGGCGTCCAGCATCTCGGCCATCGGCAACGTGCCGTACTCGAGTGCGATGCCGGTGTACTCGGCTTGCGGGCATTCCTGGTCGACGGCTGTCCACATCAAGCCTTTGAGCGGCGCCGAGGTCGATGAGCCATCGTAGATCGAGGTCACCCGGTTGCGGTCCGGCCCGCCCCACCAGGCTTGCGCTCGGGCCAGCGCTGCCGCGTCGTCACGGCAGGCGAAGATTCGCTCGCCCACGCCGCTGGGCCCCAGGCCGGTGTGAAAGTCTATCCAGCCCAGCCGTTCGCAGCGCTGGCCGTGGTCGCGCAGCACCTGGCGCAGCGTCTGCTGGCTCCAGGTCGGGTTCTGACCGCCGTAGAACAGGCCTTCCGGATGGTGGTACTGGCCGCCGCTGACGGCGGTCTGCCAGGCGGCCATGCCGCGCCGCGCGATGAACTCGGCAATGGCTTGCTGCACCGCAGGCGAGGGCGGCCAACGGGTGGGCACGAGCAGATGCGAGATCTCGTCGTAATCGGCGTTGCGCGGCAGCGGCTGCGAAAAATCCTGAAAGTTGCGGTTCAAGTCGACGTTCTCCTGCGTCGTTCGCCGCCACCACGAGAAGCCGTAGGGGTTCAGGCCGTGGACGTAGACCAACGCCACGCCGGCGGCATGCGCGGCCTGGCGCAACCCGGCGTCGCCGATGGCGGCGACCTGCACGCCCGAACCGCAAAAGCCCTCGACACCGTGGCAGGCCGAACTCAGCAGCAGCACGGCGCGGGCACCGGCTGGGCCGTCGCGCACCACGTCCATCGCCAGCGCCTCGCCGTCCTGGCCCAGCATCGGGTGCGGGTGGCTGTGAACATCCAGCCCGGCAGCCTCGGCAGCAGCGTGGAACTTGCTCCGCGCCTGGTCGTAGCGCTGGGCAAAGCAGTCGGGCGCTGACACCGCAGCCTCAGCGCGGTGTGGCGAGCCAGCGCTCGGCGATACGCACCCAGGCGGTCGCGCCCAACGGGATCAGGTCGTCGTTGAAGTCGTAGCTCGGGTTGTGCAGCATGCAAGGCCCGAGACCATGGCCGCCTTCGCGGTGCGCGCCGTCGCCATTGCCGATCATGAAGTAGCAGCCTGGCTTTTCCAGCAAGTAGTAGCTGAAGTCTTCGGCGCCCATGGTCGGTTCGAATTCGAGCACGTTGGCTTCGCCCACCACGTCGACCAGCACGCTGCGTGCAAAGTCGGTCTCTGCGGCGTGGTTGATCGTCGGCGGGTAGTTGCGGCTGAATTCGAACTCGCAGCCGCATTCGAAGGCCTCGGCGGTGGCTTCTGCCATGGCTTTCATCCTGCGCTCGATCATGTCGAGCACCTCGGTGCTGAAGGTTCGCACCGTGCCCTGGATTTCGCAGCTCTCGGGGATCACGTTGGTCGCTTCACCGGTGTGGATCATCGTCACCGAGATCACGCCGGTGTCGATCGGCCGCAGGTTGCGCGAGATGATGGTCTGGAAGCCTTGCACCATCGCGCAGGCTGCCGGCACCGGGTCGACGCCCAGATGCGGCATCGCGCCGTGCGCGCCCTTGCCCTTGACGGTGATCTTGAACTCGTTGCTCGACGCGTAGCAAGGGCCGGCCTTGAGCGCAAACTGGCCTACCGCCATGCCCGGCCAGTTGTGGGCGCCGAAAACGGCTTCCATCGGGAACAGCTTGAACAAGCCGTCCTTGATCATCTCGCGCGCGCCGCCGCCGCCTTCTTCCGCCGGTTGGAAGATCAGGTAGACCGTGCCGTCGAAGTTGCGGTGCCGTGACAGGTGCTTGGCCGCTGCCAGCAGCATCGCGGTGTGGCCGTCATGGCCGCAGGCGTGCATCTTGCCCGGGTGCTGGCTGGCATGGGCGAACTGGTTGCGCTCGGTCACCGGCAATGCGTCGATGTCGGCGCGCAGGCCGACTGCGCGATCCGATGTGCCGT
>JBILYN010000255.1:0-6382 GCA_044377715.1 Aquabacterium sp.
TGCGAAAACGACGGCCCAAACCCTACCCTTGGCTGAAGGTGCCACGCGCCCAGGCTCGTCAACACGTAGAGACGCATGGTCATGCGCTCAGGCCAAAGTAAGTGCCATTCCAGTTCAGCCAGCATCACCACGTCATCATGCACGCGCTTGAATGGCATACTGAGATTTAAGTTCAACCGAAAGCGCGTTCAACGCGCGCAGTCCCTGCGGAGACCGAGATGCAAGCTGCTTTGAATGCCGTGATCCGTCCTTCCGTCTGTCCGCTGGACTGCCCCGATACCTGCAGCCTGTCGGTGGAAGTGGCCAATGAGCAGGTTATCGCGGTGCGCGGCTCGGATGCCAACCCCTACACGGCTGGTGTTATCTGCGACAAGGTGGCGCGCTACTATCCAGATTTCGTCCACGGTGACAAACGACTGCGCCATCCGATGCGTCGGGTCGGGCCGCGAGGCAGTGGCCGGTACGAGCGCATCGGTTGGGACCAGGCGCTCGATCTCGTGCACGAGGGACTCAGCCAGGCGATCGCCACCCATGGCCCTGAATCGGTCCTGCCTTTCAACTACGCCGGACCGCACGGGCAACTGGCCGGTGGGTCGATGGACCGACGGTTCTTTCACCGCCTGGGGGCCAGCCACCTTAATCGTGGACCGCTATGCGGGATCGTCCGCGGCACGGCCTACACCAGCCTGTTCGGCGCGGCGCCCGGCATGGCGCCCGAGCAGTTCGAACATGCCGACCTGGTGGCGGTGTGGGGCAACAACGTGACAGTATCCAACCTGCACCTAACGCGGGTGATCAAGCGTGCAAGGGAGAACGGCGCCCGGCTGTTGGTCATCGATCCGCGGCGCACCAAGATCGCCGAGCAGGCAGACCTGTACGTGCAGATCCGCCCGGGGACAGATGTCGTGCTGGCGCTGGCGCTGGCGGCCGAATTCGAGCGGCGCGGCGCGTTGGCGCGGGCCTTCATCGAACGCTGGGTGCACCGTGCTGAAACCTATCTTGCCCAGGCGCGGCAGTGGTCGGTGGCTGCCGCCTGCGAGACCTGTGGCATCGAGTCGGCTCAGTTCACGGCTCTGGCCGATGCCTACGTCGGGGCGAAAACACTGTCGCTGTCGATCGGTAATGGCATCGAGCGCGGTCACAGTGGCGGCTCGGGTCTGCGCGCGATCATGGCGCTCAATGCGCTGTTGGGCCAGTTCGGTCGACCCGGTGCGGGCGTCATGGCCAAGCCCGGGTTGGCGACCCCGCTCGATGGCGATGCGTTGCAGCGCCCCGACCTGGCGCCGGCGGGCACCCGTACGATCAACATCGTCGATGTCGGGCGCCTGTTATTGGACAAGACGCTCGCCACACCGATCAAGGCGGTCTTCATTTACAACCACAATCCGGTCAGCACGCATCCTGACCAGAACCGGATGCGCCGTGCGCTGTCGCGCGAGGACTTGTTTGTGGTGGGCTGTGACATCGCGATGACCGACAGCATGGCCTATGCCGATGTGATTCTGCCGGCCTGTTCGCATTTCGAGCATGACGACGTGTTTTCGGCCTATGGGCAAAACTACTTGCAACGCGCCGCGGCGGTGATTGCCCCTGTGGGCGAGGCCCTGCCCAACACCGAAATCTTTCGCAGACTGGCGGCTCGCTTTGGCTTCGATGAACAGGTATTTCACGACACCGACGAGCAGTTGATGGATGCTGCGGTCAAGTCGGCTGATCCGCGACTGGCCGGTCTCAGCGGCAGCAAGCTGCCGCTGGATCGCGCGCTGGCCATGGTGGCCGCCGATGGCAAACCCTTGATGATGTGCGCCAATGTCGAGCCGGCCACACCATCGGGCAAGATCGAACTGTTCTCGCAGGCGATGCACGATGCCTGGGGATATGGCGTGCCGCGCTACGAGTCGGTGCCGGCTGTCCATCCGCTCAATCTCATCAGTCCGTCCAGTTCTAAACGAACCAACGCCACGTTTGGCGGTCATGCCGCCTCGGCGGGCCCAGAGCGGCTCGAGATGAATCCGCGGGATGCGCACGCGCGTGGCCTGGCAGACGGAATGGTGGTGCGAGCGTGGAACGACCTGGGCGAGGTGCAGTTGCAGCTGAAGGTGACCGATGCGGTGCGCGCCGGTGTGGTCTACACGCCCAAGGGTACTTGGCTGGCCACCAGCGGCACCAACCAGACAAGCAACGCGCTGATCTCGGCCGATATCCGCACCGACATCGCCGACGGTGCCTGCTACAACGATACTTTTGTGGAGGTGGCCGCGGCATGAGCGCGGCGGCCTTGATCCCTGGAGAGCAGGAACTAACAAGGCGCGTAAAGTGCTGTGGACCATGGCGGACCCGTTGTGCCGCGATGACCTGTCTTGCTATGGGCATCCTCACACGCACACGGCGGCCAGGATAGTTGCCGCCGGCCATCCCGGTCTGATGCCTCGTTGCAAGTGCGAACTCAAGTAGCTCCCCGCCACCCTGTGCCACGCAACGGATTCATTCGCCAACACGCACACCTCAAGTCAGCACCGGCCTGCGGCCGGCGGGTTTGAGCAGCGCCTGGCGCAGCGACTTCTCCAGCTCGCGCACCTGGGTGCTGACGGTCTGCACCGCCATGCCCAGGCGCGCCGCCGCGCGGGCGGTGCCGCCCTCCTTGGCGACGACCCAGAAGCAGCAGAGGTGACGGTAGCTGAAGTCCAGGCTAATGCTCCTCTTTTTACGAATTATTGATAACGAAATAGCTTCTTTTTCAGAAGCGTCCGTGCCGCCATCATCTGGCCTCTCTCAACCGATGGAGTGCCGATATGCAAGTGATCTTCGAATCCCGTGACCCGCAGGTAGCGCCCCTATGAACCCGCTGAACACCTCGACCCACCCGACCACCGCCGCCCCCTACCCGATGGTCGCCCGGCCGGAGGTCGAGCGCGACCACGCCGGCGCCGTCATTCCCGGCCAGGCCCAGCGGGTGCTGCGCAACACCTACGCGCTGCTGTCGATGACGCTGCTGTTCTCGGCCGCGGTGGCCGCCGCCGGGGTGGCGTTCAAGCTGCCCGCACCGGGCTTGATGATCACGCTGGTGGGCTACTTCGGCCTGCTGTTCGCGGTGCACAAACTGCAGAACAGTGGCTGGGCGCTGCCCGCGGTGTTCGGCTTGACCGGCTTCATGGGCTACACGCTGGGCCCGGTGCTGGCCAAGACGCTCGCGCTGCCCGGTGGCGCCCAGACCATCGTGCTGGCACTTGCCGCCACCGGTGCGACCTTTCTGGCGCTGTCGGCCTACGTGCTGAACAGCAAGCGCGACTTCAGCTTCATGGGCGGCTTCCTGTTCGCCGGCATGGTGATCGCGATGCTGGCAGGCCTGGGCGCGATGTTCTTCCAGGTGCCGGCACTGGGCCTGGCCGTGTCGGCGATGGTGGCCCTGCTGTCGGCCGGACTGATCCTGTTCGAGACCAGTCGCATCGTCAACGGCGGTGAAACCAACTACGTGCTGGCCACTGTCGGCCTGTATGTCTCGATCTTCAACCTGTTCACCAGCCTGCTGAGCCTGTTCGGCTTCGGTGGCTCGGACGACTGATGCGGCCTCGGCCCAACCCCAAGGAGCCCTCCATGAAATGTCCCACCTGCACCGACACCGCCCTGGTCATGACCGACCGCCAGGGCGTCGAGATCGACTACTGCCCGCAGTGCCGTGGCGTCTGGCTGGACCGCGGCGAACTCGACAAGCTGATCGACCGCGCTGGACCGACGGCGGCCGCGCCGCCGGCCTATGCGCCACGGCCCGACCGCCGGCCTGATTTCGTCGATTCTGACTACGGCCACCACGGCGGCCACCATTCGAGCGGCGGATACCCGGCCAGCCGACGCAAGAAGTCCTGGCTCAGCGACATCTTCGACTGAGTTCGACCCCTGCTGGCCGGCCTCGGCGCCAGCGGCGCGCTCGCCACCGCCCTCTCTCTGCTGGCCTGCCGCCTGCCACGCAGCCCTCGTTCTTTCCCCACCTAACCCGAAGCCGAACCCGTGGAACCCCTGATCGAATTGTTCAACACCCCCTTCCTGGGCAAAGCCGCCTGGATCTGGGGCGTGTTCGTCGCCGTCGTCGTGACGCTGCTGGTGCTGGACCTGGGCGTGCTGCACAAGGACGATCGCGAGATCGAGGTAAAGGAAAGCCTGCTGCTGTCGGCCGGCTACATCAGCATCGCGGTGGGGTTCGGCGTTTGGGTGTGGTGGTTCCTGGGCGCGCAGAGCGGTACCGAGTACTTCACCGGCTTCCTGATCGAGAAGTCGCTGTCGATGGACAACGTGTTCGTGATCGCGCTGATCTTCAGCTACTTCGCGATTCCGCGGCAGTACCAGCACCGGGTGCTGTTCTGGGGCATCCTGGGCGTGATCGTGCTGCGCGCGATCATGATCGGCCTGGGCGCCACGCTGATCAGCCAGTTCAGCTGGATCCTGTACGTGTTCGGCGCCTTCCTGGTGCTTACCGGCATCAAGATGTGGCTGGTGGCCGACCACATGCCCGACATCGCCAAGAACCCTGTGCTCAAGTTCCTGCGAAGTCACCTGAAGGTCACGCCCGGCCTGCACGGCAATGCGTTCTTCGTGCAACAGCCCGATCCGGCCACCGGCAAGACCGTGCGCTGGGCCACGCCCTTGTTCCTGGCGCTGTGCATGGTCGAGATCATCGACCTGGTGTTCGCGGTCGACTCGGTGCCGGCGATCTTCGCGATCACCAGCGACCCGTTCATCGTCTACACCAGCAACATCTTCGCGATCTTGGGGCTGCGGGCGCTGTACTTCGCGCTGGCCGCAATGATCCACCGCTTCACTTACCTGAAGTACGCGCTGGCCCTGGTGCTGGTGTTCATCGGCAGCAAGATCTTCCTGGTCGGCTTCATCGGCAAGACACCGCCAGCGATCTCGCTGGGCGTGACCTTCGCGTTGATCGCAGGGGGCGTGCTCGTGTCGCTGTGGAAGACCCGCGATGCAAAACCTGACGCGGCTTCGCTGGCGGGCACCCGACCGGCCACCGCGGGCAGCCAGCCATGACGGTCCCGATCGAACTGCGCCTGCGCGCCGCCGCCGCCGCGCTGACCGGCGAGCGCGTGCCCTTGTCTCACCTGGCTGCCGTGCATGGCCCGGCCGCGCAGGGCACGCTGTTGGTGCTGCTGGCCGCGCCCTGCCTGCTGCCGATGCCCGGCGTCGGCAGCGTGCTGGGCATCGGCTTGGCGCTGCTGGCGCTGACCATGTGGCGCGGCGAGCAGGCCACCGGCCTGCCGCAGCGGGTGGCCGACGTCCACCTGTCGGACGCCTGGGCGCGTCGCGTGCTGGGCTTGCTGGCCGACTTCTACGGCCTGGCAGGCCGGTGGGCGCGCAGCCGGCTGACCGGCATGGCCGAGCCGGGTCCGCGGTCGTGGATCGCCGCCAAGGCCGGCCTGATGGCGGTGCTGATCGTGCTGCCGATCCCGTTCGGCAACGTGCTGCCCGCGCTGTCGCTGATGCTGCTGGGGCTGGGCCTCGTATTCCGCGACGGCGCGGCGGTGCTGCTGTCGGCGGCCATCGCCACCACGGCGGTGCTCTACACCGGCGGACTGGGCGTGGCGGCCTGGCTGTGGGGCATGGCGCCGCTGCTGCAGTGGCTTCAGACCTGAGCCACGCTGCCACCACCACCGCCGCCGCGGTGTCGCCACCACCGCCGCAGCGCTACACCAGCAGCCGGCCCTTGTAGCCCGGCAAGGTGCAGGCGCCCACCGGCAACGGGGTGCTCAGCCGCTCTTCCCGGTGGTCGAAGCCCTGCGCCGCGATGCCGCAGTTGAAGGCAGGCCGGTTGCCCCGGTCGGGGTCGACGATCCACACTTCGGCCAGCGGTGCGGCGTGCCGGGCGATGAAAGCCACCAGCGTGTCGTCGGCATCCCGCTCGTAGCGCAGGTCGCTGCCGACGATCAGGTCGAGCCGGCACTGCAGGTCCGTCGCGGCTACCTGGCCCATCGCGAGGCCATCGAGACGGCGATGGTCGGCACGCAGTTGCTGGGCGTGCGATTCGCAATCTTCATGCGATTCCTGCCACTGCTGCTGCTTGTCGCCAGCCGACTGGGTGTGGGTCATTCACTTTGCGAGGTTCTGCGGAGGCGAATTGGATAAGTCCCTGGCTAAGTCTTGCCTTCGCGCGCCGACTTATCCAATTCAGCCGGCACCAGACCGCACCCGGTCGTCCATGCCTTGTGACACGGAACTCCGCCGATGAATCCCCTCTGACGCCTAGATTTTTTAATTCGTTCGATTCGTTCGATTCGTTCGCGTGCTAGATTCCAAGGCAAAGAACTGGAGCCACCGACATGGCCACCGCAAACCGCATACCGCCGCAACTGCCCACCGAAGACGAGATCACCCAGGCGCG
>JBILYN010000256.1:0-6375 GCA_044377715.1 Aquabacterium sp.
CGGCATGGCCACCTTGCTGCGTCAACTCAAGCCCTTGCTGCATCTGGACGCGATGACCGTCACCGGCCGCACCTTGGGCCAGGAGATGGAACGGCACCCGGCGGCGTTTGCGCAGACTGTGGTGCGCCCGGCGTCCAACCCGATCTACCCGCAAGGCGGCATCGCGGTGCTGCAAGGCAACCTCGCGCCTGGTGGCGCGATCATCAAGCAGTCGGCGGCTGACCCGCGATTGATGGAACACGAAGGCCGGGCAGTGGTGTTCGAAAACGTCCAGGACATGGCCGAGCGCATCGACTCAGCGGATCTGGACGTCACCGCCGACGACATCATCGTGCTCAAGAACATCGGCCCCAAGGGCGCGCCCGGCATGCCCGAGGCCGGCTACATTCCGATCCCGCTCAAGCTCGCACGCCAGGGCGTGAAAGACATTGTGCGGGTCTCCGATGGCCGCATGAGCGGCACGGCTTTCGGCACCATCGTGCTGCACGTCACGCCCGAGGCGGCGATTGGCGGGCCGCTGGCCCAGGTGCGCAACGGCGACCGCATTCGATTGTCGGTGGCAGCGCGGGCCATCGACCTGTTGATCAGCGACGATGAACTGGCGCTGCGGCGAGCTCAAAACCCGGTGGTCGAGCCGACCGCGCCGCGCGGCTACCGCAAGCTCTTCCTGCAGACCGTCACACAGGCCGACCAGGGCGTCGATTTCGATTTCCTGCGTGCCGAGGCGATGCACACAAGCTTGCCCAGGACCTGACAGCTCCCCAACCCATCACCCTTCCAGGAGATTTCCATGAGCACCCATCACAAGGTGGCCGTTGTCACCGGCGCCGGTACCGGCATAGGCAAGGCCGCAGCGCTGGCGCTGTTGGCCGCCGGCTATCGCGTGGCGCTGGCCGGACGTCGCTCGGCCATGCTTGAGCAAGCCTTGGCCGAGGCTGACGCTGGTGACCGCGCGTTTGCGCTGGCCACCGACGTTGCCGATACCAAGCAAGTCGATGCGCTGTTTGCCCAGACCCGGGCGAAGTTCGGCCGCGTCGACCTGTTGTTCAACAACGCTGGCATCAACGCGCCAGGGATCTCTTTTGAGGACCTGAGCCTGGAGAAATGGCAGTCCGTCGTCGACATCAACCTCACCGGCATGTTTCTGTGTGCGCAGGCCGCATTTCGGATCATGAAGGACCAAGACCCGCGAGGCGGACGCATCATCAACAACGGCTCGATCTCGGCCCATGCGCCGCGCCCCGACTCCGTGCCCTACACCTGCACCAAGCACGCGGTGACCGGCCTGACCAAATGCATCTCGCTAGACGGTCGCAAGTACGACATCGCCTGCGGACAGATTGACATCGGCAACGCGCTGTCGGAGATCTCCAAGCGCATGTCGGTCGGCGTGAAACAGGCGAACGGTCAGATTGCCATCGAAGCGATGATGGACGTGCAGAAGGTGGCCGAATCGGTGGTCCACATGGCGGGTCTGCCTTTGGACACGAACATCCAGTTCCTGACAATCATGGCCACCAAGATGCCTTTCGTCGGACGCGGATGATGCCCTTGTGAAGACTGGCGCTTTGCATCTCAGCGCGCCTTGCCGCTCGCACATGGCGTCAACCTAGAGGCGTGCTCTAGGTTCGACGCAGCGACCGGGATGCGTTCGGCCAGGATCTCTGCGCGCTTTGGGCAGTCGGCGAAATACCGGGCTGTCAGCGTCAGCTTGTTATGCTCGAATAGGCCGGCGCTGCCAGCCCTCTGTGGCGCGCAGCACTGGCAATCCGAGGCATTGATGAGGAGTTCAGCATGATCGAAGAAATCCCGACCATTCAAGTTCAGACTTTTTCGCGACCCGATCCAGCCCTGATGGCTCAGGTGCTGATGACACCGACCGGGTTCTTGGTCGACGCGATGGGTGGCGTCGGCGCGCTGGATTTCAAGCTCGCCCCGGCGATTGCCGAGCAGTTTGCCTTTTGCGGCGTGGTCTTGACTTGCCATGCCGGGCCGGCCGACAACCTGGCCCTGATACAGGCGCTGGCCGAGCTTCAGCCCGGCGATGTGCTGGTGGCCGCAGCCGACGGCTTTACCGGCTGCGCGATCACCGGAGATCTGGTCCTGGGCATGGCCAAGAACTGTGGCGCCGTCGGATTTGTGACCGATGGCTGTGTTCGCGACCTGGTGGGCATTCGGGCGGTTGGTCTGCCGGCCTGGTGCGCTGGCGTGACACCGAATTCCCCGCATCGCAATGGACCCGGCAGCGTTGGATTTCCAGTCAGTATCGCCGGCCACCGGGTCTGCAGCGGTGACGTCATCGTGGCCGATCTGGACGGGGTGGTAGTCATCCCGCAAGACCAATTGGCGCAGGTGGCAGCCAAACTGCCCGCGATCCGAAGCTCGGAAGCTGCCGCTGACGAGGCGGTGCGACTGGGCGCTCGGCGCCCTGCATTCCTCAAGTAATCAAGACGGCGTTTAGCAGTGAACCCCGCTGACCGCTTGACTCGAGAGGCGTTCAGCGTCGAAGCGCTGCGCCGATTGGCGCGTGATCGATTGCCGAAACCGATTTTCGACTTCATCGATGGCGGCGCCGAAGGCGAGGACACGCTGCGCGAAAACGAGTCGAGTTTTCAAGACTGGTCGATACTGCCCCGGCCACTGAAGGGCGCCGCGACTCGGGACCTGTCGATCGACCTGTTTGGTCAGCGCTTGTCCAGTCCGATCCTGATCGGTCCAACCGGATTGGCTGGACTTTTCTGGCCTCGCGGCGAAATTGTGTCGGCCCGGGCCGCTCAGCAGCATGGCACGGTGTATTGCCTGAGCCATGGGTCGGTGTGCACTTTGGAGTCGCTGGCAGCAGAACACGGCGGGCAACGATGGATGCAGATCTTCATCTACAAGGACCGTGGTTTTACCCGTGAATTGACTGCGCGAGCCCAGGCCAGTGGATACCAAGCGCTGGTGCTGACCTTGGACAATCAACTCATTGGCAAGCGCGAGAGAGACATCGTCAATCGATTCACGATTCCGCCCCGGTTCGGTCTCACTCAGATGCTGGCGTTCGCTCGAAAGACCGCCTGGTGGTGGGCCATGCGGCAGGAACTGGCGAGCCTGACCTTTGGCAATTACGTTCGCCCTGGCTTGCCAGAGTCGGCAGCGCAGTTGGCTGGCAGGATGGGGTCCTTGCTCGACCCCGGCATGACTTGGCAGGATGTTGATGCGGTCAGGTCGCAGTGGCGAGGGCCGTTGTTGCTCAAAGGTGTGCTCCACCCCCAGGACGCCATCGAGGCGCAGCGCCACGGCGTTGACGGGATCATCGTGTCAAACCATGGCGGGCGCCAACTCAACGGTGCATTGGCCAGTGTGCGCGCCTTGCCGGCGGTGATCCAGGCGGTTGGCGGTCAATTGCCTGTGCTGCTGGATGGCGGCATTCGCCGCGGCAGCGATATTTTCAAAGCCCTGGCTTTGGGTGCGACAGCGGTCATGTTGGGTCGGCCTCATCTCTGGGGGCTGTCGGTGGCGGGAGAAGCTGGGGTCGCTCATGTCTTGAGCCTGCTGGGCGCTGAACTGGACCTGGTCATGGGCCTGTCGGGTGTGCAGGACATCGCGCAGATCCGGGCAGCAGGTCTCTTGGTGCGCAACGAGGCGGCGCGCTGATTCGACCGCAAGCTGCGGCAATGGCGGGCAAGCGCCCCCTCCCGCGCAAGCCCGGCGACAGCTTGGTTGCATGGCAGCCAGAAGCAACAAAGCCTCGTGTTGTGAACCGGGCTAGGTGCATGATGCAATTGGTAGCTTAGGTGCACCGATTCGAGGCATTGGCAACTGGCGCACGATTTCCATAACTCGACCCATCCGCCTGAGCGGTTGGCGTGTTGACGAAACGCTATCCTTTAGGAGCAACCATGGAAAACACGCCGCTTTATCACGATGGGATGCGACAACTGCAAGACCTCCGTGAGACCCGAGGCTTGGCAGACAGGTTGGAACAAGTTACCGTTCGAAGTGAGTTTACAGAAGCAGACCGACTATTCATCGAAGCTTCTTCGATGGTTTTCGTGGCAACAGCAGATACCCATGGCCATCCCGATTGCTCATACAAGGGTGGCCTACCCGGCTTCGTGCGCGTGCTTGACAAGTGTACTCTTGCATTTCCAGATTATGACGGCAATGGCATGTACAGAACCTGGGGCAACGTTGTTGTTAATCCAAACGTCGGATTGCTGTTTCTAGACTTCGATAAATCAAAAAGAATCCGCGTGAACGGAAAAGCAACGGTTACAGAAGACGATCCATTGCGCCAAGAGTTCCCAGGTTCTGTTTTAATTGTTAGGGTCAGCGCGAGCTATATTTTTCCTAACTGTCCTCGCTACCTTCACAAGTTGAAGCTTACAGAACATTCGGTCTACGCCCCCAGAGCGGATTACAAGCCACCTGTGCCCGCTTGGAAAAGGTTTGAAGCCTTCCGGGACGCGCTCCCTGATCGAGACAAAGATGCAAATGATCAGTCTTAAGTTCAATGCGTATCTCGAGTAGCGCAAACTAAAGAATGAGCCCTAACCGGTCGCTCAACCGACCACTACACAGCAGCCCGCTTCATGCTAGCGCGAACACTGTCTTGCTGTTCTAGGCTTTTTATCTTAGAAGTTAGGTCGCGCAATCCCCTTTGGATATTCATGATGAAGGCTATCATCTCAACCAGTGATGAGGAGATTGCAGAAATCAGAAATCAGAACATTATAGCTAATGTGCTCGATCTGGATGCAATCGTACAATTGAAGAGCGCATTACAAAAAGCATCAAAAAAACTGTCGAGCGGTTGTACTGTGTGGCGGCGACAAGTTTTTCTGTAACGGCCTGGATCTGACGTGGGCAACAGGTCTAGATCGTGTGCACCTAGAGGAATTTTTTCACTCTCTATGGGGTCTAGTCAGCGAAATTCTCGAGGCGTCGATACCCATCGTGGGCGCGATGAAGGGTCACGCAATAGGTGCTGGGAAAACATTGCTAACGGCCACGGACTACCGATTTGCGGCATCCGGGCGCGTGCTGTTGGGCATGCCAGAGATCAAGCTGGGCGTTCCCAATCCCTACTTCGCCGAACAACTTCTTCGTTTTCTTGCGGGCGATTCAGTAGCATTTGCATTGATTTACTCAGATGATTTGATATCGGTTGAACAATCATTGTCAATGGGACTGATTAATCCGATACATGAAAAAAGTGAAGTAGAATTTGCAGCGACAGAAATAGCGCAAACTCTGGCGAGGCTTCCACGACTTGCATTCCGGCATTCGAAGAATCAAAGAACACTCTTGCTTCGCAAGCATGTCAATGCTGATCAATAGTGGTAGCGTAACTGTGCAAGAAGCAAGGCGTCCCCTTCGACTCGATACACCATGCGGTGTTCATCCGTAATTCTGCGAGACCAAAAGCCAGACAATGCGTGTTTCAGTGGTTCCGGCTTACCAAGCCCTGAGAATGGTTCGCGTTTTACTTCCTGAATCAGTTTATTTATCCGTTCGACCATCTTGCGGTCCTGCTTTTGCCAGTACAAATAGTCGCCCCATGCCTCGTCAGAAAAAATCAATTTCACTATGGCAACTCCCGCTCTGTCCCTTTTCCCGCAGCGAGCTGTGCAATAGATGACAGAAGGCGCTTGGCATTGGCGGGGCTTCGCAAGAGGAAGGCCGTCTCTTCAAGTGCGTTGTATTCCTCTAGCGACAGCATAACCACAGACTGTTCGCCATTGCGAGTAATAATTATCGGCTCATGGTCGTCACAGACACGATCCATCGTCTTGGCTAGGTTGGCACGTGCGGCGCTGTAGGTAATGGCATCCATGATCTAGCTCCTATGTACATGTACGTAATATTGTACAACTTTCAGGAGAGGGGGCATGCAAGCCTAGAGCGGCGGCGCCTGACAGGCCGCTCAGCCGGACCTTGCACGGCATGTCGGCGCTTGGGCCTACATTTCTGCTAGCCCAATCGCCGACATGCCGTTTCGGGACGGGCAGTTTTGACCTGAGGCACCGAAGGCGCCACCTGTGCCCCTTCGCCGGGCATCCTGGCGTGTTCTTGGTGCTGGCCTGGCCGGTGATCGTCACCGCAAGCCTGACCGCGCTGCCGTACTCGTCGCCGCCCGGGTGGATTCGGTAAATCGGCTTACAGCAGCCGGTACCTCCAAGCGGGGTGACGCCGTCAGGCAGGAAAAAAGCGCCTAGGATTTCTCTCTAAGCGCTTGATTCGACTGACATAATTTTGGTAGGCCGTGTAGGACTTGAACCTACGACCAAAGGATTATGAGTCCTCTGCTCTAACCAACTGAGCTAACGGCCCGCTGCTTGTGCGGCAGTGGCGCGATTGTAGAAGGCGGTCAACTGTCCTGGACCTCAG
>JBILYN010000257.1:0-6366 GCA_044377715.1 Aquabacterium sp.
TGGGCGCACCGGTGGTGCCCGAGGTGCTGAAGCAGCACAGCAGGTCGCGCGCCTGGCCGGCCTGCGCGGGCAGCGGCAGCGCGCGCGTGGCCTCGAACGGCATCAAAGCGGTCGCGTCATCAACCGCCAGCAGCTGCTCGAGCGTCGGTGTTTCGGCCAGCAGCGCTTGCGCCACCGCCCCACGGTCTTCGCCCAGAAAGTGGCTGGGATGGACCAGCAGGCGAGCCCGCGACACCTTGAGCAGGTGGCCGACCTCGGCCGGCTTGTAGCGGGTGCTGACCGGCACGACCAGCAGGCCGAGGTGGGCCGCTGCGAACAGCAGTTGCAGCCAGGCTGCGCCGTTGGGCAACCAGACCGCGAACGCATCGCCGCGCCGCAGGCCGAGCTGGTGCAATGCGCGCGCTGCGTCGCCTGCGCCTGCCAGCAGTTGCGCGCGACCCAGAGCTTGCTGATCATCGCGCAGCGCCGCAGCGTCGGGATGGCCGGCCAGCAGGCTGGCCAGGTCTTCAAAGGGGCTTGTGTTCATGGCTTGGCTGCGGTCCAGGCCGTGCGCCGGCAAGGTTCAGTGGAGGGGCCGCCAAACGCATTGCTGTCGGCGCATGGCCTTGCCAATGGGCGAGCGCTGCGCGCACGCCCGTCAAGCGGCCGCCAGCGTCACATTGGCGCCGCGCTCGATGACGAATTCGGCGTCGACCAGCTTGCGCGAATGGTTCAGGTCGCTTTGCGCGATCAGCACCGACACCGCGCTGCCTTTCAGGCCGGCGATCACGTCGCCCAGGCGCTTGGACAGCGCCGGCGCAACGCCCTCGAAAGGCTCGTCGAGCAGTAGCAGTCTGGTGCCCACGGCCAGCGCGCGCGCCAGCGCGACGAGTTTTTGCTGGCCGCCCGACAGCAGCAGGGCTCGGCGCGCGCGCATCTCGATCAGCTCGGGCAGCACCCGGTAGACCAGCGCCAGTCGCTCGGCTTCTTTCAGCGACTTGTTGGTCCAGACCGGCACCAGGATGTTCTCCTCGACGGTCAGCTCAGGCACCAGCCCGCGGTCCTCGGGCATGTAGCCTATGCCCATCGCAGCGCGTGCATGGCTGGGCAGCGCAACCAGGTTCTGGCCGTCGAAAGTGATGCCGCCCTGGCTAGGAGCCAAGTGGCCCATCACCGACCTCAGCAGCGTCGTCTTGCCAGCGCCGTTGCGCCCGACCAGACCGACCATCGTGCCATCGGCCACCGTCAGCGACAGGCCGCGCAGTGCGAGCACCGAGCCGTGCGCAACATGGATGGCTTCAATCTTGAGCATGGTTTGAGCTTTCCTGGGCTACTCTTGCAGCAGTTCGCCGGTGACGTAGCGGCGCACATCGTCGGTGGCCAGTGCGATGGCGGGCTGGTCGTCAGCGATCACGCGGCCGGCGTAGAAAGCGATCACCCGGCTGGCATGGCGCTCGACGATGTCCATGTCGTGCTCGACGAACAGCACCGTGGTGCCGGCCTCCTGGCCGAGCGCGGCCATGATGGTGTCCATCATCGGGAACTTTTCGTCGGCCGACACCCCGCTGGTCGGCTCGTCGAGCAGCAGCAGTCTTGGGCTGGCAGTCAGCGCCATCGCAATGTCGAGCAACTTGCGCACGCCACCCGGCAGTTCGGCCACCCGGCGCTCGCGGTGCTCGGCCAGGCCGAAGCGCTCGAGCAAGGTCTCGGCGCGGGCGATCGCCTCTGGCCGGCGCGCTGGCTGCCAGAAGCTGAGCTTCTGGTCGTGGCAGGCATTGGCCACCAGCATGTTGTCCTGCACCGTCAGGTCGCCGTAGAGCTGCGGAATCTGGAACGAGCGTGCGACACCCAGCCGGGTGATCGCGCGCGGCGCCAGCGGGGTGATGTCGAGACCGTCTAGCGTGATGCGACCCTGGTCGGGCTTCATGTAGCCGGTGATCATGTTGACGAAGGTGGTCTTGCCCGCGCCGTTGCTGCCGATCAGGCTGACGCGTTCACCGGTGTGCACGCTGATGTTGATGTCGGACGCGGCGACCACGGCGCCGAAGCGTTTGCCCAGTCCTTGGGCTTGCAGCAGCAGGCTCATCTCGTGCTCCCACGCATCCACAGCGAGCCTATGCCCTTGGGCAGAAAGCGGATCACGAACAGCAGGAACAGCCCGAGTGCGAGCTGCCAGGTGTTGGGGAAATAGGCGCTCGAAAACGATCTCACCACCTCCAGCACCGTGCTGGCGATGAACACCGCCGCCACGCTCTGCCAGCCGGCCAGGATCGCGACGAAGACGAACTCACCCGAGGTGGTCCAGAAGCTGAAGGTCGGCTCGACATGGCCCAGTGACATCACCGCCAGCGCGCCGCCCAGTCCGCCGCAGAAAGCGGCGAGGATGAAGTTGATCGTCATCGCCTGCCGCACCGAGCCGCCGAGGTATTCGACCCGCAGCTCGTTCTCGCGCACCGCCAGCGTGACCAGGCCTCGCGTCGAGTCGAAGTAGACCCGCGCCAGCAAGGCCATCACGGTGGCCAGCGCGATCGTCAGCACATACAAGGTGTAGCCAACCCAGGCGTCGGCCAGCACCTGGCCGAACAGCGTCGGTCGGCCCAGGTTGAAGCCGTCTGAGCCGCCCAGCGCGCTGAGTTTCATCAGCAGGCCGTAGGTCACCATCGACAGCGCGAGTGTAAGCATCGCGAAGAAGATGCCGCGGTAGCGCGACAGCAGCGGCGCGAACGGTGCGGCCACCAGCGTGGCCACCACCCCGCCGCCCAGTGCGAGCAGCAAGGCATCGGTGACGCCGAGCTTGTTGAAAGCCAGCGCCGCGGCGTAGCCGCCCAGCGCGAGCATCATGCCCTGGCCGAAGGGCACGACGCCGCCACGCATCAGCCCGACGATGCCTAGCGAGACCAGGCCGTTGGCGGCGGCCATCGTCAGCAGGAAGGTCAGCCACTTGGGCATCGCCAGGCCGGCCAGCGCCAGCAAGACAAAAGCGGCCAGGCCCAGGGCCACGGTGCGGCCGTGGACGACAGCGGTTTCGGTCTGGGTCATATTTTTCTGGCTTGGATTCGCTGGAACAGGCCTTCGGGCCTGAACATCAGCACGATGGCCATCACCACGTAGACCGAGAACAGCTCGGTCACCGGCGCCACATGCACTGCCAGCGACCTGGCCATGCCGACGATCAGTGCGCCCACTGCGGCGCCCTCGATGCTGCCCAGCCCGCCGATGATCACGACCGCGAACGACACGATGATCACCCCGACTGACACGCCCGGCTGGACCGAGATCATCGGCGCGGTGAAAGCCCCGCCGAGCGCGGCCAGGAAGATGCCGACCGAGAAAGCGCCCATGTAGACGCGCGAGACGTTGACGCCCATGCTGGCGGCGATCTCGGCGCTGTGGATCACCGCCAGCACGATCTTGCCGCTGCGGGTGCGGTTCAGCCCCCACCACACCGCCAGCCCGACGATGACCGCCAGCGCGACCAGCGCGAAGTCATAGCCGACATAAGTCTGCACGCCGATGTCGATGTTGCCGAACAGGCTGTAGGGCTCAGACACGTAATAAGGGTTGGCGCCCCAGACCAGCTTGGTGACGTCCTCCATGATCAGGAACATCGCGTAGGTCACCAGCACCAGCAACACTTCGTCGCGGCCGTAGAAAAATCGCATCAGCCCGCGCTCGGTCAGCGGCGCGACGATCGCCGCCACCGCCACCGCCGCCAGCAGCATCGCCACCAGCGAGAGCTCGGGCGCCCACTTCATGCTGGCGGTCCAGCCAACGAAGCTGGCCGCGGCGTAAGCGCCCAGCGCATAGAAGCTGCCATGCGCGATGTTGAGAATCTTGAGCACGCCGAACACCAGCGTGAGCCCTAGCGAGACGATGAACAGCCAGGACGCGTAGGTCAGGCCGTCGATCAGGATGGTGAGGAGGGCAGCCACAGGTCGGGGCTTTCTTTGGGTTCAAGAAGTGGTGTGACGGCGTGAAGATCCCGTCGCGAGCGGGCCAAGGTGGTGCCGAGCAGCGCAGCCGTACACCCGTACGGCGAGCAGCACAGGCGCCAGATTGGCCCGCGCAGCAGGGAGATTCATGCGGTCACGGGCAGCCTTTGGCGCCCGGGAATCCGGCCTTGATCCAGTCTTCCGACTTCATCGTCGCCGGCGGATTCACGCATTCGGCCGGGAAGCGCATGATGTCGTCGAGCATCACCATCTTCTTGGCGGCGTCGTAGCGTGTCCTGGCGATCGCTGTCTCCTGGATTGCCTGGTGGCCGCCGGCAATCGCCATCCTGATCTTGCCGGCCGGCGAATCCCATTCCAGGCCTCTGAGCGCCGTGGCGAGTTGTTCATGGTTGGGCTTCTTGCCGCCGTTGGCGGCCATGGCTTTCTCGGCCGCCAGCTTCAAGCCCAGCAGGCCTTGCACCATGCGGTAAGGCGCTTGAACCGGGTAGACGTTGTAGGCCTTGGAGTACAGATCCCACCACCAGTCGTTGAGCGCGCTCTTGGGTGACATCAGGCCGTAGGCGCCGCGGGCCCCGAGGATCACGCCGTCGGGCATCTTGTCACCCAGGCCTGGCAGCACATGGTCGCCGGCCGAGAGAACGACTTGAGTCTTCTTGAACAGACCGCGCGGGCTGGCCTGCAGGATGAAGGCCTGCAGATCGCCGCCCCACAGGCTGGAATGCGTCACGTCGGCGGGCTTGGCCATCAAGGCTGAGATCTCGGTGCCGTACTGGCCGGCGCCGAACTTGGGCAACTGGTCTTCGCCCGCCTTGGCGCCAGGGAGCAGCTTTTCCATCGACCAGCTGAAGTCTTTCTTCGAGTCCTGGCCCCAGGCGTAGTCCTGGTTGATCATGTTGAAGCTTTCGGCCTTGACGTTCTTGGCCTTGAGGTAGCGCGCCAGCGCGATGTTGTCCATCGCACCGTGCGAGGCGGTGCGGAAGACGTAGTTGAACTTGTTGTCCTCGAAGATCCGCGGCGAACCGCAGTCGTACAGGATCAGGAACTTCTTCATCTCCTCGGCCGCAGGCGCCACGGCCAGGCAGTCGCCCGAGCCGACATAGCCCAGCACCGCGTCGACCTTCTCGCGGTCGTACAGGTTCTTCAACTCCTGCACCTGTTTGGTCGCGCCGCCGTTCTCGTCGACGTAGACGAACTCGAGCTTCATGCCGCCGAAGCCGACCTTGTTGTACGGCGCTGGTGCGGCGCCTTTGTTGAAGGCCTCGAGCAGCACCTTGGCGCCGTTGACCGCCGGGATGCCAAAGCTCTCGGCCGCCTGCCCCGACAAGAAGCTGACGATGCCGACCTTGAAGGTCTCCTGGGCCTGGGCGGTGCCGGCGGCGCACAGCGCTGCGGCAGCTGCCAGCAAGCGCCACTTGGCGTTCGGTTGCCGGCTGGACTTGGAATCCTGTTGTCTGGTCATGCGGGTGACTCCTTGCAATGCGCCCTGATTGGGCATTAGGTTGGCTAGGCGGTGGGCGTGCTCATGTCGAGCCCGTCCATCGGGAAGCCGCGTTGAAGATCGGTTCGCCACGGTCTGGCTTTTCGCATTGTCCGATGCCCAAGCGGGTTGCCATGGCGCTGCCTGTGATCAAGGCCGGTGCGTGATCGATGGCGGGCAAACTTCTGCGCTTGTGGTGTTCATGGGCTATGGGATGGCGACAACAGTCTGCGGCCCCGCATCTTCGCCCAGCCGCTGGCATCATGGGAAGCTCGCAAACCCCAGGGTGTTCGGGTCAATGCTGCGACCTTGGCGTGTTAGTGTTGATCAAGCCAGATGCGCTGCGGCTAGCAGCGTGCGGGTGTAGGCATGCCGCGGTGCGTCGAACAGCGCCAGCGTCTCGCCCTCCTCGACCACCACGCCGTCCTTCATCACCATCACCCGGTGCGCCATCGCCCGGATCACGGCCAAGTCGTGGCTGATGAAGACATAGCTCAGGCCGTGTCGCTGCTGCAGTTCGGCCAGCAACGCCAGCACCTGCTGCTGCACCGATGCGTCTAGCGCCGAGGTCGGCTCGTCGAGCACCAGCACCTCGGGCTGCAGCACCACTGCGCGTGCGATCGCGATGCGTTGGCGCTGGCCGCCCGAGAACTCGTGCGGATAGCGCTGCAGCACGTTCGCCACGCCATCACGCTCGGACAGACCGACCTCGCCCAGCATCGCGAGCACCTTCTGATCGTGCTCGTCAGCGCTCAGACCGCTTTGGTGCAGCGCCAGCCCTTCGCCGACGATCTGGCCCACCGTCATGCGCGGCGACAGCGACGCGAAAGGGTCTTGCAGCACGACTTGCATGCGGCGACGCATCGCTCGCAGCGCGCGGCGGTCGGCGTTGTCGATGCGCTCACCGCCCATCCACACCTGACCAGCGGCCAGCGGCTGCAAGGCCAGCAAGGCCAT
>JBILYN010000049.1:0-19032 GCA_044377715.1 Aquabacterium sp.
GAGGCGTCGTGCATCCTGATGTCGGCAAGCCGAAGCAGCGCCGCGCTCAGCAGCGACGCGGCCAACACCGTGAGCGTCAAGGCCATCAGCGTGGGACGCAGCCCGTAAGCGGCGATGGCCCAGCCGAACAGCGGCGCGCCGATCATCGCGCCCAGCGGATACAGCGCAATGACATAGCCGTTGACCAGTCCAATCCTCGCCTGCATGGTCTGGTTGACGCCTTGCTGGACAACGATGAAACCGACCCCGCCGCCCAGGCCGAACAACACGCCGTAGCCCAGCGCGAGTTCGGGCAAACCGGTCGCGCACGCGGTCAGGAACAGACCCGCCGCACTGCACGCACCGGCGATCGCGATCAACGCGCCTGGCGACACGATGCGATAGAGCAGCGGCGCGAGGTTCATGCCCAGCGTCAGGCTGCAGGCCGCCAGCCCGAAGACCAGCGTCATCTCGGCCCGACCGATGGCCATCAGCGACTCCATCGGTTTGAGGAACACGCTGAAGGCGTAGATGGTGCCGAACGGCAGGTTCATCGTGGTCGCGGCAGCCAGCGCCGCCAACGACCGCTGCCTCGGGGTCAGGCGTCGCATCCGGATCTTTCGGTCATGGCCAAGGACTCGTCGACCGAAGCCCACTCGAGCCGATCGTGAGAATCCTTGTCATCATGCCAGCTGACCTGGCCCGGCGTCGGGTGAATACCCGGCCCTGCGGCGACGGCGCAATAGGTTGAACAGCCTATCAAGCCTTGCGCTGGCTGTCTGATTTTCAAAAATTGAACCATTGCGGCGCGATGGACGGCGGCGGTGAACGGCGGCGATACACTGGCCGCAACCCAGTGCCAACCCTAGAGACCGGCCCATGACCCAGCCCGCAGACGAAGCCGCCGTGGAGTTCGCCGACGACAACGATGCCCCGATCGGCTATATGCAGCGAACGCGAGGCTGGTACCTGGGCCTGGGCTATGACAACCCCTACCGCTGGGCGCACTACACCGACGCGCCGTTCCAGCCCCTGACCAAACCGCTGGCCGAGTCCAGCGTTGCGCTGATCACCACCGCGGCGCCGTTCCAGCCCGACAAGGGCAACCAGGGCCCCGGCGCGGCTTACAACGCCAGGGCCAAGTTCTACGCGGTCTACTCTGGCGACACTGCGCAAGACCATGACCTGCGCGTCTCGCATGTGGCGATCGACCGTAAACACACGCACATGCAAGACAGCGGCAGCTGGTTTCCGCTGCCGGCACTGCGCGCCGCTGCAGCGGCGGGCCGCATCGGGCGGGTCAGCCAGCGCTTCCACGGTGCACCCACCAACCGCAGCCAACGCCACACGATCGACGTCGACGGCCCCGAGTTGCTCAAGCGCTGCCGTGAAGACGGCGCGGATGTCGCGGTGCTGGTGGCCAACTGCCCCGTCTGCCACCAGACCCTGAGCTTGGTCGCGCGCTACCTCGAGGCGCAAGGCATCGCCACGGTGCTGATGGGCTGCGCCAAGGACATCGTCGAACACGTGGGCGTGCCGCGTTTGCTGTTCAGCGACTTCCCGCTGGGCAACGCCGCCGGCAAGCCGCATGACGCGCGCTCGCAGGCCGAGACGCTGGCGCTGGCGCTGCGACTGCTTGAGAGCGCACCGGCCGCCCGAACCACCCTGCAGTCACCGCAGCGCTGGAGCGAATTCTTCGACTGGAAGCTCGACTACGCCAACATCGACCGCGCGCTGCCCGAAGAAGTGATTCGCCTGCGAGCAGAGGCCGAGCAAGCCCGCATCACGGCCAAAGCGCTGCGGGAAGGCAGCCTCAACCCCCAGTGACGGGCGGGAAAAACGCCACCTCGGCGTCTGCGGGCACGGCGGTGGCCTCGTCGGCCATCACCTGGTTGAGTGCACAGCGCAGCGCCCGGCCGCGCGCCAAAGCCTGGGCGTGAGCGCCGCCGCGCTGGATCAAGCTGTCGCGCAATTGGCCCAGCGTGCTGCCAGCGGCCAAGTCCAGCACTTCGCTGGCGCCCAGCGCCTCGCGCAGCGACGCGAAGTAGCGAACCGTGACAGTCATGCGGGCATTCATTCAGCTGCCGATCAGCGATGACAGCAGCAGCAAGCTGACGCTGTCGCCGCGCCGCACCACCTGGCCCGAGGGGTTGTCGACCAGTCCGTCGGCCCAGACTGCGGAAGTCAGCACGCCCGAGCTCTGGTTCGGGAACAGCTCGACCCCGCCTTCGGCGTTGAACCTGGCGCGCAGGAACTCACGCCGCACATCGGGCTTGGGCCAGTCGAAATCGGCCCGCACGCGGATCGCTGGCGGCAGTGCCGCCGGCATGCCTTGCAGCGCGCGAAGCACAGGCGCGACGGCGAGCAAGAAGGTCACGAAGCTCGACACCGGGTTGCCGGGCAAGCCGATGAACAGCGCTTCGGCGACCGCTGCGGCCGGCGATTCGGCGCGACGCACCGCGCCGAACACCAGCGGCTTGCCGGGCTTCATCGCCACTTGCCAAGCTTCTAGCCAGCCCTCGGCCTTGAGCGCGGGCTTGATGTGGTCTTCCTCGCCGACCGACACGCCGCCCGAGGTCAGGATCAGGTCGCTGTGCTGCGCAGCCTGGCGCAGCGCGTCTCGGGTGGCGTCCAGCCTGTCGGGGACGATGCCCAGGTCATTGACCTCGCAACCCGCAGCCAGCAACAGGCCTCGCAGCGTGAATCGGTTGCTGTTGTAGATCGCGCCGGGCCGCAGTGACTCGCCCGGCATCACCAATTCATCACCGGTCGAAAACAACGCGACCCGCGGCCGACGCCGAACGCCGAGCCGGGACGCGCCGACCGATGCGGCCAGACCCAAGGCCTGCGGCGTCAGCCGGCTGCCGGCGGCCAGCACCTCGGCACCATGCTGCACGTCCTCGCCACGTCGGCGTATCCACTGGCCAACAGATGGCAGCGCGGCGATGCGCACCGCGCCCAGGCCACCGTCGCCAGCGGGTTCGGCCTGCGCTTGCTCTTGCATCACCACCGCGTCAGCCCCTGCAGGCAACTGCGCCCCGGTGAAAATGCGCGCAGCGGTGCCGGGCTGCAGCGGGGTGCCGACCACACCGGCGGGGATGCGCTGGCTGACAGCCAGCAGCGTGTCGGGCGCGGACAAGTCGGCGACGCGAACCGCATAGCCATCCATCGAACTGTTGTCCGCCGGCGGCACGTCCAGGCCAGAGACCACGCCGCGCGCCAGCACCCGGCCCAGCGCGTCGAAGGTGTCGACCTTCTCGATCTCTGGAATCACGCGGTCGCGCGCCACCGCGAGCATCCGGGCCAGCACCTCGTCCAGGCTCAGCAGCGCGGGCCTGGCGCTTGGCGAGGTGATTTGGCGCGGGTTCTGCGGCGCTTCAGCCATGAAAGTCAGCCATGGAGGTCGGAGAGGTATTCATAGCGCTGCGCAGTGTCGATCAGATGCGATGCCAGTACCGCCACCGCGGCCATCTCGAACACCGGCAGGCCGGTGGCCTGCGGCAACGCGTCGGGCGTGTCGGTGGCAATCAGCGTCACATACGGGTCATCCGGGTAGCCCGGCGCCTGGCCGAGCGCAGCGCGCCAGACCTCGACCTTGGGGATGTCAGCATGCTTGAATCCCTCGACCAGCAGCCAATCGCAGTCGGCCATCTCGGCAATCAGCTGATGAACCGTGGGCTGGCCCTCGACCTCGTACTCTCGCAGCAAGGCCAGACGCTGGCCCGACGCCACCAGCACCTCGAGCGCACCGGCTTGGCGATGGCGCCAGCTGTCCTTGCCGGGCTGGTCGATGTCGAAGCGTTTGTGGGCATGCTTGATCACCGACACACGCTGGCCAAGGGCCTTGAGTTCGGGGATCAATTGCTCGATCAGCGTGGTCTTGCCGACGCCGGACGGGCCAAAAAAACCCAAGACCTTCATGCGGCGACCATCATCATGCGCAATGCTGCTCGACATAAGCCTTGACCCGGGCCACATCGACAGGCATCACGACGAAACGCTTGGGCAAGTCCTCGATGCCATCGAGCGACGCGGGCCGCAGCGGCGGCCGACCCAGCGCCTCTTCGATCGTCGCAGCGAACTTGGCCGGCAGCGCGGTCTCGAGAACGATCATGGTCACGCCGGGCTGCTGGTGTTCGCGACCGACCTTCAGGCCGTCGGCGGTGTGGGTGTCGATCATGTCGTGGTGGTCGGCCCAGGTGCTGCGTATCGTCGCGAGCCGGTCGGCATGGCTGCTCTTGCCAGAGACGAAACCGAAACCGCGGATGCGGTCGAACTCCTCGGCCGAGAGCTGAAAACCGCCATCGCGCACCAGACCGGCGCCGAAGAGTTCGGCCACCCTGGCGCCGTCGCGGCCCAGCAGGTCGAAGACGAAGCGCTCGAAATTGCTGGCCTTGCTGATGTCCATCGACGGGCTGCTGGTCTCGAAGGTCTCGGCACTGGCGCGCACCCGGTAACGGCCGGTGCGGAAAAATTCGTCGAGCACGTCGTTCTCGTTGGTGGCGACGACGAGCTCGACCACAGGCAGACCCATGCAGCGCGCGACATGGCCAGCGCAGACATTGCCGAAATTACCCGAGGGCACGGCAAAGCTGACACGTTCGGCGTTGGAACTGGTGACTTGGAAATAACCCGCAAAGTAGTACACCACTTGCGCCAGCAAGCGTGCCCAGTTGATCGAGTTGACCGTGCCAATCTTGTGTCGACGCTTGAACTCGAGGTCATTGCTGACCGCCTTGACGATGTCCTGGCAGTCGTCAAAAACACCTTCAACCGCGATGTTGTGGATGTTGGGGTCTTGCAGGCTGAACATCTGCGCCTGCTGGAACGGACTCATCCGACCTTGCGGGCTGAGCATGAAGACGCGCACACCTTGCTTGCCGCGCATCGCGTACTCGGCGGCCGAACCGGTGTCGCCTGAGGTCGCACCCAGGATGTTCAAGCGCTCGCCACGCCGCGCCAGTTCGTACTCGAACAGGTTGCCCAACAGCTGCATCGCCATGTCCTTGAAGGCCAGCGTCGGGCCATTGGACAGGGCTTCGATGTACAGCGGGCTGACGCCACCAGCAAGCCGACGCACCGGCACGATCGCATCGCTGCCGTAAGTCGCTTTGGTGTAGGTGCGGTCGACCAGCACCTTGAGCTCGGCCGGCGGGATGTCGGTGATGAACAGCGACAGGATCTCGAATGCCAGATCGGCATAGCCCATGCCGCGCCAGCGCGTCAGCGTGGCATCGTCGACCTTCGGGTAATGCGTCGGCAGGTAAAGCCCGCCATCGGGCGCCAGGCCCTCGAGCAAGATCTCACTGAAATCGCGTTCGGTCGGGTCACCGCGGGTGCTGATGTACTTCATGAATGGCTCAATTCTGAAATCGACTCAAGAGCACCCAGGAAGGCAGGCCGCTGGCCCGACCCAGCAGACGCCGTGGAACCGGCTTTGCCGGGCCACTGGCGTCGCCCCCTGGGGGGAGGCGCCGAAGGCGCTTCGGGGGGGTCAATTCAGCGCTTCCTTGCGGATGTTGACGATGGGGGCGAGCACCGTGGGCAGCGCCTGCATCCGCGCCAAGGCCTGGCGCATCCGGCCTTCCACCGTGTCGTGGGTCATGATGATCAAGTCGGTCGGTTTGCCGCCTTCAGCATGATCGGCGCTGCCAGGTCGTTGCAGCACCGCATCGATCGAAATGTCGTGCTCGGCCAGGATCGTGGTGATCTCGCTCAGCACCCCGGTTTGGTCTGCCACCTGCAAGCGCAAGTAGAACGAAGTGACGACCTCGCCGATGTCCAGGATCCTGGTGTCGGCCTGCGCGCCTGGCTGGAATGCCAGGTGCGGCACGCGGTGGTCCGGGTCGGCGGTGTGCAGCCTGGTGATGTCGACCAGGTCGGCAATCACCGCCGACGCGGTGGGCTCGGCGCCCGCACCCTTGCCGTAGTACAGCGTGGTGCCGACCGCATCGCCGTGCACCATGATCGCGTTCATCGCGCCTTCGACGTTGGCGATCAGGCGTATCGCCGGCACCAGCGTCGGGTGGACGCGCAACTCGATACCACCCAGGTCGTCGCGCCGCTTGGTGATGCCCAGCAACTTGATGCGGTAGCCGAGTTGCTCGGCGTAGCGGATGTCGGCCCCATGCAACTGGGTGATGCCCTCGACATAAGCGCGGTTGAACTGCACAGGCGTGCCGAAAGCGATCGCGCTCATGATCGTGACCTTGTGCGCCGCGTCGACACCCTCGATGTCGAAGGTCGGATCGGCCTCGGCATAGCCCAGCGCCTGAGCCTGCTTGAGCACAACGCCGAAGTCCAATCCCTTGTCGCGCATTTCACTCAGGATGAAATTGGTGGTGCCGTTGATGATGCCGGCGATCGACTCGATGCGGTTGGCGGTCAGCCCCTCGCGCAGCGCCTTGATGATCGGAATGCCACCGGCCACCGCTGCTTCGAAGCCGACCATCACGCCCTTGGCGTTGGCTGCGGCGAAGATCTCGCTGCCGTGCACCGCCAGCAGCGCCTTGTTCGCGGTGACCACATGCTTGCCGGCGGCGATCGCCTCCATCACCAGCGCGCGGGCGATGCCGTAGCCGCCGATCAACTCGATCACGATGTCTATCGCCGGGTTGGCGATCACGGCGCGGGCATCGCCAACGACCTGAACGCCTTCGATACCGGCCTCGTCGACCAAGGCCTGGGCACGCGCGGTGTCGAGGTCGGCAACCATCGTGATCGCAATGCCGCGGCCGGCGCGGCGGCGGATCTCTTGCTGGTTGCGTGCCAGCACCTTGAAGGTGCCACTGCCGACCGTGCCGATACCGAGCAGGCCGACCTGTATGGGTTGGGCTTCGACATCAAGTCGCTGCGCGACAGGCGTCGGCGCCGAAACACTTTGTGATTTCATGGAGGCTTTCAAGCGAAATGGCGTTTGCGGTAATGCGACAGAAAGCGCTCGATACGTCCTATGGCCTCGGCCAGGTCATCCGAGTTGGGCAGGAAGACCAGACGGAAATGGTCAGGGGCGGTCCAGTTGAAACCGGTGCCCTGGACGATCAGCACTTTTTCCTCGGCCAGCAACTCGTAGGCGAACTGCTGGTCGTCGGCGATCGGGTACATCTTGGGGTCGAGCTTGGGAAACATGTAGAGCGCGGCTTTGGGCTTGACCACGCTGACACCCGGAATTTGGGTCAACAACTTGTAGGCCAGATCGCGTTGACGGCACAAGCGGCCGCTGGGCGCGACCAGGTCCTTGATGCTCTGGTAGCCACCCAGCGCGGTCTGGATCGCCAACTGGCCTGGGGTGTTGGCGCACAGGCGCATAGACGCCAGCATGTTCAGGCCTTCGATGTAGTCCTTGGCGTGACGCTTGTCGCCCGAGACGACCATCCAGCCGGCCCGGTAACCGCAACTGCGGTAGTTCTTGCTCAGGCCGTTGAAGCTCAAAAAGAGCACGTCGTCTGCGAGCGAGGCCATGCTGGTGTGGGTGTTGCCGTCGAACAGCGTCTTGTCGTAGATTTCGTCGGCAAACACGATCAGCTGGTGCGCTCGCGCGATCTCGACGATTTCGCGCAGCACCGCGTCGGAGTAGAGCGCGCCGGTCGGGTTGTTCGGGTTGATCACGACGATGCCGCGGGTGTTGGGCGTGATCTTGCTGCGGATGTCGTCCAGGTCGGGCGTCCAGTCGGCCTGTTCGTCACACAGGTAATGCACTGGTGTGCCGCCTGACAGCGCCACCGAGGCCGTCCACAGCGGATAGTCGGGTGCAGGCACCAGAATTTCGTCGCCGGTGTTGAGCAGCGCGTTCATGCTCATCGTGATCAGCTCGGAAGCGCCGTTGCCGAGGTAGACATCGTCGACGGTCACGCCGGCAATCTTTTTCTCCTGGCAATAGTGCACCACCGACTTGCGCGGCGCGAACAGCCCTTTGCTGTCGGTGTAGCCCGCCGCATGCGGCAGGTTGCGGATCATGTCCTGGACGATCTCGTCGGGCGGCTCGAGACCAAAGGCAGCGATGTTGCCGATGTTGAGCTTGATGATCTTCTGACCTTCGTCCTCCATCTGACGCGCCTTGTCGAGCACCGGGCCGCGGATGTCATAGCAGACGTTGGCGAGCTTGGCGGACTTGACGATGGGCTTGAGCAAGAGGGACTCCTGGCAACGCGGCGAACACAGGTTCGGCAAACCGGGATGCCGAACCGCAAAACCTATAATTTTAACCTTGGGGCGGTCTGGGTCTGGCAGCCCGCTCACGCCCCCGCTTGCAGCGAACTTGACAACCGAGCCTGACACCCAAAACCGACACCCATGCGAGCGCGCTGACTCGCCGCAACCTGCAACCCCCACTTTGGCCGCACCAATCCCGTGAAGTTTCAGCCTGACCAACTCGAAGGTACCAACGTCATCAGCCGAATCGACGCCGATGCGCTGTGGGTCGGCAAGCAACGCTTCGGCTACAGCCTGCTGGTGCCCTGGACTGGGCAAGTGCTGCGCTGGTCGCCGGCCCGTCCGGCTGATCTGACGCCGGCTGACTTCGAGGCCCTGCTCGCACTGCAACCCGAACTGGTGATCTTCGGCAGCGGCGCGCGCCATCGCTTTGTCGCGCAGTCCTTGATGCGGGCCCTGATCGAGCGCGGCATTGGCGTCGAAACCATGGACACGCCAGCGGCCTGCCGGACCTACAACGTGCTGGTGGCCGAGGGCCGTTCAGCAGTGGCCGCCTTGCTGCTCGAACCGCCAGCCTGAGCGCCTGAGACGGCGCCCGAACCGTGCTGAATCGGTGACGGCGCGCGCAAACTTTATAATCCTGCGTTACGCCTCAAGACTCGATGCTCGTCCCAACCGCCGCCTAACGTTCGCCAGATCGGCCCGCCCATGACGCCTGTCCTCAACAAGAACCTGCCCGAATTTGAAGCCCTTGCCACTGGCGGTGTGAAGTTCACGCCACAGGCCTTTGCCGGCCACGCGGTGGTGCTTTACTTCTACCCCAAGGACCATACCCCCGGTTGCACCACGGAGGCCATGCAATTCCGCGACATGCATCCCGAATTCCTGCAAGCAGGCGCGGTCGTTTTCGGCGTGTCGCGCGACAACATGGCTTCGCACGAGAAGTTCCGCCAGAACCTGGAACTGCCCTTCCAACTGATTGCCGACACCGAGGAAAAGCTCTGTCACATGTTTGGCGTGGTCAAGAACAAGATCATGTACGGCAAGAAGGTCAAGGGCATCGAGCGCAGCACTTTCCTCATCGACGCCAGCGGCGTGTTGAGGTCTGAGTGGCGCGGCATCAAGGTCGCCGGGCATGTCGAAGAAGTGCTCAAGGCGGTCAAGGATTTCAATCCAAGCGCCTGAGCTTGACCCAAGGGACACCGTCCAGGCCATGCCAGACGATCGTCACAAAGCCTTCACGAAGCCGCTCCAGCGCTTGGGCATAATCATTTGATGCTTTCAAGTCGCCCAAAGCGCAGAATCTGACGAAGCCGTACAGCCGCCTGTGCGGCTTTTTTTATTGGTCGAAACTCTCACCCACCCATGCCACTGCCCAAGCCGCCTGCCTCCAAAGCCGCCATCCTGTCACCCATCGATTTCGAATCGCAGGCCGCTCCACGCAGCGAGCGCCGCGCCAGCAAAGCGCGCCATGAACCGGTGGCAACGCAGGCGCTGGAATTGTCAGACGGCGGCACCAGCCTGGCAGCGCCGCCGCGCAAGAGCAGCAGCGCTGCGCCGGTGGCCGCCCGCGGCGCTGTCGGCATGCCGACCAAGCAAGCCACGCTGGCCAGCGCGCCAACCGCAGCGCCCAAGGCTCGCGTGCGGACGCCGCGCGGCACCGGTCCGGCCAAGCTCTTCGTGCTCGACACCAACGTGCTGATGCACGACCCGATGAGCTTGTTCCGCTTCGAGGAACACGACGTCTTCCTGCCGATGATCACGCTCGAAGAACTCGACGATCACAAAAAGGGCATGAGCGAGGTGGCGCGCAACGCACGCCAGGTCAGCCGCGAGCTCGACGCACTGGCGGCTTTCCCCAAGGACGAGTCAAGCCCGGACATCCAAGCCGGCATCGCGCTGGCCAAGACGGGTCACAAGGACGCCGGCGGCAAGCTGTTCTTCCAGACCATGTTGATGGACGTGCAACTGCCGGCAGGGCTGCCGCAAGGCAAGGCCGACAACCAGATCCTGGGAGTGGTCAAGAGCTTGCGCGAGATCCAATCGGGGATCAATGCAGGGCGCGAGGTGGTGCTGGTGTCCAAGGACATCAACATGCGGATCAAGGCGCGGGCGCTGGGTCTGGCAGCCGAAGACTACTTCAATGACAAGGTGCTCGAAGACGGCGACCTGCTCTACACCGGCGTGCTGCAACTGCCTTTCGACTTCTGGGAGCAGCACGGCAAGACCATGGAGAGTTGGCAACAGGCGGGCAACACCTTCTACCGCATCGCCGGGCCGATGGTGCCGCAGCTGTTGGTCAACCAGTTCGTCTACCTCGAACAACCGGGTGCGGCAGCGCTTTATGCGCGCGTGACCGAGATCACCGGCAAGACCGCGGTGCTCAAGACGCTGAAAGACTTTGCCCACGCCAAGAACTCGGTCTGGGGCGTGACCGCGCGCAACCGCGAGCAGAACTTCGCGCTCAACCTGCTGATGGACCCGGAATGCGACTTCGTCAGCCTGACCGGCACCGCCGGCACCGGCAAGACGCTGATGACACTGGCCGCAGGCCTGTCCCAGGTGCTCGACGACCGGCGCTACACCGAGATCATCGTCACCCGCGTGACGGTGCCAGTGGGCGAGGACATCGGCTTCCTGCCGGGCACCGAGGAAGAGAAGATGGGCCCGTGGATGGGCGCGCTCGACGACAACCTCGAGGTGCTGGCCAAGGGCGAGGGTTCCGCCGGCGAATGGGGACGCGCAGCGACGCAGGACCTGGTGCGCAGCAAGATCAAGATCAAGAGCCTGAATTTCATGCGCGGGCGCACCTTCCTGAACAAGTTCGTGCTGATCGACGAGGCGCAAAACCTGACGCCCAAGCAGATGAAGACGCTGATCACCCGCGCCGGTCCTGGCACGAAGATCGTCTGCCTGGGCAATCTGGCACAGATCGACACGCCTTACCTGACCGAGGGATCGTCGGGCTTGACCTACGCGGTCGACCGTTTCAAGGGCTGGCCGCACTCCGGCCATGTGATGCTGGCGCGCGGCGAGCGCTCAAGGCTGGCAGACTTCGCTTCCGAGGTGCTGTAAGCCAGCGTGCAAGCCGCTGGCAGGGCTTGCCGCAGCGCCTAATTTTTCCTCACCACACGACGGTCGCCGGGCTTGGCCAGGTCGGGCCGGCCAGGTTTCATCGCCGGACGCAGGCCTGAAGCTCGCAGATTGTCGGGTGGTATCCTCGCCCCTCCATGATTCGCCAAGCGTCCCTTGCCAAGCGCCTGTTCGCCTTGCTGCTGCTGTGGGCAGCGGGTGCAATGGCTGCGCCAGAACCGACAGCGGGTCCGCTGTCGGGGGCTGGCTCGTTGGCCGACCCGATCATGAACCTGCTGGCAGAACGTGGTCTGATCGGCCCTTTAGGACCAGCAGCCCTGGTCGAATCGGTGCGCAACACGGTGCGCGACCGAGCCTCCGATCTGGTGATGTCGGCGATGAACTTCCTGGGTGTGCCTTATCGACGCGGCGGCATCTCCGAGTCTTCGGGTTTCGATTGCAGCGGCTTCACCCGCCATGTGTTCGAAAACAGCATAGGCATGGTCTTGCCGCACCGAGCTGACGAGCAAGCCACCAGCGCGGGCCTGCTCGACATCAAGCGGCAAGAACTCAAACCCGGTGATCTGGTGTTCTTCAACACCATGAAGCGCACCTTCTCGCATGTCGGCATCTATGTCGGCGACGACAAGTTCATTCACTCGCCTCGTGCTGGGGGCGAAGTAAGAATCGAGGACATGCGCGAGTCGTACTGGGCCAGGCGCTACACCGGCGCCAGGCGCGCCGACCTCAGCGCAGCCTCGCCGCTACTGCCCTCGCAGCGTTGATCGACGGCGGTCGTTGGCCCCAGACGGCCAGGGTCGGCCGGATGGCGCGCTGGCCTGGCCTCGGCCCCACGGCACAATCAGCCCCATGGGCGAAACTGTGATCCCGCTGGCAGACCTGCGCTACGCCGCAGCGGTGCCAGCCATTCCACGTCTGGCCATTGCCGCCACGGGACTGCTCGCCGACGGCTTGGGCCGGCCGCTGCGCGACCTGCGCATCTCGGTGACCGACCGCTGCAACTTCCGTTGCAGCTACTGCATGCCCAAGGAGATCTTCGACCGGGACTATGTGTTCTTGCCGCAGACCTCGCTGCTGAGCTTCGAGGAGATCGCCCGGACGGCGCGCTTGTTCGTCGCCCATGGGGTGCAAAAGATCCGCTTGACCGGGGGTGAGCCGCTGCTGCGCAAGGGGCTGGAGTCGTTGATCGCGATGCTGGCCGAACTGCGAACGCCCGAGGGTCTGCCGCTAGACATCACGCTGACGACCAACGGCTCGGTGCTGGCGCGCAAAGCGCAGGCGTTGCAGCGCGCCGGGCTGCAGCGGGTCACGGTCAGCCTGGACGGCTTGGACGATGCGGTCTTCCGGCGCATGAACGACGTCGATTTTCCGGTCGCAGATGTGCTGGCCGGGATCGCGGCAGCCGACGCTGCGGGCCTCGGGCCGATCAAGGTCAACATGGTCGTCAAACGAGGCACCAACGAACAGGAAATCGTGCCGATGGCGCGCCACTTTCGTGAGCAGTTCGGCGGGCGTATCGTGCTGCGCTTCATCGAGTACATGGATGTGGGCGCAAGCAATGGTTGGCGCATGGACGAAGTGCTGCCCTCGGCTGAGGTGCTGCGCCTGCTGCAGGCCGAGTGGCCCTTGGTCGCGCTGCAGGCCTCGACAGCAGGCGAAACCGCCGAGCGCTGGCGCTACGCCGACGGCGGCGGTGAGATCGGGTTGATCTCCAGCGTCACGCAGGCCTTTTGCCAGGACTGCAACCGGGCCCGGCTGTCGACCGAAGGCAAACTGTTTCTCTGCCTGTTTGCCACCCGCGGCCATGACCTGCGAACGCTGCTGCGCAACGGCACGTCGGATGCCGATATCAGCAGCGCGCTGGCGGAGGTATGGGCCGGGCGAGACGACCGCTACTCCGAGCTTCGTGCCGCCCAGCCCAACGATGCCGCCACCGGCGCCAAGCGGGTGGAAATGCACTACATCGGCGGTTGAAACCCGGGCTCCCCATGCAAAGTCTTCAACAGATCGCATCCTGCGTCGCAGGCTACGACCCCAATGCACTGCCTGTGGTCCAGGCCAGCGAGTTCATCGCCAGGCTGGTGCCCCGGGTGCAGGCGGTCGAGAGCCTGGCCATCCGCAGCGCGCTCGGCCGGGTGTTGGCGCGCGATCTGGTCTCGGGCATCGATGTCCCCTCGCACGACAACTCGGCGATGGATGGCTACGCGCTGCGTTCGACCGATCTGCTCGGCGCTGCCGACACGCTGATCAAGGTCGCCGGCACCGCATACGCCGGCACCCCGTTCGGCGACACGGTGCCGAACGGTCAGGGCGTTCGCATCATGACCGGCGCGGTGATGCCCGACGGGTTCGACACCGTGGTGCCGCAGGAGTTCACCCGCACCGAGGCCGATGGCCGCATCCGCATCCCCCAGGGCAGCGTCAAGCCTGGCGACAACCGCAGGCTGCGCGGCGAGGATCTGGCGCGCGGCGAGGCCGCGCTGAAGGCGGGTCGAATCCTCACCCCGGCCGACCTCGGGCTACTGGCCTCGCTCGGGCAGGCCGAGGTGGCGGTCTATCGCCGGCTTCGAGTGGCCTTTTTTTCCACCGGCGACGAGTTGCGGTCGATCGGCGAGCCGCTGGAAGCAGGTTGCGTCTACGACAGCAACCGCTACACGATCTGGGGCATGCTGACCCGGCTAGGGGTTGAGTTGCTGGACCTGGGCGTGGTGCGCGATGAACCCGCGGCCTTGCGCGCGGCTTTCACCCAGGCCGCGGCCTGCGCCGACGCGGTGATCACCTCGGGTGGGGTCAGCGTCGGCGAGGCCGACCACACCAAACAGATCATGGCCGAGCTCGGCGAAGTGCTGTTCTGGAAGATTGCAATGCGTCCTGGGCGGCCGATGGCCATCGGCCGCATCGGCAGTGCGAACAGTGAACCAACCCGGGGAATCGGCGAGCCCGGCCACCAGGCGATCCTGTTCGGCCTGCCGGGCAACCCGGTGGCGGTGATGGTGACCTTCTATGCCTTCGTCCGCGATGCGCTGCTGGCGATGAGCGGCGCCACACCCCAGCCGCTTGCGCCGCTGCGCGCGGTCAGTCAGGAGGCTCTGCGCAAGAAGCCAGGCCGCACCGAGTACCAGCGCGGCATCGTCAGCCAGGCCGAAGACGGCCGCTGGCAGGTGCGCATCACCGGATCCCAGGGCTCGGGCATTCTGCGCAGCATGAGCCAGGCCAACGGCATGGTGGTGCTGCACCACGACCAAGGCGATGTGGCCGCGGGCGATCTGGTCGATGTGATCGCCTTCGACGGACTGGTCTGACCCCTGTCAGGCCTGAGCTGCGGGCGCTCGAAGGTTCTCAGGCAATCTAGCGCGCTGCACGCAAGGACTCGACACCGCGGTTGGCCAGCGCATCAGCGCGCTCGTTGCCAGGATCGCCGGTGTGGCCGCGTACCCAGTGCCACTGCACCTCATGCCCAGCCGCCAGCACATCGAGGCGCTGCCACAGCTCGATGTTTTTCACCGGCTTGTTGTCAGCGGTGCGCCAGCCGCGCTTTTTCCAGCCATGGATCCAGGTCGTGATGCCGTTCTTCACGTATTCGCTGTCGGTGTAGATCGCCACCGGGGTGTGGCGCTTGAGCAGTGCCAGCGACTCGATCACCGCGGTGAGCTCCATCCGGTTGTTGGTGGTGGCTGGCTCGCCGCCGAACAACTCCTTCTCGTGCGCACCCCAGCGCAGCCAAGCACCCCAGCCGCCCGGGCCGGGATTGCCTTTGCAAGCACCATCGGTGTAGATCACCACGCGTTCGCTCATTCAGTCTTGCTCCAGGGTTTCAGTTTCTCTCGGCGTCGGGCGCAAGGCCTGGCGCTGCGTCACGGCCACCGGCACAGCCTGGGTGCTGAGCCTTCTGCGGCGCGCCAGGCCCACCAGCCGCATGCCACGCACCCGCTTGACCGCTTCGATCAGGTAGACGGCGCCCAGGCTCGGCCAGCCGCGTGCGCCGACCGATTCCGCCCAAGCTAGCCGCGACAGGCCGAGCTCCGAACGCAGCGGCGGTCGCCACAGGCCAAAGCGCGCACGCTCGACTTCAAAGCCAAGCAAGTGCAACCAATCGCGCACCCGACCCACGCCAATCAACTCGCCCGAGCTCGGCAGATAGGGCCGGCCACCGAGTCCCAGGCGTTGCCGAATTCGACCCGCGTTCTGGCGCCATCCCCACAAGCTGGCGGGGTTGAAGCCGGCGATCACGACCCGGCCTTCGGGCATCAGCACCCGCTCGACTTCGCGCAAGGTATCGTGCGGATCGCGCGCAAGCTCCAACGTGTGTGGCAGCACCACCAGATCCAGGCTCTGGCCAGGGAAAGGCAGGGCATCGAAGTCGCAGTGCAGTGACGGGTATGACGGCGCAGCCTGCAGACCTGAGGGCTCAGGGCCGACAAGCGATGGCATTTCCAGACGCAAGGTGTCGCTGGCAACCCAGCGCTGCGGCATGCGGTTGGCGCGCAAGGCCTGAAGCTCCACCAGACCCAGTTGCAAAGCGTTGAAACCGAAAAGATCGGTCACCGCACGGTCGAGTTCGCGCTGCTCCCAGGCCAACAGCAGGCGGCCGGGAGGACTTTGAAGCCAATGGGCCAACTCTATAATTGAAGGATTGCGCATCATGAAAATCGTTGCCTTGCATTCATTTCCCGACAACAATATCCGCCAGCTGCACAAGGGCCAACAGTCCAACGCCGTCGATCCAGTCGATGCGGCGCTCGATGTTCCAGGGCTTGCGCTGGCCGGCATTCTAGTGACGCTACACCCGCTCAACCGGGCAAGTGCCGCAGCCAACTGCGAGGCAGCTGCAGCGTCTGGGCTGTCGCACGCAGGCAAGTACAGCTTCTGATGAGTTTGACGTCTGAAAATCCAGCCAGCCCGCGGGCCTATCGCGTCAATCGATGGGCTTTGCTGGCCTCAGCACTGTTGTTGAGCGCTTGCACCACCGCGCCAAGCCTTCAGTCTGAGCCAACAGCAGCGCTGCCAGAGACCAAGACCGTCACCGCCAAGATTGCGGCAGCGTCGCCCGTGGCCGCACCATCGACGGGCCGACCAGAGCCCACGGCGGGCGCATCCGTCGCGGCCGCTGCTGACAAGGCTGTGATCGCAATCGACCCGCTGCGTCCCACCGAACGCCTGGACCTGGACGCCGCATCGGCCCAGACCGACCTCTGGGCCCGCGTGCGCACCGGACTGGCGATGCCAGATTTGGACAACGATCTGGTGCGCAAATGGGAGCAGTGGTACGCGGGCAAGCCCGAATACGTGCAGCGCATGACCGAACGCGGCGGGCGCTACCTCTTCCACATCGTCGAAGAGATCAACAAGCGCGCGATGCCCACCGAGTTGGCGCTGCTGCCTTTCATCGAGAGCGCTTACAACCCGCAAGCCCTGTCCACCGCCAAGGCCTCGGGCATGTGGCAGTTCGTGCCTGCCACCGGGCGTGATTTCTCGCTCAGGCAGAACGTCTTTCGCGATGACCGGCGTGACGTGTTGGCCTCGACGCGGGCGGCGCTCGACTACTTGCAGGTGCTACACGGCATGTTCGGCAACTGGCAACTGGCGCTGGCGGCTTACAACTGGGGCCAAGGCAATGTGCAGAAAGCCATCGCCCGCAACCAGAAAGCCGGCCTGGCAATTGACTACGACAGCCTTCGTATGCCCGATGAGACGCGCAATTACCTGCCCAAACTGCAGGCGGTGAAAAACATCGTGCTGCGACCACAAGCTTTTGCGCTGACGCTGCCAACCCTGCTGAACCACCCTTATTTTGTGTCGGTGGCGATCGACCGTGACATCGATATCGACCTGGCGGCTCGGTTGGCCGGCCTGCCTCTCGAGGAGTTCAGGCAGCTCAACCCACAGATGAACAAGCCTGTGATCCTGGCTGCCGGCACACCGCAGGTGCTGCTGCCCTATGACAGCGCCAGCCATTTCGTCAAGGCGATCGCCTTGCACAAAGGCAGCTTGGCGAGCTGGACCGCCTGGGTCGCGCCCAAGACGCTGAAGCCGGCCGAGCTGGCACGCCAAGTCGGCATGACAGAAGTCCAGCTGCGCGAGATCAACAACATCCCCAAGGGCATGCTGGTCAAGGCCGGCTCGACCTTGCTGGTACCACGCAACGCCAGGGCGCTGGCCGACGTGACCGAACATGTCGCTGAAAATGGGGTGCTGGCGCTGGCACCCGATCTGCCGCCGATGCGCAAGATCAGTTTCAAGGCCGGCAAGAAAGGCGACAGCGTGGCCAGCGTGGCACAACGCTACCGCGTCACGGCAGCGCAGGTGGCTTCATGGAACCACACCAGCGCCAGCGCCCATTTCAAGCCTGGTCAGGCAGTGGTCGTGATGGTCGTCAATCGGCCCGCGCAGCCTGCCACAAAGGTGGCCGCCAGAAGCGGCCCTCGGCAACTTGCCCACCCGGCACCGCTGGCTCGGGCACGTGTCGCCCAGAACTGAGCGCCCCAAGGCCGGCCGAAGCCGGCCGCCCCCCGTGGGGATCAAGCAAAGTGGCATAGCCACATTTGCTTGAGAGCCGCTGCGAAAGTCGGCTGGCCTCAGCGCCGGTCGCTCAAGGCATGGGCCAGCGTCGACAGATCGACATACTCCAGCTCGCTGCCAACCGGCACGCCGCGCGCCAACCGGGTGACCGTCAAAGCCTGCTCGCCGCCCAAGGCGCGCAGCGCTTGTGACAGCACATGGGCTGTTGCCTCACCCTCGGCCGAGAAACCGGTTGCCAGGATCACTTCCTGCACCACACCGTCAGCCGCACGCTCGAGCAAGGGGTGCACACCGATGTCGGCCAAGCCCACACCATCGAGCGGCGACAAACGCCCCATCAGGACGAAATACAGACCACGGTAGCTGCCGCTGCGCTCCATCGCCGCTTGGTCGGCCGGACTCTCGACCACCAGCAGTTGCCGCGCATCGCGGGCCGGATCGCTGCAAGTGCCGCAGACCAGGGCCTCAGTGAAGGTGTGGCAGCGTTCGCAATGCTGTACCGACAGCGTGGCTGCAGAAAGCGCCTGGGCCAGTCGCTGCGCACCCTCGCGGTCATGCTGCAGCAGGTGATAAGCCATTCGCTGGGCTGACTTCACCCCCACACCAGGCAGGCGCCGCAACGCGTCGATCAGCGCTTCGAGACTGTGCTCAGCCAAGGCGGACCTGCGCGCATCGAGCAGCGTTAGAGCGGATGGCTGAGACCGCGCAGACCACGCAGCGCGCCAATTGGCCGCGAAAGCGCATCAAAGCCCTCAGCGCTTGAGACGAAATCAGAATGGAAATTTCATACCAGGGATCTGCGGCATCCCGGCACTGAGCTTGCCCATCTTCTCTGCCGTGGTGGCTTCGATCCGGCGCACCGCGTCGTTGAAGGCGGCGGCCACCAGGTCTTCGAGCATGTCCTTGTCCTCGGCCAGCAGGCTGGGGTCGATGGTCACCCGCCGGACGTCGTGCTTGCAGGTGATCAGCACCTTGACCAGACCGGCACCGGACTCACCGGTGACCTCGATCGTCGCAAGTTCGTCCTGTGCCTTCTTCAGGTTGTCCTGCATGGCCTGGGCCTGTTTCATCAGGCCGGCGAGTTGGTTCTTCATCATGGTCAGTTTGTCCTGGCTTCGCGGGGGTCCGCGGGTTGGGGTTTGATCGATCCCGGCACGATGCGCGCGGTGGGGAACTGTGCCATCAGTTCGCGTACGGCCGGATCGTCCTGGATTGTCTGTTCGGCCTCGCGCTGCGCGGCCTCGCGCGCCACCGCATCACGGCGTCCGATCGAGTCCTGCGCAACACCGG
>JBILYN010000258.1:0-6358 GCA_044377715.1 Aquabacterium sp.
CTCCTGGACCCTCGCGGCCGACGTCGTCCAGGGGTGGATTGACAACCCGTCGCAGAACTTCGGTTTGCTCACCGCCAACCTGGAGTTGCCGAACTTGACCGATCTGCAGTTCGGATCGATGGAGAGCGCCAACGCGCCAAGGCTGTCGTTTGCCGTGCCAGAACCGGGCTCGTTTGCGCTGGTTGCCGTAGGTTTGCTCGTGGCTGCCCGGCGTCTTCGTCCACGTCCCCTGGCTCGGCAGCAGTCGACAGCAGGGGCGTGACGCCCGCCTGAAGCGCGACGCGCCCCCAACGGGGCGAATGGCGTTGATAGGCCCGGCAGCGGCGTGGGCGTGTTCGGGGCCGTGCCGGTTGGCGCTTCGTGACCGCCGCCGTGCCGGGGTTCAGGCCGTGCCGACCACCGCCAGCCCGTCGACGCGCAGCGCCGACTGACCCACGCCGACCGGCACGCTCTGGCCTTCCTTGCCGCTGAGGCCAACTCACGAGTCCAGCGCTAGGTCGTTGCCGATGATGGTCGCTTCCTTGACCGGGTACTGGATCTTGCCGTTCTCGACCCAATAGGCTTCACTGGCTGAGAACACGAACTTGCCGTTGGTGATGTCGACCTGGCCGCCGCCGAAGTTGGTGGCGTAGAGCCCCCGCTTGAGGCTGCCGATGATCTCTTCGCGGGCCTTGTCGCCAGCCAGCATGTAGGTGTTGGTCATGCGCGGCCTCGGCACATGGGCGTAGCTCTCGCGCCGGCCATTGCCGGTGGGTTTGGCGCCCATCAGCCCGGCGTTCATCGAGTCCTGGATGAAGCCCTTGAGGATGCCGTGCTCGATCAACAGGTTGCGCTGCGAGGCGCAGCCCTCGTCGTCGACCTTGAGCGAGCCGCCCCGGTCGGGCAGGGTGCCGTCGTCGAGCACAGTGACGCCCTTGGCCGCGATGCGTTGGCCGATCTTGCCGGCGAAAACCGACGCCGTGGATTCAGTTTTTTGCGTAAACAAGTGGAAAATAGACTTTCAACGCAATCTTTACGAAGCTTCAAGCAAACCACCCGACTTGCCATGTTGATCCGCCTGCTGATCGCCCTTGCGCTGCTCATGGTGCAGCCTGCCCATGCCGCCCGCCAGGCGCTGGTGATCGGCAATGACAACTACACCCAGATTTCCAAGCTGCAGAAGGCGGGAAACGATGCGACGGCGATGGCCCGTGAACTCAAAGCCGCAGGGTTTGCGGTGCAACTGCACCGTGACCTGAGCTACCGCTCAATGGTCCGGGTGGTTGAGACCTTCACCGCAGGCATCAAAGGTGGTGACGAGGTGGTGGTGTTCTTCGCCGGCCACGGCGTTCAGATCAAGGCCGGCCCCTACCTGTTGCCCACTGACATCGAGGCAAGCACCGAGGGCGAGGTCCAGCAGACTGCGTACGAACTGAACCTGCTGACGGACAAGCTCAGCAGCGCCAAGCCAGCGTTTGCGTTGGTGATCGTGGACGCTTGTCGCAACAACCCGCTCAAAGCCAAGGGCAATGATCGAAGCCTGGGGGAAACGCGGGGATTGAGCGCGATCGAGCCGCCCAAGGGGCAGATGGTGGTGTTTTCGGCCAGCAAGGGCCAGAAAGCGCTGGACCGTCTCAGCGACAAGGATGCGAACCCGAACAGCGTGTTTACCCGCGAGTTCATCGCCAGGATGAAGCGGCCAGGGGTTCGGATTCAGGACTTGATGGAAGAGGTTCGGGACGCCGTGGAAGCGCTGGCGGGCACCATCCAGCACGAGCAACGACCCTCGCTGACCAATGAGGCCAGGGGCAACTTCTATTTTTTTGGGCCGACCAAGGTCCAAGTAGCGCAGGTCAAGCCCGAGCCGATCGAGAGCTCAGCCCAGATCGAGCAGCAAGGCTGGGCAGCGGCACAAAGCGGCAACACCGAGGCGGGTTATGCGGCTTACCTGCGGGAGTACCCGCAGGGTCGATACGCGGCAGCGGCCCGGATCGCGCTGGCTTCGATACAAGGCAAGGCCGCTGCGGACAAGGCAGCTGGCGACAAACAGGCTGCGGACAAGATCGTGGCAGATAAGGCGGCAGCCGATAGAGTCGCTGCGGACAAGATTGCCTCTGACAAACTGGCTGTTGACAAGTTAACGGCCGACAAGGCCGCTGCTGAGAAAAGAGTCGTGCCAGTGGCTGGCCAGATCATCAAGGACTGCGCTGATTGCCCTGAGATGGTGGTGATCCCTTTGGGCAGCTTTCTCATGGGGTCCCCTGCTGTCGAAAAGGGCAGGAGAGAGGATGAAGGGCCTGTGCATCAGGTGCGGATTGGCTACTCGTTCGCACTTGGCAAGCATGAGCTGACGCGTGGCGAGTTCAGCCGCTTCGCGGCCGCCAGCGGCTACAAGACCGAGGCCGAGCGCTCGCAGGGCTGTTCGGTCTGGGACGGTAAGGCCTGGGTGTACGACGTGAGCAGGAGCTGGCGCAACCCCGGCTTTGCGCAGACCGACAGCCACCCGGTGGTGTGCGTGAGTTGGAACGATGCCCAAGCCTATCTGGCCTGGCTGAACGAGAAGGCGCCCGGCAAGGGCTTCAGGCTGCCCAGCGAGGCCGAGTGGGAGTACGCGGCGCGGGCCGGTCAGGGCGCGGTGCGATACCCCTGGGGTGACGATTTGAATTACAGCCAGATCTGTGACTTTTCCAACGGCATGGACGCCACTGGCAAAGCGCAGGTGCAGGGTGTGACCTGGACGGTTGCGAGTTGCAGCGACGGCCATGCCTACACGGCGCCTGTGGGTGGCTTCAAGGCCAACGCCTTCGGCCTCTATGACATGCATGGCAATGTCGCGGAATGGGTGCGGGATGTCCCGCATGACAACTATCACGGTGCACCCAGTGACGGCTCGGCCTGGGTCAACGGCGGAAATCAAGCGCTGCGAGTGCTTCGCGGCGGCGCCTGGGACGACGACCCCGGGGTCCTGCGCTCGGCCTTCCGCAATCGCGACGCGCCAGACGAACGCTACGTCGGCACCGGCATGCGTATCGCCAGGACCCATTGAGCTTTGACACCCGCTTGCCCTTTGACATGACGGGCGACCCAGTGCGCGCTGTTGGGGCCATGGTGGGTAAAGCGCTTGGCGGCTGGCCATGGCCGCCGAAGCGCTTCAGGACGCTCGCAGCAAATAAACTCTCAAACTAGGTAAATTGATGATGGATTCCTTGATGCGGTGGCTTTCTTGTCTTATGGTTTCGGCATGCTTGGCCTGCTGCTTGCCGGCCATCGGCCAGGTGCTGCTGGTGACCGAAGAGGAAGCGCGCGCTTCTGCGGCTGCGTCCTTGCCTGAAAAAGTTGGCAACGAGGCCGAATTGGTGCCGCGCGCCGCGCCCAGTCTGGTGTCGCCGCGCATCGAAATCCTGCAACCTGATGTCAGGACGCCTGTGGTCTCGCCAACGCGGGTGCAACTGATGTTTCACGCTGTGACGCCCGCCAGCATCCAGCCTGCGACATTCCGTGCTTTGTACGGTGCGTGGCGCATCGACATCACCAAGCGGTTGTTGCAATACGCCAAGGTGACGCCCGAAGGCATCAAGGTCGACGAGGCGGCGCTGCCGCCCGGCGCGCACAGCATCCTTCTCGAAGTGCAAGACAGCGATGGCCGCATTGGGTCGCAGCTGCTGTCGTTCAAGGTCCAATGACATGTGGTGCAGGTCAGAAAGTGAACATGCAGCAGCCTAAGAAATGGGGCAGTGGCGGCGCCGCCAAGTCCATCGCAGCGGTCTTGCTGGCACTCTCCTGCATTGGCGCGGTGGTGCAAGCGCAGCCCTTTGCCAAGGGTCTTATCCTGCTGCCGGCCAAGGAATATGAGTCGCTGCCCGCCCTGCCGCGTTTTCGAGACTTCCTGCCGTCGTCGGCTGATCTGTCCGCGTGGCTCCCTGGCGTCGGCCATCAAGGCACGCAGTCGTCCTGCACTGCTTGGGCGACGACGTATTACATGCGCAGCTATTACGTGAACCGTGACGGCGGCAATGCGGGGCGGTCACAGTCTCTCAGCCCTGCTTTTGTCTACAACCAACTTGCGCCGCCCGGCACGGGGTGTTCCGAAGGCTTATATATCCGTCGCGCGCTAGACTTTCTGAAGTCGCGCGGCGCACCGCCGATGGAGAGCTTTCCCTATGCGATGTCATCGTGCGCAGCGGTGCCCAGTCAGTCGGTCGAGCAGCAGGCGGGAAATTTCCGCATCCGCGATTGGAAGCGCCTGGATCGCGGCAAGCTCGACGACGTGAAGGGTGAAGTTGCTGCCGGCAATCCGGTGGTGATCGCCATGCTGCTGCCGCCCAGTTTTGTTGCTCACAAGGGAAGTGCGGCCTATGACGACATCACGCCGTCGCAGGATGCGCACGCCATGACCGTGGTGGGCTACGACGACAACCGGCGCGCGTTCCGACTCATCAACTCGTGGGGAGTCGGGTGGGGAGATCGTGGCTATGCATGGATCAGCTATCGTGCATTCCAATCCGATGTGCCCGAAGCCTACGCTGCACGCGTTGACACGCCGCCGCCAAAGCCGCAGCCGGTGATCGTGGCACCACCCAAGCCTGAGCCGCCGAAGCCGCAACCGGTGATCGTGCAACCGCCCAAGCCTGAGCCGCCGAAGCCGCAGCCCGTGATCGTGGAGCCACCCAAGCCTGAGCCACCGAAGCCGCAGCCGGTGATCGTGGAGCCGCCCAAGCCGGAGCCACCGAAGCCGCCACCCGTGATCGTGGAGCCGCCCAAGCCGGAGCCACCGAAGCCGCCACCCGTGATCGTGGAGCCACCCAAGCCTGAGCCGCCGAAGCCAGCGCCAGTGATCGTGGAGCCACCCAAGCCTGAGCCACCAAAGCCATCGCCGGTTGTCGTGCAGCCACCCAAGCCTGAGCCGCCAAAGCCGCAACCGGTGATCGTGCAACCGCCCAAGCCTGTGCCGACCTTGCGCGACATCGAGCGCCAGGTCAACGCACTGGCCAAAGACATGCGTTGTGCTGACGTGCGTGCGATCCTGCGCGGAAATCAGCTTTCGGTGTCCGGCTTTGTCGGCGAGCTGGCGGATACGCTCAAACTGCGTGATCTGGTTTCAGCAGTGAGCGAGGGCGTAAAACTCGACGTGCAGCACCGTCCTTGGCCGCAATGCGAAACCTTGCTGACATTGGCCAAACCGCTGGAAGAATCGGCGGGCCTCGGGCTGTCCATCGTCAAACCGCAGTTGCGCGAGGGCGATGCGCTGTCTTTCCAGGTGACCTCACCGGCTTACGCCGCGTACCTGTACGTGTCGTACCTGCAGGCCGACGGTCAGGTGGTGCACCTGCGCCGCTATGCCGATCAAGGCAACAAGCCGCTGCCCGCCGGCACGCGTCTGACGCTCGGCAGCAAGGGCGAATACATGATCTCGGGCCCGACCTTCGGCCAAGAGAGCCTGGTGGTGGTGGCGTCAGCCACACCGCTGTTGGCGCTGGACCGCCCGCAGGAAGAAACGGAACGAGAATACTTGACAGAATTCCGCTTGGCCATCCTTGCGCAGCAGCAGGTCAAAGGCAAAGTGTCAGCGGCCTTTCTGCCTATCACAACGAGCAAACGTTGAAAAACACTGAAGATTCAAAAATGGACACATTGCGTAGATTTCGCCTGCTGCTGGTCGCCTTGCTGCTACCAAGCGGCGCAGCCTTTGCGGCAGACCTGCCCGGTGCGCAGGACATTGCCGCCAAACTGGCGGCGCCGTCACAGCTGCCTGCAACGGGGGCGCAGACGCGCTCCTTCTTCAAGGATGACGTCAGCCGTGGGGTTTCCGTCACCAATGCCGAGCCTGACAAGCCGGCGGCGATCGATCTGAACATCAATTTCGAATTCAATTCGGCCAAGCTGACGCCGGAGGGATCGGTTTTGGTTGGGAATCTCGGTCGCGCGCTGAAGGACCCGCGCCTTGCAGGCAAGCGTTTCCGCATCGAGGGGCATACCGACGGCAAGGGCAGTGAGGCCTACAACCAGGTGTTGTCTGAGCGCCGTGCCGATGTGGTGCGCCAAGAACTGATGGCCCTGCACGCTGCAGACGGCGCACGTATCGAGACAAGGGGCTTTGGCAAGAGCCGTCTGCTCGATGGGGTTGACCCGGAAGCCGCAGTCAATCGGCGTGTACGCGTGATCAACCTCGGGGCGCAGTAGTGCTTCGCTGGTTGATTGCGCTGTTTGCGCTCGTTCTTGTCACGCCCGCTACGCTGCTGGCCGCCAACGCGTCTCGCGCTGAGCGTCGCGTGGCATTGGTCATTGGTAACAACGACTACCAGCATGCGAAGAAGTTGGACAACGCCGTGGCCGATGCACAGGCGTTTCGGCGCGAACTGGAGACGCGGGGTTTCGACGT
>JBILYN010000259.1:0-6346 GCA_044377715.1 Aquabacterium sp.
GGTCCCCAGTAACGCGGTGAGCGCCTTAGGCGAAACCAGGATTGTCTTGCCGAGGCGTGGCGTGGTCTGATCGACTACCGTCGTTCGCTCGACAACCGTCGTTCGCTCGACAACACCCCTCTGGAGCTCTGCATGCTTTTCAAGTCCATCCGCCACCTCGGCCTGCTGCTGATGATGACCCTGCCTGTTGGCGCTGCGCTGGCGCAGGCCTGGCCCAACCGGCCGGTCAAGATCATCGTGCCTTACCCGCCGGGCGGCCAGACCGACATCGTCTCGCGCTGGCTGGGTGAGAAGCTGCAGACGGCGCTGTGCCAGCCCTATATCGTCGACAACAAGGCCGGCGCGCAAGGCGTGGTGGGCATCAGTGCACTCAAGCAGTCGCTGCCAGACGGCTACACCATCGCCTACATCAACTCTTCGAACATGATCATCAACAAGTTCGCGATGCTCAAGCTGCCCTACGACGCGCCCGATGACTTCGAGATGGTCAACCAGATCGGCATGGCCGCGCTGGGCATGGTTGTGGCGCCAGCGCTGGGCACCAAGACGCTCGATGAGTTCCTTCGCTACGCGCGGGCCAACCCCGGCAAGACCTCGTTTGCGTCTTTCGGCATCGGCAGCAGTTCGCACCTGTACGGCGAGATTCTCAAGAGTGCTGCCAAGCTCGACATGGTGCATGTGCCGTACAAGGGCGCTGCGCCTGCGGTGCAGGACGTGATTGCCGGCACCGCGACGATGGGCATCCATGACTTCGCGACGATCGGCCCGCTGGTCCAGGGCGGACGGGCCCAGTTGCTGGCCGTGACTGGACCCAAGCGCTGGCCGCACTTTCCGGCTGCGCCAACATTTGTCGAACTCGGTTTTCCGCTCGACCTGGTCGGCTGGAATGGCTTCGTCGCGCCCAAGGGCACGCCGCGCGCGGTGGTCGACCGGCTCAGCAGCGAGATCAGCAAGATCATCCAGACCCCCGAGGGCCGGGCCAAGATGCTGGAGTTGGGGCTGCTGGCGACCGGTACCACGTCGGCTGAATTCACCGACATCGTCAAGCGCGACACAGTGCGCTGGGCTGAGGTCTGGAAAGCCGCGGGGATCGCGGCGCAGTAAGGCTGGACTCGGGCGCATTCCCGTTGCGGTGGCCCATGCGCGACGGCCTGGGCCGTCACATTGGCGCCATCCCTGTCTTGCGAACGGGCGCTACGATGGTGTGAGAGAGTCTGCGTTGCCGATTTGTCGCGCTGCTGACCCTGGGTTTTGCTGGCCGCGCATCGCTTTGCCGGCTTCGGATCCAGGGTCCCCAGGCTCGTCCAGCCGGCCATCGCGGGGTTTCGCCCGCCCTCGAAAACAGACCGAAGTGGAGACCCCAACATGAAGCAACTCTTGAAAATCGCCGTCGGCTTGCTCGTTGCCTTGGCGACGATGCACGCGGCCTATGCGCAGAAGAAATACGGCCCCGGTGTCACCGACACCGAAATCAAGATCGGCCAGACCATGCCGTACAGCGGCCCGGCGTCTGCCTACGGGTCGCAGGGCCGGGCCACGCTGGCTTACTTCAAGATGCTCAACGCCAAGGGCGGGATCAACGGGCGCAAGATCAACCTGCTCTCGCTCGACGACGCTTACAGCCCGCCCAAGACCATCGAGCAGACCCGCCGAATGGTCGAGCAAGACGAAGTGCTGGCGATCATGAACGCGCTGGGCACGCCCACCAACAGCGCCACCCACAAGTACCTGAACCAGAAGAAGGTGCCGCAGCTGCTGATCTCGTCGGGCGCTTCCAAGTGGAACGACCCCAAGAACTACCCTTGGTCCACGCCTTTCTTCCCGCCCTACATCGAGGAAGGCATGATTTACGCCAAGCACGTGCTTCAGAACTTCCCGAACGCCAAGATCGCGATCATTTCGCAGAACGACGATTCGGGCCGCGACTACGTCAAGGGCTTCAAGATGGGTCTGGGCGCGAAAGTCAGCCAGATCACCAAGGAAGTGACTTACGAGGTCACCGACCCGACCATCGACTCGCAGATCATCGATCTGAAGAACACCGGCGCTGACACCTTGTTCACGATGGCCACGCCCAAGTTCGGCGCGATGGTGATCCGCAAGGTGGCCGACCTGGGCTGGAAGCCCAATTTCTACATCGTCTCGGTCTCGAGCTCGCAGGCTTCGGTGCTCGAGCCGGCGGGTCCGCAGAACGGCGTCGGTCTGATCACTGCGATGGCGCTCAAGCTCGTCGGCGACCCGAGCTGGGACAACGACCCGGGCATGAAGGAGTTCCTGGCCTTCATGAAGCAGTGGCATCCCGAAGGCAACTTGGCGGACTCTTCGGTCGTGCTGGGCTATGTGTCGGCCCAGATGATCGAGCTGATCCTGAAGAACTGCGGTGACGACCTGACGCGCGAGAACGTGTTGAAGCAAGCCACCAACATCAAGAACCAGCCGTTCAGCCTGCTGCTGCCCGGCGTGACGGTCAACGTCACGCCTGACGACTACTCGACTTTCTCGACCTTCCGCACCGCGCGTTTCGATGGCAAGCGCTGGGTGATCTTCGGTGAGCCTATTCGCGCCGGGTCGAAATAGCGGCGCTTGCTTGGGCGCGCGAGGCTGGACCTAAAATCGCCCGCTCAAGCGCCATGTGCCCCGGAAGCCCGCGCGGACCTTCACCCGCCAGGACCAGACCTCGAGGTCTCGATCCGGGCAACTTCAGGGAAATGCAGACATGGGCGCGCAGTGGAAAGCCAAGCACAAGGACCTCGCCGCGAATGCCAAGGGCAGGCTGTTCGGCAAGCTGGCCAAGGACATCATGATCGCGGCGCGGCACGGCGCCGACCCGGCGGCGAACTCGCGCTTGCGGCTGGTCGTCGAGCAGGCGCGCAAGGTGTCGATGCCCAAGGAGACGCTGGACCGCGCGATCAAGAAGGGCGCTGGGCTCAGCGGTGAAGCCGTGCACTTCGAGCACGCGATGTACGAAGGCTTTGCGCCGCACCATGTGCCGGTGATGGTCGAGTGCCTGACCGACAACGTCAACCGCGCGGCGTCCGAGATGCGCGTGCTGTTCCGCAAAGGCCAACTCGGCAGCTCGGGTGCGGTGGCCTGGGATTTCGAACACCTGGGCATGATCGAAGCCGAGCCCGCCGTCAAAGACGCAGACCCCGAACTCGCGGCCATCGAAGCCGGTGCGCAGGATTTCGAGCCGGCCGATGCGGACGGCGCGACGCTGTTCCTGACCGACCCTGCTGACCTCGACCTGGTCAGCCGCGCGCTGCCGGCCCAGGGCTTCACGGTGTTGTCGGCGAGGTTGGGCTACAAGCCCAAAAATCCTGTCAGCGCCGACAGCTTGAGCGCCGAACAACTCGAAGAAGTCGAGTCCTTTCTGGCTGCGCTAGATGCCAACGAAGACGTGCAGCATGTCTTCGCGGGGCTGCAGGGCTAAGCATCGGGTTGGCATCACGTCCCGGCTTGCGCGGCGTTTCAGCGCTGGGTGGGCACATTGCGCAGCCATCACCGTACACCTTGGAGCCCAATGAACCGAGACCACCTCAGCCGCCGCCAAGCCATCAGCCTGGCCACCGCGACCGCTGCGGCCAGCTTGTTCCCGGCCCGGGCCGAGGCCGCTTGGCCGAACAAGGCGATTCGCTTTGTCGTGCCGTTTGCGCCCGGCGGCAGCTCGGAGATCGTCGCGCGCGCGACCGCTGCCGAACTGGCCAAGCTGCTGGGCCAGAGCGTGTTCGTCGACAACAAGCCCGGTGGTGCCGGCAACGTCGCGATGGGCGAGGTCGCGCGCGCTGACGACCAGCACACGCTGATCCTGGGCCACATCGGCACTTTGGCGGTCAACCCCTTCATCTTTGACAAGCTGCCCTATGACCTGGCCAAGGATTTCAGGCCGATCTCGCTGCTGTCCAAGGTGCCCAGCCTGTACGTGGTGCGGCCCGACCTGCCGGCCAGGAACCTGTCGGAGTTCCTCGCGCTGGCCCGGGCCAGGCCCGGCCAGCTGAACTACGGCTCGGCCGGCAACGGCAGCGCCGGGCACCTGGCCATCGAGTACCTGAAGATGGCCAGCAGCACCTTCATGCTGCACGTGCCTTACCGAGGCACCGGTCCGCAGCTGACCGACTTGATGGGCGGGCGGCTCGACGCTGCGGCAGTTGGCGCGCCAGCGGTGATGCAGTTCATCAAGGCCGGCAAGCTGCGCTGCATCGCCACCGGCAGCGCCCAGCGCCTGGCGCAGTTGCCCGACGTGCCGACTGTGGCCGAGCAGGGTTTCCCGGGTTTCGAGATGACCCAGTGGTACGGCATGCTGGCGCCGACCTCGCTGCCCCAAGCTCATGCCGACAAGCTTGCCGCTGCGGCGGCCAAGGCCGTGCGCGATCCCGCTGCGGCCAAGCTGCTCGAGAGCGAGGCCGCGTTGGTGGTCGGCAGCAGCAGTGCAGAGTTCGCCCGCTTCATCGACGCCGAGCAGCAGCGTTGGAAGCCGGTGATTGCGCGCGCGAAGATCAGACCTGATTGACGCGGCCGCTCAGCGCAGCGGCCGAATCGGACAGGTTCAACGACCGGTCGCTGGTGGCGTCTGATCGCCCGACACCTTGACGCTGGGCAGGTCGCCCTCGTCGATGTCGACGTCGAAGGTCTCGAGAAAGCGCGAGACCAGCATGTAGAAGCCGATGATCACCGTCAGCTCTTGCAGCACCTTGTCACCGAGTGCTTCGCGCGCCGGGACAAAGGTCGCGTCGCTGGCCCGAACGTTCAGAACCACGTCGTCGGTGAATCGCATCACGAGCCGTTGGCGTTCGTCGAACGCGGCCGCGTCCGGGCCTTCGTGGATCGCCTGGATCAGCGCATCGGACATGCCCAGGCGCCTGGAGATCGCCTCGTGCTGGAACACCTCGTAGCTGGCCTTGGACAGCACACCAACCCTGACGATGGCGATCTCGCGCAGCACCGGGTCCAGGCTGGTGAGGTTGAGCAGGTAGCCGCCGAAGCGGCTGAATCCGGCCAGCATGTCGCCAGAATGCCCCAGCATCCGGAAGATGTTGAGGTCGGGCAGCTTGGCGTAGGCCTTGGCGGCGCGGTCGGTGGCGAGGGCAGGGTCGAAGTAGGGGATGCGGGCCATGGTGGTTCTCATTGAGGGGTTCAGCGAAGGCTACCAGCTTGGCCGGACCTTAGGCAATCGGGGTTGACGCGCTGGTGTAGGCTGCGCGACATCGGCCGAGCACGTCGCCCGCCACCGAGTTCAACCACCCGCCACCAGGATCGCCACGATGGACCAAGCCGAATTCACCCAACTGCTAGAGCGCTTCACCCGTGCCGCCGAAGCCGGCGACGGCGCCGCGTTTGCGGACTGCTTCACCGAAGACGCTGTCTACCACGACTACATCTACGGCCCGCACCGCGGACGCCAGGACATCGCGCACATGATGCAAAACGTGTTCCACCGAGACGCCGGGCCCGATTACCGCTGGGAGATGTTCGATCCGGTCTGCTTGGGCAACACCGGCTATGCCTGGTCGCTGTCGAGCTTCACGTCGACGGTGGCGGGCTACGCCGGCCGGCCCGTGCTGATCGACGGCATGAGCCGCTTCGTGTTTCGAGGCGGCCTGATCGAGAGCTACCACGAGTCGGTCAACGGCTGCGTCGCGATGTCTCAGCTTGGCGTCGAGCCCGAGCGCATCGCCAAGGTCGCCAAGCGCTGGGCCGGCTGGCTGAACGAGCGGCCAGAAGCGGTCGAGTTCATGGCGCGCGCCAAGGGCACGCGGCGGGCGGGCTGAAGGCGTCTGGTCGCGCTGAGGACTAGCCTGCCGGGCCTCAGCGTGCCGCCGGTGGGCCCCAGGGCGTGACCTTGATGGCCAGCGCCGTGGACAGCCCATAGACCGCCATCGCGAGCGCTACCAGCAGGAAGTAGTGGCTGGCCGGCGCGTTGCGGCCCACCAGCCAGCTGCCGATGACGGCGACCACCACCAGGCGCAATGTCGAGGCCAGCACCGGGCCGAACACCTTGCCCGAGCCCTGCGAGGCAAAGTACAGCGTCAGCCCCAGGCCGAACAACGGGAATGCCGGACCGGCCAGACGCAGGTATTCCCGCGCCGGCCCCAGCACCTGTTCGTCAGACGTGAAAAGCCCCGCCCACAGGTCGGGTGCCAGCGCCACCACCGCGCCCACGATGCCGAGGTTGAAGGCCGACACCAAGCCGGCCGTCCAGGCCACTTTTCGCGCACGTGCGACCTGGCCTGCGCCGATCGCCATGCCCACCATCGGCACCGCCGCCACGCCGATGCCGAACGCGATCGGGATCAGCAGGAACTCCAGACGTTGGCCGATGCCATAGCCCGCCAGCGGCAAGACCCCGAGG
>JBILYN010000260.1:0-6316 GCA_044377715.1 Aquabacterium sp.
GCGATCGACCAGACGAGCGAAGACAGGCACCAGATCACGCGCAAGCTGGGGGCATTCAAGACCTCGATGCTGCAAGACGTGGAGGCAGGGCGAGCGGTCGAGCTTGACGCGCTCGTCACGGTGGTGTGCGAGATCGCCCAGCGCGTCGGTCTGCCCACCCCTTTCATCGACGCCTTGCTCGGGCTGGCGCGGCTGCATGGACGGGTGCATGGCCTGTACCCGGAGGCTTCGACCACGGCCTGATCGTGGGCGGCCGACAGGGCCAGGATCATGGCCTAGGGTAGATCCGCTCGACGTATTCGCGCAGCATGCGTTTGGCCGAGAAGCGCGGCCCGTTGGTTTGCAGGCTGCGGCGCATCATCGCGACCCAGCGCTGAGGAATGCCATCGGCATCGCGCTGGTGGAACATCGGCAGCACCTCGTTTTCCAGCAGGTCGAACAGCGCGCCGGCATCGCGCAAGTCTTGGGCTTGCGGGTCAGCGGCGATGTCGCCGTTGATCGCCCAACCGTTGCTGCCATCAAAGGCCTCGGCCCACCAGCCGTCTAGCACCGACAGCTGCAGGCCACCGCCCAGGCAGGATTTCATGCCGCTGGTGCCACTGGCTTCCTGCGGTGGGCGCGGTAGGTTGACCCAGACGTCGCAGCCCGACACCAACTGGCCTGCCAACGGGATGTCGTAGTCCTCCAGGAACGCGGCCCGGCCGGCCACCGCTGGCGCGTGTTTGAGCGAGAACACCTGGCGCACGCAATCCTTGGCGGCGTTGTCGTCGGGGTGTGCCTTGCCGGCGAACACAAACTGCACCGGCCTGACAGCATCGATCAAGCCCATCGCGCGCTCGGGCAACAAGGCGACCAGGTGCAAGCGCTTGTAGGTGGCGAGCCTGCGCGCGAAGCCTATCGTCAGGCGATCGATGTCGAAGCCGTGGCCGATCGCTTCGGCGTAGGCTAGTGGCTCGCCGCGACGCAAGCGGTCGCTGGTCGCTCGATGCGAGATCAGTTCGACCAGTTGCCGGCGTGCAGCGCAGCGTGCGGCCCAGAGTTCGGCCGCTGGGATGTTGTCCACGGGCGCCCAAGTCGCCGGGTCGTCGGCGCGTTCTAGCCAGCCTTGACCCAGGTGGTGGTCGAGCAGCGTTCGTATCGGGCCCTGCAGCCAGGTTGGTAGGTGGACGCCGTTGGTGACATGGTCTATCGGCACCTGGTCGGGCGCGCATCCTGGGTAGAGCGATTGCCACATCGCCCGCGCGACCTCGCCATGGCGCCGGCTGACACCGTTGGCGTGGCGGCTGGCGCGCAGCGCGAGGGCGGTCAGGCTGACCGGCGCGTCGGGCTGGCCCGGATCCGTCCGGCCGAGCGTCAGCAGTTGCTCATGGTCGGCTGACAGCTTGCCCGATGGGTCGTCAGCCGGGCTCAGCGCGGCCAACAACTCGCCGCGCGAATAGGTCTCGTTGCCTGCGGCCACAGGGGTGTGGGTGGTGAAAACGAGTTGCTCGCGCACGCGCTGCCAGGCGGCCTCGGGTTGCAGGTCGGTCTGTGCCTGGGCCAGCAGTTCGGCAACGCCGAGCACCGGGTGGCCCTCGTTGAAGTGGTAGACGCTGGGCGCGATGCCCATCGCCCGCAGCGCCCGCAGGCCTCCCACGCCCAGCATCACGTATTGAGCCAGCCGGATCGCGCGGTTGCTCTCGTACAGCCTAGACGTCACCCAGCGGCCGACCTGGCTGTTGTCGGGCAGGTCGGTGTCTAGCAGGTAGAGCGGTACCCGCCCGACATCGACACGCCAGACCTGGGCCTGGACCTGCTCGCCGTGGATCGGCACCACGACCCGCAGCGCTTGACCGTCAGCGTCGGTGACCTTGGCGCAAGGCAGGCGCTCGGGGTCGGCGTCTATCCAGTACTCATGCTGCAGACCCGAGGGGTCGATGTGCTGATGGAAATAGCCGCTGCGGTACATCAGCCCAACGCCGACCATCGGCAGCGCCAGGTCGGAAGCCTCTTTGAGGATGTCGCCTGCCAGCACGCCCAGCCCGCCAGAGTAGATCGGCAGCGAGCCGTGGATGCCGAATTCGGCGCAGCAATACGCGACCGGGTTGGCTGGACTGATCCGCGGGTTGGCGGGTTCGGCGGCTGGGCGGCTTTCGCACCATGGCGCTGGACAGGGCCTGGCCCGGTCAGCTGCGAGTTCGGCGACCAATTTTTGGACCCGGTTCAGCCAAGACCTGTCAGCAGCGACTCTTGCCAAGGTGGTGCTGGGGGTCTCGGTCAGCAAGCGCAGCGGGTTCGCGCCGCAGCGAGCCCAGCGCTCGGGTTCTATCGCGGCGAAAGTGGCTGCGCCGTCGACGGCCCAGGACCAGCGGTAGTCGAAAGCGACGGCCGCCAGCGGCCGAAGCGGCGTGGGCAGGCGATCGGCCAGTTCATTCACCGCGCGCGCTATGTCCTGGTCACCTGGATGCATGGCTTGTCTCCGTGCTGGAGGAACCAGCATAGTTGCGGCGGCGCTGCGCCAGCGTCGGATTCGTCGTCGCCGCTGCGCGAACGCAAGCGGGCTGCTCAGGCCCTGAGCGCCTAGCTTCAGGACGCCGTGGTCTGCCACAAGTGCGTGCCTGGTAGCAGCTACACCGGGCGGCCGGCGCCTGTACACGCAGGGCTGTCTGCCGGCAGGCTGATCGGACCCAGCACCCGTTGATAGCGCGTCATCACCGCAGGGTCGATCACACCCAGCCAGCGCGACAACTGGTCGGGCGTGATGCCATGTTGCAGTTGGCGCAAAGCAAAGCTGTGCCTGAGGCGGAACGAGCCGCCGGCAGCGGGCTCCAGGCCGGCGTCGGCGAGAACCCGTTGCGCGGCCTCGTACTGCGCGACCTTGCCCCAGGGTTTGCCGCTTCGGGTGGAGGGGAAGAGCCAGTCGCCCGCCAGCGCTTGCCGCTTTTGCAACCAGGCTGCCAGCAGCGTGGCTGACCAATCGGCGATGGGTGCGATGTGTAGCGGCGCACTCCCGTTGGCAGGAATGCGCAACTGCCAGGGCAGGGCTGGCCCGGCCGCTGGCACCACATCGGCCAGGCGCAGCGCTCGCAGATCACCAGGCCCCAGCCCAGCGCCCAATTGAAGCGCTGCGGCACAGCGGTCGCGCTGGTCTTGCCACCGCATGGCCGCCGGAGCTTCTGAGGCCAGCAGGGTCAGCAGTCGCTGAAGGTCGGATGCCGACAGGTGTTCGGGAAGCGCTTTCGCGTCCGCTGCATTGGCGTTGCGCACCTCGGGCTGGGCGGCGATCAGTTCGGCAGCCGCGGTCGGCGCAGGCCGGCGCAGTTGATCCGCATGATGGGCCTGCACCCGCTGCACCAGGCTGAGCAGTCGCCATTGGTAACGCGCTGTCAAGGATTGGTCAGGGCCGGCGTTGCCACTGCGCGAGGCGAGATAGGCCGTGAGGCTCAGCGCGCGCAGATCGTTCAATCGCAGCGGCGGAGTCTGAACAACGCACCAGGCCGCCAGCGCATGCCACATTGCCCGATAGACCGCCTCGGACGACGCATGACGCAGTCGGCCAGTCAGGCGCTGCTGGCCACACCAGTCCTCGAAGACCCGGTGCAGCACAGCCAGATTGGAGAGGGACTTGGAAGCAGGATCAATCATAAAAACGAACTAACGCTCGAGGAATGTTAGCACCGTCATCGACTGTGGAGTGCTAGCGATTGGCTCAGAGCCATCCATTCATCTAGGCCTCATTGGCGTTAGTTCATTTTTAAACAGAAGCTGCGCAAAGCAGGTAGAAAGCGTCCTCGCCTCGGAAGCCACGCCGTCCTTTCGATGTGTGCGCCGTGCAGGCTCAGGCACCCAGGCACAAGCTTCGCGCGGTCTGCGAGGCTGACGCCCTGGCGCCGCATAGGCTAGCCACAGCGGTCAACGCGGCATCTTCGCCAGCAAGCCAATCATCTCGTCAAGCTTGGCATAGAAACCTGCCATCAAATCCGCGCCAATCGCGGCCTCGATGTCGCCATAAGTCTTCTCGATCATCGGCGTTATGCGCTGCGCCAGCGCGCGTCCGCTGTCGCTCAATGACACCCGAATCCTGCGCGCGTCGTCTGGCCAACGCTCACGCAGAACCCAGCCTAGCCTGTCCATGCGCGCCAGCACGCCCGCCAAACTCGGGCTGGAAATTCGGCAAAGTTCGACGATCTCGCGCGGCTCAAGCGCACCGGCATCGAGGAGCACGCGCAGGATCCGCCACTGCTGCTCCGTCAAACCATGGGCATTGAGGATAGGCCTGAAGTTGGCGATCACACTCTCGCGCGCTTGCAGTAGCAGCAACGGTAGGTTGCGGCGCGCAATGCGCTGCGCGTCGGCAGCAGGGCGGGGGATCAACTTCATGGCAAGACACTTTCAACAAGGCAGGCAGCGGACATCGGCCATTGCACGATGCGTCTACCGGCAGCCAAGGCTGGCTCGGATTGACGCAGCAGGATGTTCGCGACTATATTGCTCACTTCTTAGTGATCTGACCGCCGATGAACCCGTCCCACCTGCCGACGCTCGAATTCAACACCGCGCCGTACAAGCTGTCCGGCGTGGTCTACGGCTGCCTGCTCAACCACGCGCCAGCGCTGGCCGGGCTGGGCGACGCGGTGAACCTGCCGCCGCACAAGGCGCCGCCCCGCGCACCTGTGCTCTACATCAAGCCGCGCAACACTTTGACCGCTGATGGCGACGCGGTCGTGGTGCCCGCTGATGCCGCTGCGCTGCAGCTTGGCGCTGCGCTCGGCCTGGTGATAGGCCGCACCGCCTGCCGGGTCAGCGAGGCCGATGCGTTGGACCATGTCGCGGGCGCGGTGATCGTCAACGACCTCAGCGTGCCGCACGCGAGCTTTTACCGGCCCAGCGTCCGCTTCAAGGCCAGGGACGGGTTCTGCCCGCTTGGGCCCAAAGTCGTGGCGCTGGCTGATTTGCCGAATTCGGTCGACGCCCTGACCGTGCGGGTCTATGTTGACGGGGCGCTGGTGCAGCAGACCCACACCGGTGACCGCATCCGCAACGCGGCGCGCTTGCTGGCCGATGTCAGCGAGTTCATGACGCTGTCGCCAGGCGACATCTTGATGCTCGGTGTGTCTGCTGATGCGCCGCTGGCGCGCGCCGGCCAGCAGGTGGCGATTGAGATCGACGGCCTGGGCCGGCTCCACAACATGCTGGTCGCCGAAGCTGCACCGCTCAACGAGGAATCTGCGCGATGACCCGCCAAGCCCGCGTCGCCTACGACGGCGCCATCCACAGCGCCACCCCGCATGAACAAGGCCTGCAACTGGCCGATGGCCGGGTGCTGGCCGAGACCGCTGTCGTCTGGCTGCCGCCCTTCGAGGTCGGCAGCATCATCGCGCTAGGCCTGAACTACGCCGACCATGTCAAGGAGCTGTCCAAGGAGCTCACCGTCAGCACCCAGGACGAGCCCTTGGTGTTCCTCAAAAGCCCGGGCTCGCTGGTCGGCCACCGCGGCCACACCCGGCGCCCGGCCGACGCCGCTTTCATGCACTACGAGTGCGAGCTCGCGGTGGTGATCGGCAAGACGGCGCGACGCGTCAAAGCTGCCCACGCGCTGGATCATGTCGCCGGCTACACCGTGAGCAACGACTACGCGGTTCGCGACTACCTCGAGAACTGGTACCGGCCCAACCTGCGGGTCAAGAACCGCGACGGCGGCACCGCGATCGGACCCTGGTTGGTGTCGGCGTCCGAAATCCCGGACCCGCAGGCGCTTGGGCTGCGTACCTATGTCAACGGCCAGATCACGCAGCAAGGCCACACCCGACAGATGATCCACAGCGTCGCCAGCCTGATCGAGTACCTCAGCGACTTCATGACGCTGCGCGCCGGCGACGTGATCCTGACCGGCACACCCGACGGCGTCGTCAACGTCCAGCCCGGTGATGAGGTGGTCTGCGAGATCGACCAGGTCGGCCGACTTGTCAACACGCTGGCGGCCGACTCGGTCTACGGCCGCTAGAAACACGAGCCAAGCCGAGACCGCGCAAGCCCTCGAATACCCGGACGAGCCCTGACCCACACTGCAGAACCCGCATGAGAATCCAACACCTGATCAACGGCAAGTCGGTCGATTCGGCCGACGCAGCGGCCACTTTCGAAACCATCAACCCCAGCAACCAGCAGGTGCTGGCCGAGGTCGCCGACGGCGGCGCTGCCGAAGTCCACGCAGCGGTCGCTGCCGCCAAAGCGGCTTTCCCGGCCTGGGCCGGCAAGCCGGCGACCGAGCGCGCGGCGCTGATGCGCAAGCTCGGTGAGCTGATCGCCCGCCATGTGCCCGAGATTTCGCGCACCG
>JBILYN010000050.1:0-18938 GCA_044377715.1 Aquabacterium sp.
GTTGAAATGTTCCGCAAACTGCTGGACCAGGGCATGGCCGGTGACAACGTTGGTATCTTGCTGCGCGGCACCAAGCGCGAAGACGTGCAGCGCGGCCAAGTGCTGTGCAAGCCGGGCAGCGTCAAGCCGCATACGCACTTCACGGCCGAGATCTACGTGTTGAGCAAGGAAGAGGGCGGTCGCCACACGCCGTTCTTCAACAACTATCGTCCACAGTTCTACTTCCGCACGACGGACGTGACGGGCGCGGTTGAGTTGCCGGCGGACAAGGAAATGGTGATGCCCGGCGACAACGTCAGCATCACGGTCAAGCTGATCGCACCGATCGCAATGGAAGAAGGTCTGCGTTTCGCGATCCGCGAAGGCGGCCGCACCGTCGGCGCCGGCGTCGTCGCCAAGATCATTGCTTAAACCTTGCATGACCTGCCGGTACGGTCGCCCCGCGACCGTACCGGCTTCATCGCTCTTTACCAAGGACAAGTCATGCAAAAGCAAAAGATCCGCATTCGCCTGAAGGCGTTTGACTACAAGCTGATTGACCAGTCAGCGCTCGAGATCGTCGAGACGGCAAAGCGCACTGGCGCCATCGTCAAAGGGCCGGTGCCACTGCCAACGCGCATGCAGCGGTTCGACATCCTGCGTTCGCCGCACGTCAACAAGACCTCGCGCGATCAGTTCGAGATCCGCACCCACCAACGCCTGATGGACATCGTTGACCCGACCGACAAGACCGTCGACGCGTTGATGAAACTCGACCTGCCGGCAGGTGTGGACGTCGAAATCAAGCTGCAATAAGTAAGCCGACTTGCGGGCTGACCCGCAAGCGAGCTATACTCATCAGCTTTTCGCGGACGGCACAGCACCAAGCTGGGCCGATCAGCAAAATGCCCAGAGCCAGACTGCAGCAGCAAGGCAGTCGAACTCCTGGACAAAAGTCATCCCCGGCCAATCGATGTCGGGTGTTTGAAACAAAAGCCCCTTCCAATGAAATGGATCGGGGGCTGGAGAAAAGCCATGACGACAGCCGCAACAGGCTATCGACTCGGTTTGCTGGGCCGCAAGGTCGGCATGATGCGTATCTTCACGGACGACGGCGACGCCATCCCTGTGACGGTGCTCGATGTGTCGAACAACCGCGTCACCCAGGTCAAAACCGAGCAAAACGACGGCTACAACGCCCTGCAAGTGGCGTTCGGCACACGCAAAGCTTCTCGCGTGTCCAAGCCAGCTGCTGGCCACCTTGCCAAGGCAGGTGTGGAATCTGGCGAAATCCTGCGCGAGTTCCGCGTCGCCGCCGAAATCCTCAGTGACTATGCACCGGGCGCCACCGTGCCCGTGACCTTGTTTGCTGTGGGCCAGATGGTGGATGTGCAAGGCACCTCCATCGGCAAGGGCTTCACCGGCACGATCAAGCGCCATCATTTCAAATCGCAGCGCGCGTCGCACGGCAACAGCCGGTCGCACAACGTCCCTGGATCGATCTCGATGGCGCAGGATCCTGGTCGCGTGTTCCCAGGCAAGAAGATGTCCGGCCATTTGGGCGACGACACCGTCACGACCCAGAACCTGGACATCGTGCGTATTGACGAAGCCCGTCAGCTGCTGCTGGTGCGCGGCGCAGTACCAGGCTGCAACAGCGGCTTTGTGACTGTGAGACCGGCCATCAAGGTCAAGGCCAAGAAAGGAGCCCAGTGATGCAGCTCGAGCTCCTGAACGACCAAGGCCAGGCCACTGACAAGTTCGACGCGCCTGACACCGTGTTTGCGCGCGACTACAACGAAGCGCTGGTGCATCAGGTGGTCGTGGCCTACCAGGCCAACGCCCGCCAAGGCACCCGCGCACAGAAGAACCGCGAAGCGGTTCACCACAGCACCAAGAAGCCTTGGCGTCAGAAGGGCACCGGCCGCGCACGCGCCGGGTCGACCTCGTCGCCGATCTGGCGTGGGGGTGGTCGCACCTTCCCGAACAAGGCTGACGAGAACTTCTCGCACAAGGTCAACAAGAAGATGTACCGCGCCGGCATGGCGGCCATCCTCTCGCAGTTGGCGCGTGACGGTCGTCTGGCCGTCGTCGACTCGATTTCGATCGAGGCGCCGAAGACCAAGCTGCTCGCGGCCAAGTTCAAGGCCATGGGCCTGGAGTCGGTGTTGGTGATTGCCGACGTTGTCGACGACAACCTGGCGCTGGCCTCGCGCAACTTGGCCAATGTGCTGGTGATAGAGCCGCGTTACGCTGATCCGCTGTCGCTGGTCTATTACAAGAAGATTCTTGTGACCAAGGCGGCGATCGAGCAGCTCAAGGAGATGTTCGCATGAGCCACGGTGCAATGAATCTGAAGTTCACCGAAGCCCGTCTGGCCCAGGTTCTGGTCGCGCCCATCGTGTCCGAAAAGGCCACCAGCGTGCTCGAGAAGAACAACCAGGTGTTGTTCAAGGTGCTGCGCGATGCGACCAAACCCGAGATCAAGGCAGCAGTCGAACTGCTGTTCAAGGTCGAGGTGCTTGAGGTCAACGTCGCCAACCAAAAGGGCAAGGCCAAGCGCTTCGGGGGCCGTATCGGCCGCCGCGACCACGCCAAGAAGGCGTATGTGTCGTTGAAGCCGGGCCAGGAGCTCAACTTCACTGGGGAGGCTGCGTAAACCATGGCCGTCGTCAAAGTCAAACCCACTTCACCAGGCCGTCGTGCCGTGGTCAAAGTGGTGCACAAGCACCTGCACAAGGGCGCGCCCGAGGCATCGTTGCTCGAACCCCAGAAGCAGAATTCCGGCCGCAACAACAACGGCCATATCACGGTTCGTCACAAGGGTGGTGGTCACAAGCACCACTATCGTGTGGTCGACTTCGTGCGCAACAAGGACGGCATTCCGGCCAAGGTCGAGCGCATTGAGTACGACCCGAACCGAACAGCGCACATTGCGCTGGTCTGTTACGCCGATGGCGAACGCCGCTACATCATTGCCCCGCGCGGGCTTGAGATCGGTGCCAAGCTGCTGAGCGGCGCCGAGGCGCCGATCAAGGCGGGCAACACGCTGCCGATCCGCAACATTCCTGTCGGCTCAACCATTCACTGCGTCGAGATGCTGCCTGGCAAAGGCGCGCAGATCGCGCGTTCAGCCGGCACCTCGGTGACCCTGATGGCGCGCGAAAGCACCTACGCGCAGGTTCGCTTGCGCTCGGGTGAGGTTCGCAAGATCCATATCGACTGCCGTGCCACCATCGGCGAGGTCTCCAACGAAGAGCACAACCTGCGCCAGTACGGCAAGGCTGGGGCGATCCGTTGGAGGGGCATCCGTCCGACAGTCCGGGGTGTTGCGATGAACCCGGTCGATCACCCGCACGGCGGCGGCGAAGGCCGCACTGGCGAAGGTCAGGCTCAGGTGTCGCCGTGGAACACGCTGACCAAGGGCTACCGCACTCGCAGCAACAAGCGCACACAGAGCATGATCGTGTCGCGGCGCAAGAAGTAAGGGTATCGATCCATGGCACGCTCACTCAAAAAAGGTCCCTTCGTGGACCACCACCTTCAGGCCAAAGCTGAAAAAGCCGTGGCCGGCAAGGACAAGAAGCCGATCAAGACTTGGTCCCGTCGTTCGACGATCCTGCCTGATTTCATCGGCCTCACGATCGCCGTTCATAACGGCAAACAACACGTCCCCGTGTATGTGAGCGACCAAATGGTCGGTCACAAGCTCGGTGAGTTCGCCATGACCCGTAATTTCAAGGGTCATCCGGCGGACAAGAAAGCGAAGCGGTAAGGGGCCGACGATGGAAACCAAAGCAATCGTACGGGGTGTGCGCCTGTCGGCCGACAAGGGCCGGTTGGTAGCCGATCTCGTTCGCGGCAAGAAGGTGGACCAGGCCCTCAACATCCTGGCATTCACCCAAAAGAAGGCTGCCGGTATCGTCAAGAAGGCCCTGGAGTCCGCGATCGCGAACGCCGAGCACAACGACGGCGCCGACATCGACGAGCTCAAGATCACCTCGATCTACATCGAGCAAGGCGCCACGCTCAAGCGCTTCTCGGCTCGCGCCAAGGGCCGTGGCAACCGCATCAGCAAGCCCACATGTCACATTTACGTGACAGTCGGTAACTGAAAGGCTGGGGAAAAATATGGGACAAAAGATCCATCCGACTGGCTTTCGCCTTTCGGTGACCCGCGCCTGGGCTTCGCGCTGGTACGCCTCACGGCGCAACTTCGCGGGCATGCTCGCAGAAGACCTCGATGTACGCGAGTACCTGAAGAAGAAGCTCAAGAACGCGGCGGTTTCGCGCGTGCTGATCGAGCGCCCTGCCAAGAACGCTCGCATCACCATCTTCTCGGCGCGTCCGGGCGTGGTGATCGGCAAGAAGGGCGAGGACATCGAGCACCTGAAGGCCGAACTGACGCGCCGACTTGGCGTGCCGGTGGCTGTGAACATCGAAGAGGTGCGCAAGCCCGAAATCGATGCTCAGCTGATCGCCGACTCGATCACCCAGCAGCTCGAAAAGCGCATCATGTTCCGTCGCGCGATGAAACGTGCGATGCAGAACGCCATGCGTCTGGGTGCCTTGGGCATCAAGATCATGTCGTCTGGCCGATTGAACGGTATCGAGATCGCCCGCTGCGAGTGGTATCGCGAAGGCCGCGTGCCGCTTCACACCTTGCGTGCTGACATTGACTACGGATTCTCCGAAGCCAAGACCACCTACGGCATCATCGGCTGCAAGGTCTGGGTCTATCGCGGCGACCATCTCGGTCGCGGCGACGCACCTGGCAGCGCCAGGCCAGAAGGCCAGGAAGAGGACCGTCGGCCACGCCGCGGCCCACGTCCAGGCGGCCCTGGTGGCCCAGGCGGGCCCGGCTCACCCGACCGCCGTGGTCCGCGCCCAGGCGCAGATCGCGGTCCGCGCAGCGATGCTGCACCGACCGACAGCAAGCCCGGCGATGTCGGGGCTGACGGTCGTCCGGCTGCCAAGCGTGTGCGAAAAATCGCCACGCCCGGCACCGGCGCAGCCTAAGGAGTAGAAAACATGCTGCAACCAGCACGTCGCAAATTCCGCAAGGAACAAAAAGGCCGCAACACCGGCGTCGCCACACGTGGTGCCAATGTGTCGTTTGGTGAGTTCGGACTGAAGGCTACCGAGCGCGGCCGCATCACTGCGCGCCAGATCGAAGCTGCCCGTCGGGCCATCTCGCGCCACATCAAGCGCGGCGGCCGGATCTTCATCCGTATCTTCCCGGACAAGCCGATCTCTCAAAAGCCGGCCGAAGTTCGGATGGGTAACGGTAAAGGCAATCCAGAGTACTACGTGGCCGAGATCGTTCCAGGCAAGGTGTTGTACGAGCTGAATGGTGTACCGGAAGCGCTGGCTCGCGAGGCTTTCACGCTCGCCGCTGCCAAGCTGCCGTTGCGCTGCACATTCGTCACGCGCCAAATCGGCACCTGAACACGGAGCAAACATGACAAAAGCATCAGAACTCCGCGCCAAGGACATCGCTGGTCTCGAGAAAGAGGTCACCGATCTGCTGAAGGCTCATTTCGGCCTGCGCATGCAGAAGGCCACCCAGCAACTGGGCAACCACAACACGCTGGGTGAAACCAAGCGTGACATTGCTCGCGCCAAGACCATCCTTGCCGAGAAAAAGAAGGGAGCCGCCCAGTGAGCGAAGCCCAGGTTCAACAGGCGGCTGCGGCCGCTCCTGTCAAGAATACCCGTACGCTGGTCGGTCGGGTTGTCAGTGACAAGCGAAGCAAGACCGTCACCGTGCTGGTCGAGCGCCGTGTCACGCACGCGCTCTACGGCAAGATCGTCGGACGCTCGCGCAAATACCAAGCCCATGACGAAAAGGGTGAATACCACACCGGTGACACGGTCGAGATCGCCGAAGGCCGGCCGATCAGCAAGACCAAGTCCTGGGTGGTGACCAAACTGCTGCAGAAGGCAGGCTTGGTCTAATCCGCTGGCGCTGCGGGGTTGAAATTCCCTGCACGCCCAGCGACGGTCGGAACGCCAGATACTGGCGGCCGGCCATTTTTTTTGGCCGATCCTTTCTTTTTGAACCCTCTCAGGAGACACCAGATGATCAAAGTAGGCGACAAGTTGCCCGCTGGCAGCCTTAGCGAATTCGTCGAGGTCGAAGGCAACGGCTGTTCTATCGGTCCCAATGCCTTCGATATCGCCAAGGCTACCGCCGGCAAGAAAGTGGCGATCTTCGCGCTGCCAGGTGCATTCACACCGACCTGCTCCGCCAAGCATGTGCCGGGCTATGTCGAACAAGCCGCCGCACTCAAGGCCGCGGGTATCGACGAGGTCTGGTGCGTCTCAGTCAACGACGCTTTCGTGATGGGCGCATGGGGGCGCGATCTGCATGTCGCTGGCAAGGTTCGGATGATGGCCGACGGCAGTGCGGATTTCAGCAAGGCGACGGGACTGACGCTTGACCTCAACGCGCGTGGCATGGGCTTGCGCAGCAATCGCTACTCGATGTTGGTGGTCGACGGCGTCGTCAAGACGCTCAATGTTGAAGCGCCTGGCAAGTTTGAAGTCAGTGACGCTGGCACCATGTTGGCCCAAGCCAAGTCACTGGCTTGAGCTGCAAAAGGATTTTCGTCAAAGCGCTTGACGTGCTTGACGTTTTCGGTCCATAATCTCAAGCTTCGCCGGAAGGACAGCTCAGGCGCTCGCCAAGAGCTGACTTTCCGGATCCGCCCAAACAGCCCTGTGCTGGTCGAGTGACCGGCGCGGGAATGACGGGCCCAAGACTGCCTGACTCGAGTGACGCGATCTATCTGATCGGCGTGTCGAGACAGGACAAGTTGGGGACTCAAATGATCCAAATGCAATCGCGACTTGACGTCGCTGACAACACTGGCGCTAAGTCCGTCATGTGTATCAAGGTGCTTGGCGGCTCCAAGCGCCGGTATGCGGGCATTGGCGACATCATCAAGGTGTCGATCAAGGAAGCCGCTCCGCGTGGTCGCGTCAAGAAGGGCGAAGTCTACAGTGCCGTGGTGGTTCGCACCGCCAAAGGCGTGCGTCGCCAAGATGGTTCGCTCGTGAAGTTCGACGGCAACGCTGCCGTGCTTCTCAATGCCAAGCTTGAGCCCATCGGCACCCGCATCTTCGGGCCAGTGACGCGAGAGTTGCGCACCGAGCGGTTCATGAAGATCGTGTCGCTGGCGCCCGAGGTGCTTTAAGCAACTCGCACGCCATCTGCCAAAGGACTACAAAGCCATGAACAAGATTCGCAAAGGCGACCAGGTCATCGTGTTGACCGGCCGCGACAAGGGCAAGCGCGGCGCAGTGACGCTGCGCGTCGATGACGACCATGTCATCGTTGAGGGCATCAACATGGTCAAGAAGCATGTCAAGCCCAACCCCATGAAGGGGACGACGGGCGGCGTGATTGACAAAACGATGCCTATCAACCAATCGAATGTCGCGATCTACAACGCCGCGACCGGAAAAGCTGACCGGGTCGGCGCGAAGATTCTTGCTGACGGCAAGAAGGTCCGCGTCTTCAAGTCCAGCGGCGAAGAGATCAAGGCCTAAGGGTCGGGAATACTGGGGTTCCAAATGGCGCGTCTACAACAGTTTTACCGCGAAAAGGTCGTTCCTGACCTGGTGGCGAAGTTCGGCTACAAGTCAGCGATGCAAGTGCCTCGTCTGACCAAGATCACACTGAACATGGGTGTGAGCGAAGCGGTGGCGGACAAGAAGGTCATGGATCACGCAGTCAGTGACCTGACGAAGATTGCTGGCCAAAAGCCGGTGGTCACGAAATCCCGCAAGCCCATCGCAGGGTTCAAGATCCGCGAGGGTCTGGCGATCGGTTGCATGGTGACGCTGCGTGGTGTTCAGATGTACGAGTTCCTGGACCGTTTCGTCACCATCGCGTTGCCGCGGGTGCGTGACTTCCGGGGAATTTCCGGACGTTCCTTTGATGGCCGCGGCAATTACAACGTCGGCGTCAAGGAGCAGATCATCTTCCCGGAAATCGAGTACGACAAGATCGACGCGATCCGTGGGATGAACATCAGCTTCACCACCACCGCGCAATCCGATGACGAGTGCAAGGCGCTGTTGGCCGCCTTCCGTTTCCCGTTCAAGAACTGAGGTGACCTGTGGCTAAACTTTCCCTCATTCAACGTGAAGAGAAGCGCGAGAAACTCGTCGCCAAGTTCGCCAAGAAGTATGCCGAACTGAAGGCGGTCTCCAATGACGCCAAGAAGTCCGACGAGGAGCGCTATCTGGCGCGCCTCGAGCTGCAGAAACTGCCGCGCAACGCCAATCCGACCCGCTTGCGCAATCGCTGCGGTTTGACCGGGCGCCCGCGCGGCACGTTCCGCACTTTCGGCCTCGGCCGCAGCAAGATCCGCGAACACGCCTTCAAAGGCGAAATTCCCGGCGTCACCAAGGCCAGCTGGTAAGCGGCTCGAGCAGGAGAATTCACAATGAGCATGAGTGATCCCATCGCCGACATGCTGACTCGCATTCGCAATGCGCAGTTGGTACAGAAGGCGATTGTCTTGATGCCTTCGTCGAAGGTCAAAGTAGCCATCGCCCAAGTCCTGAAGGACGAAGGTTATATAGATGGTTTCCGCGTCAAGGTCGAGGGCGCCAAGAGCGAACTCGAAGTGACCTTGAAGTATTACGCCGGCCGTCCGGTGATCGAGCGAATTGAGCGCGTCAGCCGTCCTGGCCTTCGGGTCTACAAGGGTTGCGAATCGATTCCGCAGGTCATGAACGGCTTGGGTGTGGCGATTGTGACCACCCCCAAAGGCGTGATGACCGACCGCAAGGCTCGCCAGACCGGTGTCGGTGGCGAAGTGCTTTGCTACGTGGCCTGACCGGCGAAGGAGATAGCAGAATGTCCCGCGTTGGAAAGATGCCGATTAACGTCCCCGCAGGTGTGGACGTACAGATCGCCGCCGATCAGATCACTGTCAAGGGTAGCCACGGCACCTTGACGCGTGCAGCGAATGCGCTGGTCACGGTTGTGAAAGAAGGCTCGATCGTCAAGCTGGCTCCGGCCAATGACAGCACTGAAGCCAATGCCATGAGTGGCACGATGCGTGCGCTGATCAACAACATGGTCAACGGTGTGAGCAAGGGCTTCGAAAAGAAGCTCAGCCTGATCGGCGTGGGCTATCGCGCCCAAGCTGTTGGCAGCAAGCTCAACCTGCAGATCGGCTTCTCGCACCCGGTGGTCAAGGACATGCCGGCCGGTGTCACGGTGGCTTGTGCGACGCAGACTGAGATTCTGATCAAGGGTGCAGATCGCCAGGTCGTCGGGCAAGTCGCTGCCGAAGTTCGTGCGATCCGCCCGCCTGAGCCCTACAAAGGCAAAGGGATCCGCTACGCCGATGAGCGCGTGGTGCTGAAGGAAACGAAGAAGAAGTAAGGAGCAACAAAAATGCTGACCAAGAAAGAACAGCGCCTGCGTCGCTCCCGCCAAACACGCATCCGGATTGCCAACCAAGGCGCTGTGCGTCTGTCGGTTTTTCGTTCCAACCTGCACATCTACGCCAGCGTGATTTCGGACGACGGACAGCGCATCTTGGCGTCGGCGTCGACCGCCGAAAAAGAAGTGCGCGACCAAATTGGCAAAGACAAGGGTGGCAACACCTCTGCTGCAGCCCTGGTCGGCAAGCGAGTGGCTGAGAAAGCCATCGCAGCCGGTGTCGGCAAGGTCGCTTTTGACCGCTCTGGTTTTGCGTACCACGGTCGCGTCAAGGCGCTGGCCGAAGCGGCACGTGAAGCTGGCCTGCAGTTCTGAGCGCCGGCCGGCTCACTAAAGTACAGGAATAAGCAACATGGCAAAGTTTCAACCGCGTGCCCAGACCGAAGCCAACGAGGACGGTCTGAAGGAAAAGATGATTGCGGTCAATCGCGTCACCAAGGTCGTCAAAGGCGGCCGCACGCTGAGCTTCGCAGCGCTGACCGTTGTCGGCGACGGCGACGGGCGCATCGGCATGGGCAAAGGCAAGGCCAAGGAAGTGCCGGTTTCGGTGCAAAAGGCCATGGACGATGCCCGGCGTGGACTGTTCAAGGTCCAGTTGCGCAATGGCACTGTCCACCACAACGTGCGTGGCGAGCACGGCGCTGCCAAGGTCTTGCTGGCACCGGCGCCCCCGGGGACCGGCATCATCGCCGGCGGCCCGATGCGCGCAGTGTTCGAAGTGATGGGTGTCACTGACATCGTCGCGAAGAGCCTGGGTTCGAGCAACCCATACAACATGGTGCGGGCCACGCTCGACGCACTCAGGCGCTCAACCACTGCTGCTGATGTGGCGGCCAAGCGCGGCAAGTCGGTCGAAGAAATCTTCAACTGATCTGGCGGCCACGGAGAATCTCATGTCGGACACGATTCAAGAAAAGAAGACCCTCAAGGTCAAGCTCGTCAAGAGCCCGATCGGTTGTAAGCAGTCTCACCGCGCCACTGTGCGTGGACTGGGTCTGCGCGGTGTCAACAGCGAGCGTGTGCTCGAGGACACCCCTGCCGTGCGGGGCATGATCAACAAGATCGCGTACCTGGTCGCTGTGCTTTAAGGCACGCGCCTACACGCTAGGACAGTCAACATGCAACTCAACACCATCAAGCCGGCAGCTGGCGCCAAGCATGCCAAGCGTCGCGTTGGACGCGGCATCGGTTCGGGCCTGGGCAAGACAGCTGGCCGGGGCCACAAGGGCCAGAAATCTCGTGCCGGCGGCTACCACAAGGTGGGCTTCGAAGGCGGCCAGATGCCACTGCAGCGGCGTCTGCCCAAGCGTGGCTTCAAGTCCCATAACCTCAAGTACAACGGCCAGATCAGCTTGACCGATCTGCAAGTGCTCGATCAGGACGAAGTCGACTTGGTGATGCTCAAGGCAGCTCACCTGGTAGGCCAAATGATCAAGCACGTCAAGGTGATCAAGACCGGTGAGTTGACCCGCAAGGTCACGCTCAAGGGTATCGGTGCAACCGCTGGTGCCAAGGCTGCTATCGAAGCCGCCGGCGGCGCACTGGCCTGACCTTTAGTTTCAAGGGCATTCGTTTTGGCAACTTCGGCAAACCAGCTGGCCAAGAGCGGTAAGTTCGGTGACTTGCGTCGCCGGCTTGTGTTCTTGCTGTTGGCGCTGGTGGTTTACCGGCTTGGTGCGCACATCCCCGTGCCAGGCATAGATCCCAACCAGCTCCAGCAGCTTTTCAAAGGTCAGCAGGGCGGCATCCTGAACTTGTTCAACATGTTCTCGGGTGGCGCGCTGCAGCGATTCACGGTCTTCGCGCTGGGCATCATGCCTTACATCTCGGCGTCGATCATCATGCAATTGATGACCTACGTGGTGCCGACGCTGGAGTCATTGAAGAAAGAGGGCGAAGCCGGTCGTCGCAAGATCACGCAATACACGCGTTACGGAACTCTCGGTTTGGCGCTGTTCCAGAGCTTGGGCATCGCCGTTGCGCTGGAGGGCACATCCGGTCTGGTGCTGCATCCTGGTTTTGGCTTTCGCATGACCACCGTGGTGAGTTTGACCGCCGGCACGATGTTCCTGATGTGGTTGGGCGAGCAGATCACCGAACGCGGATTGGGCAACGGGATTTCGATCCTGATCTTCGGTGGTATCGCGGCCGGTTTGCCAGGTGCGATCGGTGGGTTGTTCGAGTTAATTCGCACCGGGGCGATGAGCATCATTGCGGCCATCCTGATCATTGCGGTGATGATCTTCGTGACCTTTGCTGTGGTGTTCGTTGAGCGTGGACAGCGCAAGATCTTGGTCAATTACGCGAAGCGCCAGGTTGGCAACAAGGTCTACGGTGGGCAGTCCTCTCACCTGCCGTTGAAGCTGAACATGTCGGGAGTGATTCCGCCTATCTTTGCCTCATCGATCATCCTGTTGCCGGCCACTGTTGTTGGTTGGTTCGCCACTGGCGAAGGCATGCGTTGGCTCAAAGACATTTCTTCAGCGCTGTCGCCGGGTCAGCCCATCTATGTGCTGTTGTACGCAGCCATGATTATTTTCTTTTGCTTTTTCTACACCGCACTGGTGTTCAACAGCAGAGAGACCGCAGACAACCTGAAAAAGAGTGGTGCCTTCATTCCCGGCATCCGACCTGGTGAGCAGACAGCACGGCATATCGACAAGATCCTGTCTCGGCTGACATTGGCCGGCGCCGCCTACATCACGGCAGTTTGTCTTCTGCCTGAGTTTCTGGTTCTCAAGTACAACGTGCCCTTCTATTTCGGCGGCACATCGTTGTTGATCATCGTGGTGGTCACCATGGATTTCTGGTCGCAAGTTCAGAGCTACGTGATGAGCCAGCAATATGAATCGTTGTTGAAGAAGGCCAACTTCAAGGCAAGTTGACGCGACTGGGGTGCTTGGTGCTAGCGCCATTGCCCTTCTATTGGAGTCGCGCTTGAACCCGTATCACTCGGGGCAAGCGCTTAAGGAGAAGACGATGAAAGTCTCTGCATCGGTCAAGAAGATGTGCCGCAATTGCAAGATCATCCGCCGCAAAGGTGTCGTGCGCGTGATCTGTACCGACCCGCGTCACAAGCAGCGCCAGGGCTGATCCCTGGTCGCCGCACACAGCAGATAGAGGACCACCATGGCACGCATTGCAGGCATCAATATCCCGCCGCACAAACACGCTGAGATCGGCCTGACCGCCATCTTTGGCATTGGCCGCAACACCGCGCAGAAAATCTGTGATTCGGTCGGCATCGCATTTTCCAAGAAGATCAAGGATCTGACGGATGGCGATCTCGAGAAGATTCGCGATGAGGTCAACAAGTTGACCATTGAAGGCGATTTGCGCCGCGAGATCTCGATGAACATCAAGCGATTGATGGACCTCGGTTGTTATCGCGGGCTGCGCCATCGCCGTGGCCTGCCGATGCGCGGCCAGCGCACACGCACCAATGCCCGTACCCGCAAGGGTCCGCGCAAGGGTGCCGCAGCGCTGAAGAAGTAAGCCCCGAACACAGCCTCTGATCGAGATACGACATGGCCAAAGCACCAGCCAATACCGCGTCGCGCCGCGTGAGCAAGAAGATCCGCAAGAATATTGCGGATGGCATCGCTCACGTCCACGCGTCGTTCAACAACACCATCATCACGATCACCGATCGCCAAGGCGGTTCGCTCGCCTGGGCCTCATCGGGTGGCCAGGGCTTCAAAGGGTCGCGCAAGTCGACGCCTTTTGCGGCCCAGGTTGCCGCAGAGGTTTGCGGTCGTGCGGCCCAGGAACAAGGCATCAAGAATCTGGACGTTCGCATCAAGGGCCCGGGCCCTGGACGCGAGTCATCGGTGCGTGCTCTGGCAGCGCTGGGCATCCGGATCAATTCGATCAGCGATGTCACGCCTGTGCCGCACAACGGCTGCCGGCCGCAAAAGCGCCGACGTATTTGATGGCCTGCTGAGGCGGTTTCGCCTCAGTGATTGACTGTTTTCCGTCAGCCGGCGGGTGCTCAGCGCCTGCCGGCAATTTCGTTGAATTCAGGCGCTTTCATTGGGCCTGACCCAGCGACCAAGCCCACCGTCTGAGCGATACGACCGCCAGACTCGCGCGACCAGCCTCGCGTCAGATCTATACCAAGAGGACACACCGTGGCACGTTATCTCGGCCCCAAGGCCAAACTTTCACGCCGTGAAGGCACCGATCTCTACCTCAAGAGCGCGCGTCGCCCGATCGCCGACAAGTCTAAATTCGAGACCAAGCCTGGCCAGCATGGCCGCACCTCGGGTCAGCGAACCTCCGATTTCGGACTGCAGCTGCGCGAGAAGCAAAAGGTCAAGCGCATGTATGGCGTCCTTGAGCGTCAGTTCCGTCGTTACTTCGCAGAGGCTGAGCGACGTAAGGGCAATACCGGCGCGAACCTGTTGTTTCTGCTGGAGTGCCGGTTGGACAATGTTGTCTACCGTATGGGTTTCGGCTCAACCCGTGCCGAGTCGCGCCAGTTGGTGTCTCACCAGGCCATCTTGGTCAATGGCAAGAGCGTGAACATTCCATCCTATTTGGTCAAGGCCGGAGACGTGATCGCGTTGCGCGAGAAGTCCAAGAAGCAACTGCGTGTGACCGATGCGTTCAAGCTTGCCGATTCGATCGGCATGCCGGGCTGGGTTCAGGTCGATGGCACCAAGCTTGAAGGTATTTTCAAGAAGGTACCTGAGCGTGACGAATTTGGCGCCGAGATCAACGAATCACTGATCGTCGAACTGTACTCACGTTGATGCGATGCCGGCGCGCGACCACCTGGTCGTAGCGTCCGCCCCCTCGCACCGGCTTGCCGGGCACGGCGCGAGTTGATTTCTGCCCGGCATGGTCCGCCAGCCTTATCGGTGTAATGAGCCGAGGGTATTGAGAGGAACAGGATTCGATGCAAACCAATCTGCTGAAACCCAAAGCCATACACGTTGAGCCCCTGGGCAACAACCGTGCGAAAGTCACGCTCGAGCCCTTCGAGCGCGGTTATGGGCATACCCTGGGCAACGCGCTGCGGCGCGTGCTGCTGTCATCGATGGTCGGCTATGCGCCGACGGAAGTCACGATCGCCGGGGTGTTGCACGAGTACTCGACCGTCGACGGCGTTGCTGAAGACGTGGTCCACATGATGCTCAACCTGAAGGGCGTCGTCTTCCGCCTGCACAACCGCGACGAAGTCACGCTCGTGGTTCGCAAGGAGGGCGAAGGCCCGGTCACTGCCGCTGACGTGCAAGTGCCGCATGACGTCGAAATCATGAATCCCGACCATGTCATCGCGCACCTGGCGCACGGTGGCAAACTGGACATGCAGATCAAGGTCGAAAAAGGCCGCGGTTATGTGCCTGGCAGCATGCGGCGCTACGGCGACGAGCCGACCAAATCCATTGGTCGTATCGTGCTCGACGCGTCGTTTTCGCCGGTCCGCCGGGTCAGCTACGCGGTCGAGAACGCCCGGGTCGAGCAACGGACCGACCTCGACAAGTTGGTGATGGAGATCGAGACCAACGGCGCTGTGACGCCTGAAGAAGCGATCCGTGCATCGGCGCAGATCCTGGTCGACCAACTGGTGGTTTTCACAGGACTGCAACCGCACGAGACCGCTGGCGGTGCCTACGGCGGCGCCGAGCGTACCAAAGAGATTCATGACCCGATCCTGTTGCGTCCGGTCGACGAACTCGAACTCACGGTGCGGTCTGCGAATTGCCTGAAGGCAGAGAACATCTACTACATCGGCGACCTGATCCAGCGCACCGAGACCGAGTTGCTCAAGACGCCGAATTTAGGCCGCAAGTCGCTCAATGAGATCAAGGAAGTGCTGGCGTCGCGTGGACTGACGCTGGGTGCCCGTCTTGAGAACTGGCCTCCGCAAGGCCTGGACAAACGCTGAGATCAGCGTTTGATCCGCAACCAGGGTAGGCTCGACGAGCCATGCCCTTGTGCAAGCCCCGGTACCTGACACGGCCGGGGTTCTATAACGAAAGGAAAGCACCATGCGTCACCGCCAAGGACTTCGCAAACTCAACCGCACCAGCGCGCACCGCCTGGCGATGCTGCGCAATATGTGCGTGTCGCTACTGCGCCACGAGGCCATCAAGACCACTGTCCCAAAGGCCAAGGAGTTGCGGCGCGTTGTTGAGCCGCTGCTCACGATGGGCAAGACCCCCAGCCTGGCCAATCACCGCCTGGCTTTCGCTCGCCTGCGTGACCGCGAGATTGTCACCAAGCTGTTCAAGGAACTCGGACCGCGTTACCAGACTCGCCCTGGCGGTTACACCCGCATCTTGAAGATGGGCTTCCGTGTCGGTGACAACGCGCCGATGGCGTTCGTCGAACTGGTAGATCGTCCGGATCCCACTGGCGCTGCGGCCACTGACGTCTCGGAAGATTGATCAACAGGGATCGCGCGACGCGCGCTCCGCTGCAAGAATGCCAGCCTGCGGGCTGGCATTTTTTTTGCCCTGTCGCCGCGCAACCATGAACCCCACACCCGCCATGTCCGTATTGCCACGCCGCCTGCACGGCCTGATCGCCCGCTTCATCCTCGCAGCAGTCCTGGCGTGGGCTTTGCCGGTCTGGGCCGCGGACCAGTTTCTGCCGCCAGAGCAGGCCTTCGCGGTCAGCGCCCGAATGGTGGCGCCGCAGCGCATTGAGGTGTTGGTTCGCATCACGAGCGGCTATTACGTCTACCGCGAGCCTTTTCGATTCAGCGCCGAAGGTGCGACGCTCGGACCCGCTGAGTTGCCGGCAGGGCAGGTCAAATTCGACAACAATTTCCAGAAGAACGTCGAAACTTACCGCGGTGAACTGCGCGTCGCGCTGCCGCTGGCGCAGTCTGGCGGTCCGTTCAAGCTCATGGTGGTGACGCAGGGTTGTGCTGATGCTGGGCTTTGCTACCCACCGATGAGCACCGAGTTGCAGCTGGACCCTGCGGTCGTGGCCGACGCCGAGACCTTGGCGGCCCGGCAGCCCGGCGCTGGGCTGCTAGAAGCCGACGGTGCGATCGTCGACAGGATGCTTCGCGCTGGACGGCTGTTGCCCGTGCTGGGTTTATTTTTCGGCTTGGGCTTGTTGCTGTCGCTGACGCCCTGCGTCTTGCCCATGCTTCCGATCCTGTCGTCCTTGATCTTGGGCTCGGGCGAGCGGCCATCGCGTTGGCGTGGGCTCGCGTTGGCTTCAGCCTATTCCTTGGGCATGGGGCTGGTCTACACATCGCTGGGCCTCGCCGCTGGGCTGGCGGGCGAGGGCTTTGCCGCTGCGCTCCAGACGCCTTGGGCGATCGGGGCGTTCTCAGCCCTGCTCGCTTTTTTTGCGCTGTCGATGTTCGATGTCTACGAGCTGCGGCTGCCCGCGCGTTTCACCGGTCACATGAGCGGCCACGCGAACCGGCTGCCCGCGGGTCAATTCGCAGGCGTGTTCGTGATGGGTGGCGTGTCGGCGTTGATCGTCAGTCCCTGCGTCACCGCGCCGTTGGCGGGCGCCTTGTTGTTCATCAGCCAGACCGGCGATGTGGCGTTGGGCGGTGCGGCGCTGTTTGCAATGGCCGCAGGCATGAGTGTGCCATTGCTCCTGCTGGGCGTGTCCGCAGGGCAATGGCTGCCCAAAGCGGGCGCCTGGATGCAAGGCGTCAAGCAACTGTTCGGCGTGATGATGCTCGGCGTTGCGCTGTGGGTCGCCCGGCCGGTGCTGCCCGCGGCACTGGTCATGCTGCTCTGGGGTTTGGTCTTGCTGCTGTCAGGCTTCTTACTGCAGCCTTTTTCACCGCTGACACACCACCGGCATGTGTTCCGCGTGGCTTTGCAGCGCAGCCTCGGCGTGGCGGCGCTCACGCTCGGGGTGATGCAGATGGTGGGCGCGGGCTCGGGTGGGCAGGATCCGCTACGCCCGCTGGGCGAACTCACTGGGTCGGCCGCCGATGCAAGGCCGGCACTGGTGTTCCAAGTCGTTCAGAGCGAGGCGGCACTTGACGCGGCCCTGCAGTCAGCGGCGGGGCGCCCGGTGATGCTGGACTTCTACGCCGATTGGTGTGTCTCCTGCAAGGAGATGGATCGACTCACTTTCAAGGACCCCAGGGTCGTTGCACGATTGGGCCAGGCCCTGTTGCTCAAGGCCGATGTCACAGCCAACACTGAAAGTCAGCGCGCGCTGCTGCGGCGATTCAAGCTGTTCGGCCCACCGGGCACCTTGTTCTTCGACGCGCAGGGCCGCGAGATCGTCGCTGCGCGGGTGATGGGATTCCAGGATGCACGGCGATTCGAGGACACGCTGTCCCAAGCCGGCCTTTGATCGCTTAGGCGTCGCTTTGCGGCAGTCTTTTCTCTGGCCGCACTGCCGCTGTGCTATACTTCTAATTCCAGTCGCGGGGTGGAGCAGCCTGGTAGCTCGTTGGGCTCATAACCCAAAGGTCGCAAGTTCAAATCTTGCCCCCGCAACCACAAAACATATAACAAGAACAATAACTTAGAACTGAATATGCGCCGGCCCACAAGGTCGGCGTTTTGCTTTGTGACGAGGTTTGTGACGAGGTCTGTGTCGTCACAGGACCCGCGATCGAGCCAAATGACCGTTGGGCTCTGTGACGAAGAGTCGACCCTTGGGCAGCGCGCCCTATCCTCGGTGGTCACCATGACCATCAGGGAATTTGGCTGCCTGTGACGTGTCGCGGGCTTGTGTCGACGTTGTGACGAGTATCGGCGATTGGCCCGCAGAGCCCGTTCGGATCAGGTGGCGCCAACGTCGGCAAGCTGGCGGGCAGCAGACGTTGAGAGCGCGCCGCTTCGGGTCAGGACCCGGCCATCAAGCGACGTTCGGTTCAACTCCGCAAAGCGGTCGCTCAAGGCGTACACGCAGCCGTTACGACGAGCCAGGCATCCCGGAAACATGTTCGGTCTGGCTCAGGGATTCGTGAGGCCCGGCGCGCCTTCGTTCATCTCACGCGGTTTACTTGATGAATGGGCGTGCATCTGCCAGCAGGACTTCGTGATGCCCGCAGCCAGCAGGAATCATCGGGAAGCAGTTCTCGTCGGCCGTGACAACTACATCCAGGAAGTAGGCCGATTCCGACGTCAGGCACTCGGCGATGGCGGAGTCGAGTTCGGCGCGTTGAGTCACGCGCCGCGCCTGCCAACCGAAGCCGCAGGCCACGGTCACGAAGTTGGGAAGGGCAGCGTTGTAGCTATGGCTGTTGCGCCCGCCGTGCACCATCTGCTGCCACTGGCGCACCATGCCCATGTGGCCGTTGTTGCACAGCACCAGCTTGACGGTAAGCGTTCCGCCAACCCCATCTTTCCGTTAAACCATGAATCTGCCAACCTTGTGTCCATTGTTAGCGACGGTGCAAATCCGCTTCTAAACGCTGGCGAGGGAGCGGTTTTGCAAGATTGGTGGGAGAAGGGCTGACCGATGCCTCAGCTGTCGAAGGGCTCGCCCTGGCATGACGCAGGCGTGACCTGGCGCGACCTCGATTGACGAACCCATGTCGTACCCACGC
>JBILYN010000261.1:0-6300 GCA_044377715.1 Aquabacterium sp.
GCTCACCATCCCAACGGGCGTACAGGGCGATGCTGTTCAGGGGAAAGCCCATGTGCGGGACCTCCTGCCGGTCGGATTTGCTGCCGTTCACGTCCTTGCAAAGCACAAGCGCCCGGCCATCATTGACCTGCACACGCACCAGCACGAACGAGTCCTGGGTGTCGATCGAGGCCAAGCGACTGACCACCGCGTCCATGATCCAGTAGGTGAGCAGGAGGATGCACGTGGTCAGGCACAGACGAGGTTGCCTAGCTGGACAGCCAGACTCGCGGTGTTCGATATGGTCATTGGTAGGCAGTCGCCCATCGAAACTCCGGACAGGATGGCAACATCCTAGGCAATGCAATTGCATTGTCTTGGCAAGGCGATTGCATTACCATGCGAGGCATCACCTCTTTGACCGATTACGCCATGCCGACCACCCTCGACGTCGAATCCACGCTGACCGACCGTTACCAAACCACGGTGCCAGAGACCGTGCGCCGCGCGCTGCGGCTCGGCAAGCGCGACAAGATCCACTACACCATCCGCACCAACGGTGAGGTGGTGCTGACCCGCGCAGAGGCAGCCAACGGCGATGATCCGGTGCTCGGCCAGTTCCTTGGCTTCCTGGCCCGTGACATTGCCAACCACCCCGAGCGCGTCCAGGCGGTCGACACTGGGCTCGTCCGGCGGCTCAAGTCGCTGGTCGGCAGTATCGAAGTCGATCTCGATTCGGCCCTGTCGGCGGACGATGAATGAGCAAGAGGAAGACCGCGTCCCTGGTCGTTCACGGCTGGACGATCTTTGCCCATCCGCTGTTCCTGGCACAGATTGAGGCGCTTGCTCGCCAGGTCGAAGTCTTGAAGCAAGAGGACCCAGTCGGGTATGCAAAGAGGAACGCTGGCAAGCGACTTGCGGCCATCACCGAGTTGGCGTTCGACGTCATTCCTCAAGACCCCGCGCGGCCGGCGTACCGTCAAGGCGACAGCCTCCGCGGCGATCACAAGCACTGGTTCCGGGCGAAGTTCTTTCAGCAGTACCGGGTGTTCTTCCGCTACCACGCGCCCAGCAAGTTGATCGTGTTCGCGTGGGTCAGTGATGAGGGCACCAAGCGCGCCTACGAGGGCAGCGACGACGCCTACCGGGTGTTTCGCAGAATGTTGGAAAACGGTCATCCGCCCGACGACTGGAACCCGTTGCTGGCCGAGGCCGGGGCTGAGGGGCAACGCCTGCAGCAGTTCGCAGCAGCCATCACGCGGTAAGCTGGACCGAAACCGCAGCGGGCGAGGTGTTCGTGGCGATTCGCGACAAGGCCGCGAAGAGTGGCCGTGCCAGCGCTGGTGATCGACAACCCCGGCGCCCGGGAACACGGGCCCATGGTGGACCTGGATCCATCGCGCGCTTGAAGCGACAGTTGCCCAAAAGCGCGTCGGTTTGTGCCGGACGCCGACGACCGGGTCACTCACAGCCTTGTCATGCCGCCGTCACTGGCGCCCTCGCATCGGCTTATCGGAGCCGGCTGCGTTCTCGGCGTATTCGAGACCGGACGCCCAAGCTTCGCGCATATTCGTCAGCAATTCGCGCGGGATTCGCTCGTCGCTTCGCGCGTCCTGAAGAGTCTGCCGCATGCCTTGCGCGATACGCAGCAGCACTTTCGCGGGCGCAGAGACGTTACACACCTTCGAGCCAAAAGCAAGCAGTTCAACGGTCGTCGGATAGGTCTTGGTGGCGTGTTTGCCCGCGAAGAGCTTGAGCGCCAGAGTACGGTCTTCCAGCTCCGGGCCACCGTTGTATTGGGTATACCTGTAAATGGCCGTCGTCACGACGTCAAACATCGGCGCCAGCCATATGTCACTCTGGGACCGATAGAGGAGACCGAAGTTCTTCAGGTGCGCGTCGCCGTTTCTCACCATGATCGAGAAAGCGACTTGTTCAAAAAAACGGTCGAGGTTGCTTTGCGGCAGTTGTAGCTGCCGCAGGAGACCTGCGATGCGCTCGTAGCTGCCGTGATACTTCCGGTCAGACAGTGTGTCTCGGACGCGCTGCCCAGACAGCGCAGCGATGTCTTCGAAGCCAAGTCGCTCCACCAATAAGTTGGGCTTCAGGACGGCGTCGAAACGCTCAAGCACGAGCATCTTGCCGTCATGGGACAGGTCGAAAACCGAGGTCTCGATACCGGCCAAGCGCGCGGCTCGAAGGCATAGAAACTCGTTGGCCGCCAACCCGGGATACGCCGGGCTCGCGGCCTTCACAATCAGTGTCGGAATCGGCACCGTCATTCTGACCTCGGGCACCATGATTTTTGGCTGCATGCCCGCAATGCCAGCGCCGGTGCTGAGATAGGCTCTCACCAAATCATCGAAGACCTTCGGTGAGTAAACCGTGCTGAGCAGGGATTCCTTGGTCATGCGCGCCGCGCCCGGCGTCGTGTCACCTCCTGGGATGCTGTACCCGAGACGGCCGATGCCGTTGTCGCCGATAAGGGCGAGCATGTGCATGGCGGTAGTTTGTTGCTTGGGAAACAGCTCACGAATCCGCATGAACAGATCGCCTTCGGGCAAGTTCTGATCCATCGGCGGGAAGAGATCGCCATCGATCCAGGTGAACTTCGCCGCGGCCGGCATCAGCAAGGCCACCGACGGTTGGTCGGCGATGGCTTCAAGATATCGGAATTCGTAGGTCGACGCCTTGAGCAACTGCCCAGCGGCCTTTCGTGTTCCGACGGAAACGTCGAGTTGAGGGATGCGCTCAGGCAGCATCTGGATCGTCCTTGTTGAAGGCCTCTGCGACCTCTTCCATGGTCGGGAGCCCCGCTGGTGCGATGTGCATGACCAGGTTCAGTGCGCGCAACACGTCGAACAACGACGACACGGCCGCTTCCTCGCCGCCTTCGAGTCGGTAAATGACCTCCCGCACCCGACCCGCGCTTTCGGCCACCGCCTTCTTGCTCAGCTTGAGTTCCTCGCGGCGCCGTCGCAGGACATCACCGAGTTCGGAAGGCACTCTTGGATTGCCAGTCATGGCTTACATTGTGGTGTATTTTTCATAATATTGCAAGCCATAGCATGCACGATGGCGAACAGAGATAGGTCTCTCAAACACTCTTGTGCCTTCCCCATGGCAACTCGGGCGCGGCATCCGAAGCGCTTGAATCGGACTTTGGCGATGGCGGAGATTGAGCGTTGAGAGTGCCGCCAAGTTCGCTTTTATCGATCGCCAGCGGTCTAAAGTTGGCGGTCCGAACCCTCAAATCTCGTCACTGAGATCATGCAGTTCAAGCTTGAACTGAAATCCCGTGTAGGTCGCCACCATGCGCCCGAACTCATTCCAGGGAATATTGCGCCCGTCAATCACGACCACGGGCATGTCGGTTTTTCCCTCGAGGTCGCTCTCGATTCTGGCGCGAACAATGCCACGGTCGCTGATTTGCAGCCCATGCGATCCCTCTTCTAGGTGCGAATTTTCCAGGCCTCGGCGCATCTTGGTGACGAGCCGCGCCAGCAATTCGAGCAGGTCGCCTTCTTCGTGCCCGATGACCTGGAAGCAATAGCCCTCGGGCTCGCCTTCGGTGAGTTCGATCGCATCGAGCGCAACACCGGAAGCAAACAAGTGGGTGCGAAACTGGAAAATATGTTCCCGGCCTGCGACGTCGCTCATGGTCAACGGTTCGAAATCGATGTGCTCGAACTCGACCAGTCCATTGCGGTGCGCAACCTCGAGGTTGAAGCAGCGGCCGCACAGCAGGCGTGAGGGCCCACCGTAGCTGCCATAGTTCACTGAATCGAAAGGGCGCGGCGCAACGCCGCAGGACTCACAGTATCTGGGGGGCACTTTGGTCATTCGGGGTTCCAGTCGTTTTCGAACCAACGCGGCGGCGAACAGGGCCGATGGCCGGTACGGCGCCCTTGTGACGGCAATCTGCTGACTGCCATCAACCGGTCCATCGATTCCTAGATCTTAGCGGTGACGGCTGCGCCAGTTCGGGCACGCTGGCCGGCCCGTGCTCCAGCCATTCGCGTCGGGCCTGGGGGAAAAAACTGAGCGCAAAACACCCGCCCAGCCTCAACGCGGCTGCGCCCACCACAGCGACAAGGGCGCCGCCCACAACTTCTCACCAAATGGCACCACTTCGCGTCCGGCGTACAACACGATGCCGCGTTGAAAAATCGCCGCTTCAGTTTCGAGCAAGTGGCGCAGGCCTTTGAAGTCTTTGCTCGCCACTGTGGCCGATATGCCTTAGGTGCATGGCGTCACTTTGGTGGATGAAAATCATCCACACAATGTTCGAATTCAATCGAATTTTGAGGTGATATTCAGGACTACGCCTTCAGGGACAACGGGTCAAAATCTCCAGCCTCGGTCGGGCGGAGTGGCGCACCATGTACGCCCACCGCAGCCGCGGCAGCACCAAAATTTTCGCGCTTGACCGCAGACCTCAAGCCATGCCAAAAAGCTGCGCCGACGCCAGGCGTCACGCTTCTTTCATTACCTACTCGAAAAAAACCTGCGCCCTCATGTCGCGCTGCAGAACGGTCTGAAACGCCTCCCAGTCGCGGTCATCTGCGGGGCCGCAGACCGTGCCGCTGCGCCGGATCACGAATTCGCGCCTGACCTTGAGCAACTGGCCTTCCAGCCGGTAACTGGCGCTGTACGCGAGGGCACCGCGGCCAAAGTTCACATCCTGCGGCGTCCTGCCAAGCCGCACCGATGCCGGAAAACTCAGCGCGATCGCTTCGACATGGCGCACCGACTGGCAACTCGACGGGAACCGACGGTTCGCCGGCGGCCGGTAAAGCATGCCCTTGATCCTGCCCGGTGACAACCCGGCCGGCAGCGTCATCGCGCTCGGCCCCGGCACATTGACCACCGGGTCAAGCTCGAACTCGGTCTGCACCAACCACGGCGCGTCTAGGTCGCCGGGCCGCGTCGGCGTGATCTTGCCGGTGCCCGACTCCATGAAGCGCGCCAGCAATCGGTTGATCACACCGGCCTGCTCGCGGGTCGCGTTCGCCTGCTGGGTGCTGCGCGATGTGACTTGCAGGAAGCCATGCAGCCGCGCCTGGCTCTTGCCGACGATGCCGCCGTCGGGCTGCAACGCGAGCTCCAATTCGGTGCTCGTGTAGTCCTTGGCCGGGTCGGTGGCCGGCGTCATGCCCACCCGGCGCAAGGCCGTCAGCAGCACCGGCTTGGCCATGTCGGCGTTGGGCAACATGCCCATAGGCGCAAACTCGGCCGTCGAGTCGAGGTACAGGTCTAGCGACGGCACATAGCTGATCGCATGGTCGAACGCCGACGGCATCGCCAGCTTGGGCAGCCGGTACGAATCCTCGGTGTTGATCAGCACGGCACTGCTGGCAATGCCGGCGGCATCCAGCAGCGCTTCCAGCAGCACGACATGGTCTTTGCAGTCGCCATAGCGCAACTCGAGCACGCTCTGCGCTTCATGCGGCACATAGCCCCCTGCCCCGACCGACACCGACACATAGCGGATGTTGCGTGCCACCCAGTTGTACAGGCGCCGCACCTTGTCGCGCTCATCGGCTGCGCCGGCCACCAACTGCGCCGACAGCGCCGCAATCGCCGGGCTCACGCCAGCCTTGGGCTTGGCGCGGGCCTGGTAGGCCTTGGCCAGTTCCGGATACCCGGCAAAGCTGCTGATCAACAAATGGGGCGCGAAGTCAGCCAAATCGAGTTGCCCGCTCTCGGGCGGATGAGCCTGCATCGCACGGTAGGTGTAGCGATGCCTAACACTGCCGGGCGGATCGGTTGGCAGCGAAGGCACCGGCCCGCCAAGCATCCGGTCGGCGTCCATCTGCAGCGCCAGACTCGGGTCGTAGGTCAGGTCGATGCTGAAGTCTTCGTGCCTGTAATGCGGGGTGATGACTTCAGACTGGAAGAAATGGCCCGGGAAATACGCCGTGTGCTGGGTTGACTTGAAGCGGTAGCCCAACAGGCTGCCCACTGCCACCTTCGCAAAAATGATGACCTTGACCTTCTCGTCGCTGAAGGCCACATCGCCGTCGGCAACCACGTCCTGGGTTCGGATCTTGTCGACGGCCACTTCGACGCGGCTGCCGTCGGGCTGCAGCGTGTAGGCCTCCAACACCTCGACATCCTCCAGCGCGCTGTTGAAGCTGACCCGCTGCTCGCCAGCGCTGCGGATGCCTTGCTCGGTCTCGACGCGCAACACCCGTTCGATCACCTGCGTGTTGCTGCCGTCGCGGTTCACCTGAATGCTGAGCGATTCGCGCACCCAACTCAGCGACGGCTGGTACTGCGCCTGGGCTTGGGCGGGTACCGCCACCAGACTCAACAAGC
>JBILYN010000262.1:0-6286 GCA_044377715.1 Aquabacterium sp.
GCGGGCTGGCTGATCGACGCCTGCGGCTGGAAAGGCAAGAGCATCGGCGGGGCTGGCGTCTACGAGCGCCAGGCGCTGGTGCTGGTCAACCGCGGTGGCGCCACAGGCGCCGAGGTCGTGATGCTGGCGCGCGCGATCCAGGAGAGCGTTTACGGGCGCTTTGGCATCCGGCTCGAGCCCGAGCCGGTGATCGTGTAGCGCGGCGTGACAATGCTGGCCATGAGCAACTTGCCGACTGCAAACACCACGGGCCCGCTGAGCGAGGTCGAGCTAGACAGCCTGCAGGCCCTGATGGACAGCCTGCCCGCCACGCTAGAGCCGCTAGACACCGTGATGATCGACGGCTACCTCTGCGGCGTGCTGCTGCAGCCGCAGCCGGTGCCCGAGGAGCGCTGGCTGGCGCATATCGCTGACGTCGACGGCCGCAAGCCACCGACCCGTTTCGACGCCGCGCTGATGCGCGCGCTGGTGCACCGGCGCTATGTCGAGCTGAACCAGGCGATCGCCCAACGCCAGTGGTTCGACCCCTGGGTCTACCAGCTCGACGACCAGGCCACGCCGTCCGAGACCGTGCTGCCCTGGGTCGCCGGATTCGCCACCGCAGTGGACTTGTTCACGGTGCTGATGGACCGCCACGAGCACGCGCTGCTCGAGCCGCTCGCCACGCTGTACCGCCATCTCGACCCCGACGACCTGGAGGACGCCGAGGAACTGCTGGCCGAGATCGAGACCCTGGCGCCGCCCGAGACTCTGGTCGAAGCGGTCGAAGACCTGGTGCGCAGCGTGCTGCTGATGGCCGATGTGTCGCGGCCCCAGGCCACCGGGCGCGCGGCGCACCCGGCGCTGGCAAGGCGCGCTGTGGGCGCGAGCCGCGGTGGACCGGCGGCCAAGACCGCGCCCGCTGCGCGGCCGCGCGGGCCCGCAAGCCGGCCTCGCGGCAGCCGATAAGCCGGTTCAGGCGCCTTCAAACGCCCGCCGGGCGTGCAGCCCCAAGCCCTGGGCGACGCTGGCAAAGCGGTCACCGCGCATCAGTTTGGCCGCCGGAAAACACGCCGCGATGCGGTCGGTCAGCGGTTTCAGCCCGGTCGACCCGCCGGTGAAATACAGCGCATCGACCCGGTCGGCCGCCACGCCGGCCTGGCGCAGCGTCTGCTGGGCTGCGGCGGCGATGCGGTCCAGGTCAGCGCCGACCGCGTCGATCACGCCAGCCTCGTCGACCGCAGCGCGCAAGCCGGCCTCGAGCAGCGACAGGTCGATCATCGCCTCGCCGCCTTCGGCCACCGCGATCTTGGCCGCTTCGGCGCGGGCGATCAGGCCATGGCCCAGGTGCGCGGTGATCACCGCCATCAGCCGGGCGTGCTGCTGCGGGTCGGCGTAAAAAGTCTTCATGCGCCTGAGCTCGGCCACTCTCGCGGGGGCGTAGACGGTGTTGATCAAATGCCAGGTCGCGAGGTCGAAATAGGCCCGGCTCGGCACCTCGCGCCCGGTGGGCCCCAACGCGCGGTAGCCGCAGGTCGGCAGGATGCTGGCGAGCTCGACCTGGCGGTCGAAATCGGTGCCGGCGATGTGCACGCCGTGGTTGGCCAGGATATCGCCCAGGCGGTCGACGCGCTCGCGCTGCGCCGGACCGACGCGCACCAGCGAGAAGTCCGAGGTGCCGCCGCCGATGTCGGCGACCAGCACCAGTTGTTCGCGGTCGACCTGGGTCTCGTAATCCAGCGCCGCAGCGATGGGCTCGTACTGGAAGCTGATGTCGGCAAACCCGACATCGCGCGCTGCCTGCGTCAGCGCGGCTTGCGCGGCAGCGTCGCGCAAAGGATCGTCGTCGACAAAGAACACCGGGCGCCCCAGCACGGCACGGGTCAACACCTGGCCGGCCTGGCGCTCGGCCAGGGTCTTCAAGTGGCGCAGATAGCCCGAGACCACGTCGAGGTAGCGCACCGATCGGCCGCCACCCACATCGGTGGCCTGGCTGGCCAGCGTCGAGCCCAGGATGCTCTTCATCGACCGCATCAGCCGGCCTTCGATGCCCTCGACATAGGCGGCGACAGCGGCACGGCCATAGTGGCGTTGCGGCTCCTCGTGGGCCGCCAGCCCTTCGACCGCGTAGAACACCGCGGTGGGCATGGTGCGTTGGCCGGGCTCGAGCTCGACCAGTTGCACCGCAGGCTTGGCCCCGGCAGCGGTCGGCAGCGCAATGGCCGAGTTGGAGGTGCCGAAATCGATCGCGCAGACAGCGGACATGTTGGGTGATGGGCGACGGCGAGCCGGCAAGAGAACGGGGCGCGATTCTAGAAGGCTGTCGTCGACAGCCGGGCCTGGCCGGTGCTTCGCGTGCGCCCCGGCGCGCTGCGCCGTGCTGCTGGTCGACCGCGTGCTGGTGATGGACAAGGGCGTGAGCGCTCATGCGGTGCAGCCAGGTCTGCCGCGGCGGCGCAGCATCGACACGCCCGGTTTCGCGCTGCTGCGCAGCCAGCTGCTAAGGTGGCTGGGCGTCGAGCCGCCCGTGGTCTGCCGGCAAGCACTGCCAGCCACCCTGCAAGTCACTGTTCACCGCTCTCAACCCTGCCACTGGAGCCCATCACCATGCGCTTGTTCGACCCCGGCCGCCTCGGTCTGCTGACCTCGCCCAACCGCATCATCATGGCGCCACTGGGCCGTGCCCGTGCCGACCCGCTGAGCCGTGAGCCGCTGCCGCGCGCAGAGACTTATTACACCCAGCGCGCCAGCGCCGGGCTGATCGTCAGCGAGGCGACCCATGTCTCGCCGAACAGTGTCAGCCGGCCGGGTGGCGCCGCGATCCACACCACCGGCCAGGCGCTGGCCTGGCGTCGGGTCACCGATGCGGTGCACGGCGCCGGCGGGCGCATTTTCCAGCAGCTGTTCCACCTCGGGCGCAAGGCCGATCCGGGGCGCTTGCCGGGCGGCGCGCTGCCGGTGGCACCGTCGGCGATCGCTGCGCGCGGCGAAGTCGCCACCCCCGACGGGATGCGGCCTTTTCCGGTGCCCCGCACGCTGGCCATCGACGAGATCGCCGGCCTGGTCGACGAATTCCGCCATGCGGGCGCGCTGTTGGACGAGGCCGGCTTCGATGGTGTCGAGGTGCACGCTGCCAACGGCTACCTGATCGACCAGTTCCTGCGCGACGGCGCCAACCAGCGCACAGACGCCTACGGTGGCCCGGTCGCGAACCGGGCGCGGTTTCTGCTGGAGGTGGTCGATGCGCTGATCGAGGTGCTGGGCGCGGCGCGGGTGGGGGCGCGCCTGTCGCCGCACTTCACGGTGGATGGCACCGCCGACAGCGATCCGGCGGCCTTGTACGCCCATGTGGCCGAGCAGCTGCAGGCCCGCGGCGTGGCCTACCTGCACTTGATCGAACCCGACAGCGTGGTGCCGACAGAGCGGCTGGCGCCGCTGCTGCGCCAGCGCTACACCGGCCCGCTGATTCTGTGCGGCGGCTTCAGCGCCGAGTCGGCAGCCGACGCACTGGCGGCGCGACGGGCTGATTTCATCGCCTTCGGCCAGCTCTTCATCGCCAACCCCGACCTGGTCGAGCGGCTGCGCCGCAGCGGCCCTTACAACGCGCCGGATGCTGAGAGCTTTTATGTCGGCGGCGACCAGGGTTATATCGACTATCCGTTTCTGCCGCAGCCGGCGCAGGCGCCGGCCTGAGGCCGGGCCGGCCCGCAGACCTTCAAGCAGCCGAGGCCTGGTCGGAGCGCCAAGTCTCGGCGGGTGGCAGTCGATTGACGTCGAGGTCTCCGGCCGGGTCGGTCACTGCGCCTCGATGCCGGCCTGCTTGATCAGCTTGCGCCACTTCGCGAATTCCTGCGCGATGAAGGCGTCGAATGGCGCCGGCGTCTGAAGCCGCACACCCGAACGCGGCTTTCTTCAAACACTAACTACCAGCAAGACCGATGGCGCGCGTTGGGAACGCCCGAAGCAGCTTCTTGTCCACCGTCACGAGCTTTGTATTGAGTTTGATCGCCAGCGCCATGAATTCACAGTCATAGGCAGAACAGTCGCTGTCACGCACAAGCTCAAGCACAGAACTTGAATCCAGCTCGAACTCGGCGCCGGCAAGCAGGCTTTCGGCTTCTCTTTGCAAACTGCACGCTTGGTCGAAGGTCACAGTCTTTCGCCTCATGTAGCCAGCAAGAATGTTGCGAAACTCGCTTCGCCACAGAGTCGGCGCGGCCCATTCTGGGTCTTGCTCAAGCAGTGCTTCAGCGGCTGCCGTCCTGTCACCCGGCAAATACAGATACGCCAGGATGTTGGAGTCGACCACGATCACGGACGGCCTGCCCTCTTGAGTGCATCAATGTCGCGCGCTAAAAATTTTCCTTGCGGCAAGGTGTCGCGCAGAGCGCGTGCACGTGCCAGTCGCTCTGTAGGCGTCACCTTCGCCGGCAGCAGCATGGCCTCAAGACACACAATCGCCTCGCCGTTCATGCTCCTGCGGTGCTCTTGCGCAGAGGCCTTCAGTCGCGCGTACACGTCGTCCGGAATGTTCTTCAGCGTCAAGGTCGTGGGCATTTCCAGATCCATCCAAATTGGAACCATTATGGTTTACAAAGGTTCCCATGTCCAACCAAGTCCGGGCGCTCAAGCCTTGGCCGCCACGCTGGAGCAAGCAGCACGCTAAAGGCCGTCGAACACAAGAAGTTGGACATTGGCTTTGGTTGAACTCACACCTGCGCCGGGGTCCAGCGCTTCGGTGCAAGGTGCACGAGGGCAAGGGCCGGGTCGGTCACTGTGCCTCGATGCCGGCCTGCTTGATCAGCTTGCGCCACTTCGCGAATTCCTGCGCGATGAAGGCGTCGAATGGCGCCGGCGTCTGCGCCGCGGTCTCCATGCCCAGGCCGTCGAACCTGGCTTTGACCTCGCTGCAGCGCGGCCCGGCCGTGCTCGCATTGGCTCTCAAGCAAATGTGGCTTTGCCACTTTGCTTGATCCCCACGGGGGGCGGCCGGCTTCGGCCGGTCTCGGGGCGCTCAATAGTCGACCAGCGAGCCGTCGCGCAAACAGGGATTGCGCTCGGCGCTGCGCGCACGTCGCACCAGGTCGCGGCCGATCACGGTCTTGTGGACCTCGCTCGCGCCTTCGCCGATCTGGTTGAGCTTGGCATCGCGGAAGAAGCGCTCGAGCGGAAAGTCCTGCAGGTAGCCACGACCACCGGTCAACTGCAGCGCATCGGTCACGACCTTCATGCACAGGTCGGTGGCCTGCATCTTGGCCATCGACGCGAAGATCGCGACATCGGCGTCGCCGCGGTCGTATTTTTCGGCGGTCAGCGTGAGCAGTGCGCGCGACGATTCGACCTGGGTCAGCATGTCGGCGAGCATCCACTGCACGCCCTGGTGCCCGCCCAAGGGCTTGCCAAAGGTGTTGCGGTCGGTGGCGTAAGCCGCGGCGATCTCGACCGCGCCGATCGCTCGGCCCAGTGCCATCGCGGCGTGGCCGATGCGCGCGCGCAGCAAGGCGTCTTGCGCTAGGCTGAAACCCTCGCCCTCTGCGCCCAATCGATGGCTGGCAGGCACTTGCACGCCGTCGAAACGCAGCGACGAAATCGGCACGCCGTACCAGCCGAGCTTGCCGACCTCGGGGCCGACGTCGAACCCGGCGGCGCCCCGAGGCATCAACACCGCGATGAAGCTGGTCGCGTCTTCCTCGGCCCGGCCGACGACGACGAACCAGTCCGCGGTGCTGGCGCGGGTGATGAACTTCTTCGCGCCGTTGACGACATAACCGTCACCCGAGCGCCGCACTGTGGTCTGCAAACCACGAACGTCCGAGCCCGCGCCGGGCTCGGTCAGCGCGAAAGCCGACTGCAGCTCGCCGCTGCACAGCTTGGGGACGAGCTGCTGCTTGATCGCGTCGGATGCACCCGCGACGATCGCCCGGCTCGACAGATCGGTGCCGGTGACGATGGATGCCGCCGTGCTGCAGACCCGCGCGAGCTCTTCGATGATGCGGATGCGCAGCACCTGACGGGCGTCACTGCCGCCGTAGGCCTTGGGGAAAGCGGTGGCGACGATGCCCTCGCGCGCCAGCAGCCTGAAGGTGTCCCAGGCGAAGACGTCCTGGCGGGCGACCTCGGCGGCCTGCGGCCCGAAGTGGCTGCGGCACAGGCTACGCAGGTGTTCGATCAATTGCTGCTCATCGTCGGCCAGTGAGCGCAGAAAATGGTCGCCGAACAGTCGGGGCTTGTTGGAGGCTTGGTTCATCGGAGTTCTTCAAGGTCGCAGAGGGCGCCATCATCGCCACTGCGGGCCGCGGCGTCGAGT
>JBILYN010000263.1:0-6278 GCA_044377715.1 Aquabacterium sp.
GCCTGCAGCTTGCTTTGGCCTGCCTGCTGCCAGAGGCGCCTGCAGGTGAGTTCTCCCTCGACGACCGCCACCACCACGTTGCCATGCGATGGCTGCAAAACCCTGTCGACCAGCAGCACGTCGCCATCGTCGATGCCGGCACCTTGCATCGCGCTGCCAACGGCGCGCATCACGAAGGTGGCCTGGGGGTGGCGGATCAGCGCATCGTTGAGGTCGATCCGCCTAGCGGTGGCATCGCTCCCAGGCGAACCGAAGCCGGCCGACGCGCCAGTCCGCGCTGGAGCGCCGGCCGTCGCGTCGGCGCCGACCGCAGCACCGTTGGTCAGTGCGTCGAAGCTGTGCATTCATCCAGTATAGTCCGTGAACAACCGGCAGTCCTTGCGTCGCGGCCGGTGGCTTGGCTTCACCACATCGATGCTGTCTAGCCATCGGATTGATGCGCAGAATCGGCAAAGCGCTGGAATGCGTGAACTGAACGTGTCACGATCGCCGCGACCTGGCCGGACCCGGGATCGCGTTGTCGTCCAGACTGAGTTCGCATGTGTTGAGGCCACCGTTGGCGAGACGCAATGGGCTAGGATTTGCGAACCCGGACCGAGGACGAACCGATGGCTTTGACTGTTGAACACCTGTTGCGAACCGCGACTACGCTGGAGCAGGCCCTGCTGGCGATAGACCGGACGCCCGCCACCGAGCCCGTGATGTTCGACGTCTACCGCAACGCCGCCATCAAGAGTTTTGAGTTGTCGCTTGAGACGGCCGGCAAGCTCTTGCGCAAGGCGCTCAAAGCCTTTGGCGGCAGTCCACGCAGCGTGGACGCGCTGGTTTTCAACGACGTGCTGCGACACGCCGGCAAACATGGCTTGCTGGATCAGGCTTCGGTCACTCGCTGGCTTGCTTACCGTGCCAACCGCAACAGCACGGCGCATGACTACGGCGAGGGTTTTGCCAACGACACCCTCAAGCTGCTGCCCGATTACCTGACCGATGTGCGCGTGTTGGCCGTTCCATTGCAAAGCGCCTTCGATGCCGCGGCTTGACACCACAGCGGTTGGCAACGCACCGCAGTTGGACCTGTCGCCCGGCCAGTGGGTCGAATTGCGGCAATTGCTGGTCCGCCATGTGCCCGAAGCCGAGGTCTGGGCCTATGGCAGCCGCGTCAACGGCGGTGCCCACGAAGGCAGCGACCTGGACCTGGTGCTGCGCAACGTGCCAGATTTGGTGCGGCCAGTGACCGGATGGTTGGCACTGGTCGAGGCGTTGCAGGACAGCGCGCTGCCGATGATTGTGGAAGTGCATGACTGGGCTAGGCTGCCGGTAAGCTTTCATGCGGAGATCGCGCGGCGGCATGTGGTGGTTCAAGCAAGCGTGACAGCGGCCTGTAGGTAAAGGCCGTGCCCAAGGGTCGGCGCCAGCACGCAACGGTAGCGGCATTCAGCGGTGTCCGTTCTCGCTGAGCTTGCTTGCTGCGCATCCAGCGATCGGCCCCCGTCAAGCCGGCTGTGATCTGACAAACGCCCGGGCGTGCGGATCGGCGATGCGTACCGAGAAAAGCCCCGATCGGGAAAAAATTGACGGTCACAGACCTCTATTGACGAAAATTACCCGATCGGTAATCAATTTTCCATTTCGGGTGAGTTGATGTGATAATTTCCCGAACAGGAAATAAGCATGGCTGAGCCCTCTGTCGTAGACACCCCTGCCGCGCTGGGCCTGGCCGCCCGCAGCGCCCGCAAGCGGCTGGGCTTGACCCAGCCCCAGCTGGCTCTGGCGGCTGGGGTGGGCGTGCGCTTCATCGTCGACTTGGAGTCTGGCAAACCCACGCTGAGGTTGGAGAACATCCTGCGCGTGATGCACGCGCTGGGCGGCTCGTTGGCCGTGCACGGCTTGCCGTCGCTCCGGCCGGATTGACATGGCCCGCACGCTCGAAGTCTGGTTCAGCGCCGGCCTGGCCAGCGCCAGGGTCGGCACCCTGAGCCAAGTGGCCGGCCGACTGCGCTTCGAATACTCGCCAGGCTGGCTGGCGCAGGCCACGGCTTGCGCCCTGTCCCAATCGCTGCCGCTGCGTGCCGAGGCCTTTGACGACCGGGCCGCGCGGCCCTTCTTTTCTGGCCTGCTGCCTGAGGGTGAGCAGCGCCGCCTGGTGGCTCAGGCGCTGCAGGCCTCGTGGCAAAACGACTTTGCGCTACTGGCTGGCATCGGCGGCGAATGCGCCGGCGCTGTCACCTTGCTGGAACTTGGCCAAACGCCCGCGCTGCCAGCCGAGGCTGTGCGCTGGCTGGCTGCTGATGAGCTGCAACACCTGCTCGACGACATGCCGCAGCGGCCTATGCTGGCCGGACAGCAAGGTTTGCGCCTGTCGCTGGCCGGTGCACAAGACAAGTTGCCGGTGGCTGTTGCCGATGACGGCCGCATCGGCTTGCCACTTGACGGCGCGCCCAGCACCCACATCCTCAAGCCGGCCATCGCAGGCCTGGACGGTACGGTGTTCAACGAGGCTTTCTGCATGCGCCTGGCCGCCGCCTTGAAACTAGACGTGGCCCCGGTGCAGATCCGCCAAGTTGCCCAGAGCGCCGTGCTGATGGTGCAGCGCTTTGATCGCGTGGCCGCTGCAGGGCCCACCGCCGCACGCCCCACCGCCGCACGCCCCACCGCCGCACGACCCACGCCAACACGCCTGCACCAGGAAGACTTCTGCCAGGCCTTGGGCGTGCCGCCCGAGCACAAGTACCAGAACGAGGGCGGCCCTGACCTGGCGCAGTGCTTTGCCCTGCTGCGCCGCGCCACCCGGCCAAGTGCTCCGCCCGTGCTGGCGCTGCTGGACGCGGTGGTGTTCAACGCCTTGATCGGCAACCACGACGCGCATGGCAAGAATTTCTCGCTGCTGTACGGCGCTGCGGTGTCGGCTGGCCTCATCGGTCACGGTTCCCCGACCGACGTCACGCTGGCACCGCTTTACGACCTGCTGTGCACGGCGGTCTACCCGCGCCTGACCGACAAGATGGCGATGATGCTGGGCGGCCAATACCGTTTCAGCGCCTTGATGAGCAGGCACTGGGCTCAGTTCGCCCTCGATGCCGGCCTGTCACCCGCCCAGGCCAGGAAGCGGGTGATGACCATCGCGAGCCGCTTGCCCGACCTGGCCCGCCAGACCGCGGCCGCGTTTGATGCGCAAGGCCAGGGCCACCCCATCCTCGGGCGGATCGTCACGTTGATCGACCAGCGCTGTGCGCTGACCCTGCGCCGACTCAGCGCACCGACCGGTGATAGTGCGGGCACGGATGACGGCGCCGATGGAGGCATCGACGACGATGGCGCTAATGGTGCAACCCATGGCCCTGGGTGATGCCGCCGCAGGTTTTCAGGCAACCGAATCTAGTCCTTCAAAGGAGCTTCCAACCATGAGCAGTTACTCCCTGCGCCTGCCCGAATCTCTCAAGAAGGCGGCCAAGCGGATTGCCGCTGCCGATGACACCACCATGAACCAGTTCTTCGTGGTGGCTATCGCGGAAAAAATCAGTGCCATGGAGACCGCGGACTTCTTCCAGAAACTGGCTGCCCTGGGCAACCCGCAAACCGCGCAATCAGCCTGGGACAAGGTCGGCGCCAGCGCGGCCTTGCCGGAAGACCACTGGGCCCACATCGCAGACGATCCGTCGCGATGAGCCTGGCTTGGGGGATTTGTTGGGAGGTGCTCGGGGCTGACCGGGATGGCGCGGCGATGGACTGGCCGATCCCGGACTAGCCCGCTCGTGCGGTGAGCACCTGTTCCCAAGTGAGGGAGGCTTTGTGGATGGGCGTTTCGCTGGCACTGTCGTCTCAGGGTGCCGTTATCGGCCCGGGACGCCTGGTTCGGCAGATAGCATCAGACCCCGTTGCCGTAGCGCCGATCAGCGCGTGATGCGTCGCTCCGTCCGCCAGCGCCACCACCGCATTTCAAGGCCACAGACCTCATGAAAGTCCTCCATTCCGCCGACTGGCACCTGGGCCGCTACCTGCACGGCGCCTCCTTGCTCGAGGACCAGCGCCTGATCCTCGAGCAGTTTGTCGACCTGGCGCGCAGCGAGCAGGTCGACGTTGTCGTGATTGCCGGTGATATCTACGACCGCGCGATCCCGCCGTCCGAGGCGGTGGCCTTGCTCGACAGCGTGCTGACCCGTTTGGTGGTGGACGCTGGCATCCCGACCATCGTGATCGCTGGCAACCACGACAGCGCCGAGCGCATCGGCTTTGGTGGGCGCATCTTTGCGCAGCGCGGGCTGACGCTGCGCGGCACGCTGAACAATCTCTCACCGGTGGTGCTGTCCGACGCCCATGGCGAGGTGGCTTTCCACCCGCTGCCCTATGTCGAGCCGCTGTTCGCGCGCCACTTGCCTGGCGGTGAGGATGTCACCGACCACCAGTCGGCGATGACACACCTGATGTCGCTGCTCAAGGCGCAGCGGGTGCCTGGCCAGCGCAATGTGCTGGTCGGCCATGCGTTCGTCACCGGCGGCAGCGAATCCGACTCGGAGCGGCCCTTGTCGGTCGGTGGTTCGGGCCGGGTTGGCGCCGACAGCTTCGACGGATTTGATTTCGTCGCGCTGGGCCATCTACACCGGCCGCAGTCAATAGGCAGCGACCGGATCCAGTACTCGGGCTCGCTGCTGAAGTACTCGTTCAACGAGGTCGACCAGGCCAAGAGCGTGTCGCTGGTCGAACTCGGCGCCGACGGTGTGCCGGTGACCAGACGTGTGGCCCTCAAGCCCAGGCGAGACCTGCGCATCATCACCGGCACGCTGGACGAGTTGCTCGGCCGGCCCGACGCCTTCCTGAGCCGCGACGACTACCTCAGCGCTCAGCTCACCGACACCAGCCCGGTGCTCGAGCCGATGCTGCGCTTGCGCGAGGTCTACCCCAACATCCTGGACATGCAACTGGCCCGCCAGGCCGAAGGCCAGGTCGGCGCCCTCTCGGGCGGCGACCATCGACAACGCAAGCCCGAGGACTTGTTTCGCGCCTTCCACCTCGACATGCTGGGTGAGGAGATCAGCCCGCAAGCGCTGGACGTGTTCAACCAATCCGTGCAGTCGCTGGCCGGTGAATCGCAAGGCCACCCGTCATGAAACCCATCGTCATAGCGATGCAAGCCTTCGGGCCTTTCGCGCACCGGCAGGTGATCGACTTCCGGGAGCTCGGCAGCAAGACCTTCTTCTTGATCCACGGGCCCACCGGGTCGGGCAAGACGACCATCCTCGACGGCATCTGTTTTGCGCTGTTCGGCGACAGCTCAGGCGGCGAGCGCGAAGGCAAGCAGATGCGCAGTCACCACGCCGACGCCAAGCTGTTGACCGAGGTGAGCTTCGACTTCGCGCTGGGCCAGGAGCGCTACCGCGTCAAGCGCGTGCCCGAGCAAGATCGCCCGGCCAAACGCGGCGGGCGCGAGACCACCCAAGCGCAAATCGCTGAGCTGTCGCGCCTGACCACCGAGGGTGGCCGCGAGGTCGAAGTGCCGGTCGAGTCGGGCTGGAAGAAGGTTGGCGAGAGAGTCGAGACCTTGCTGGGTTTCAAGAGCGAGCAGTTCCGCCAGGTGATCATGCTGCCGCAGGGCAAGTTCTTCGAGTTCCTCAAGGCCAACTCGCAAAAGCGCGAGGAGATCCTGCAAGCCCTGTTCGGCACCGCGCTGTACAAGCGCATCGAGGAGTCCTTGAAGGAGTCGGCCCACCGGGTCAAGGTGGACGCGGAAAAAGTCAGCACCCAGCGCCGGGCCTTGCTCGACCAGGCCAAGGCCGAAGACGAGGCGGCGCTGGCGCTGCGCCTGCAGCAGCAGATCGAGGAGATTGAATCGCGCCAGCGCACCGACCTGGCTTGCATGACGGCTGCGCAGCAGGCCGACAAGTCGCTGGTCGACGCGCGCCAGGTGGCGGGCTTGTTCGATGAACACGACCAGGCCGTGACGGCGCTGCAAGGCCTGCAAGCCCAGCAGCCGGCCTGGCAGGGCAAGCGCAGCCAACACGGCGCTGCGCAGCGTGCGTCATCGGTCAGACCTTACGACGACCAGTTGGTGGGCCTGGGGCAGCAACTCGCTGATGAACTGGCGCGCGCCAAGCTCTTGGTGGCGCAAGCTGCGCTGGCCGCAAGCGCCAGCAAAAGCGCCGACGCCGCGCTGGCCACCGAGAAGGCCCGCGCGCCCGAACTCGAGGCCGCGATCGCCCGATTGAGCGAGCTTGACGCGCTGGTGGCCAAGGTCAGCGAACTGGCCGCCACCCGCGCAGCCCACGCCCAGGCCACCGCCGAGA
>JBILYN010000051.1:0-18855 GCA_044377715.1 Aquabacterium sp.
GCATCAGACCCCTGGTGGTAAGGGTCGAGACCCGGCGGCTCGACCAGCGAGCCGAAATTGAGCGTGCCGCCCTGCACCGCGTTGGCGGCAACCGGACCATACAGATCGGTGTCAGCCGCCTGGCTTGGCGTCGCGAGCAGTGCGGCACCGGTCAAGATGATTCCGGCAGCCGCGCGCCTCAGACGTTGGGTTTGAGTTGTCCTGATCATGGGGGTCTCCTGTTGCAGTAGTGGGTGGTGACGGTCTGTCGTGACCGCCAAGGCTTCAGGCGTCATACGCCAACACGAACTCGATTTCAACCGCCGCATTGCGCGGCAACTCCGCCACGCCCACGGCCGAGCGGGCGTGGCGGGCCAGCGGCCCGAACACTTCAACCAGCAGGTCCGACGCGGCGTCTATCACCTTGGGCTGGTCGTTGAAACCGGCCGCCGACGCGACGAATCCAGTGACCTTGAGCACACGCGTCACGCGCGCAAGATCACCCAATTCGGCAGACAAGCAGGCCAGCGCCTGCAGCACGCAGATGCGCGCCTGCTCGCGGGCTTGCGCCAGCGTGACCTCAGCGCCGACCTTGCCGGAGAGTCGGACCTCGCCGTCAACCTTGGGCAACTGACCGCTGACATAGGCCACGCCGGCATGCAAGGTGACGGGCACATAGTTGAAAGAGGGCTTGGCCGCTTCAGGCAGTTCCAGGCCCAGTTGCTTCAATCGTTGTTCAATCATGATGGAAATCGCCTCATTCGGGAACGATGGTGTCGAGCAGGAGTCGCCGCAGGTCGGCTTCGGGGGTAAAACCTGTGTCACGCCGAAAACGCTGGTCGTCGATCAGCGGGAACAAGCGCTCAGGCCGCTGCTGGCGAAAATCAACGCTGAAGCCAGGCACGAGCTCGGTCAAAGCCTTGACCATGTCGCTGACCCGGGTCGTGAAGCCGTTGACGTTGTAGACCGGGGCCAGCGCGCCGTCGTGCCTGAGCACCCGCAGCATGGCCGCGACCGCGTCCCGGACATGCATCAGGTCGAAAGCCTGGTCATGAAAGTCGATCTGGTGGCGTGCGCCGGGGCGTGCAGCGCGGATCATCGCCACCAGCGATGCGGCCGCGCCGCGGTACCACAGCCCTGGCCCGAGCACCAGCGGCAGCCGCAGACCGATCGCAGGGAAACCGTCGCGCAACATCGCGAATTCACTCACCGCCTCGGCCAGTTGCTTGGTCAGTCCGTACAGCGTCGCGGGCCGCCTGGGTGCGGATTCGTCGACCCGGTCGGGGCCATAGCCGCTGGCGTCGCCATACACCGTCGTTGAACTGGTCCACAACAACTGTGCTACGCCGGACTCGCGCGCGGCGCTGAGCATGCGGCGCAGTCCATCGACGTTGGTCGAGAAAGCCTGGTCGGGGTCGCCCTCGCTGGCGCGCATCAATCCTTCGCCGCCAGCGCCAAATGCCGAGCAGACGACGACTGCGGCAGGTGCGACCGCGACCAAGGCCTTGCGCACGGCGGCTTCGTCTTCGATGCGGCAATCGATGCTGCCGAACTGCCCGCCCACATCGGCCAGCAGATCACAGTCCATCACGGGTCCGAGCACATGCACCCGGTATCCTGAGGCCAGCAGCGCCCGAACGAGTTGCGAGCCGACGAAGCCGCGCCCGCCTGCGACGATCACGCCCTGGCCGGCGCGCAGCGCAGGCTTGGCGACAAAGCGGTCAGAGTTCGAGGTCATCGCGCAAACAGGCTTTGTAGTGGCCAGGCCCGACCTGGCGCAAGGCAGGCAGCTCGCGGGCACAGCGATCGATCGCGAACGGGCAGCGGGTGCGCAAGACACAGCCCGACGGCGGCGCCGCTGCGCTAGGCACCTCACCTTTGAGCATGATTCGCCGCTTGTCGCGGCCAGCGCCAGGCACAGCCGCGAGCAGCGCAGCGGTGTAAGGGTGCACGGGGCGGTCGTAGAGCGACGCCGTCGACGCCAGCTCCATCGGCCGCCCGAGATACAGCACCATGACCCGGTCCGCAATCGTCTCGACCACCGACAGGTCGTGGCTGATGAAGACCATCGACAGCCCCAGCGATTGCTGCAGATCCTTGAGCAGGTTGACGACTTCGGCCTGCACCGACACATCCAATGCCGACACCGGTTCATCGGCGATGAGCAAACGAGGCTGCGGCGCCAGCGCCCGCGCGATGGCAATGCGCTGGCGCTGGCCGCCGGAGAAAGCCCTCGGATACCGGTCCAGGAAATCGGCGCTCAGCCCGACCTGGCTCAACAGCCGAACAGCATCGTCGCGAGCCGTCGAGCGCGAACTCATACCGTGCAAGAGCAGGACCTCGGTCAAGGCATCGCCGACCTTCATGCGCGGATTCAGGCTGCCGTAGGGGTCTTGAAAGACCATCTGCATGTGGCGCCGAAACTGGCGCAGCGGGGTTGGTTTGAGCGCGCTGATGTCGACGCCGTCGATCTCGACACTGCCCTGGGTGGGCTCGATCAGTCGCAGCAGCAAGCGGCCCAAGGTCGACTTGCCCGACCCTGACTCGCCGACCAGACCCAGCACCTCGCCCTTTGCGAGCTCGAACGACAAGTCCTCGACCGCTCTCACCACGGCCCCTGAACCTGAGAAATGCTTGGACAGGTGATGCGCGCGCAGCAAGGGCACGGCAGCCCCTTCGCCCGCTTCGCCCGCTGGGCCGGGCATTGCGTTCACTGCGTCAACTCCTGCCAGCGGACACAGCGTGTCGACCAAGCCGGCGCCACCGTCTGCAACGCCGGCATCGCAACCAGACAGACCGGCCGGGCATGGGCGCAGCGCGGGTGGAACCGGCATCCCACCGGCGCGGAGATCGCGCTTGGCATGCTGCCCGGTATGGGCTGCATGCGCTGCGCACGGCCTCGCAGTTCACCGCGCCGGGGAATGCAGGACAACAAAGCCTGGGTGTAGGGATGAGCCGGACGTCCCAGCACCGCGTCAACCGGCCCTTCTTCGACCACCTGGCTGGCGTACATCACCGCCACCCGGTCGGCCACGTCACGCACCAGATGCAGGTCGTGGCTGATGAAGATCATCGCCATGTGCCGGGCCTGCTGCAGTTCACGCAGCAAGTCGATGATCTGGGCCTGCACCGTCACGTCCAGCGCAGTGGTCGGTTCGTCGGCGATCAACAACATCGGATCGCAAGCCAGTGCCGCTGCCAGCATCACCCGCTGGCGCATGCCACCCGACAATTGATGGGCAAAAGCATCGACCTGGCGAAGCGGGTCAGACATGCCGACCAGCGCCAGCAGTTCGACGGCTGCGAGCCTGGCCTCTCGGCGCGAGTGGCCCCGGTGGATGCGCAGCGGCTCGCCGATCTGGTCGCCGACCGGGAACACCGGGTTGAGGCTGGACATGGGGTCCTGGAACACCATCGCGATCTCGCGGCCGCGCAGCTTGGCCATCTCCGGCTCGCTCAAGCTCGTCAGCTCACTCGATGAGCCATCGGGTCGGGTCAACAAGACGCTGCCGCCGGCGATGCGTGCCCCGGCGCGTTCGACCAAGCGCATCACGCTCAACGCGGTGACCGATTTGCCGGAACCGGATTCACCGACGATGGCCAGCGTCTGACCCGCGTTGACCGAAAATGTCACACCATCGACTGCCCTGACAAGCCCTTCGTCGGTCGGGAAGAAGACCTTCAGGTCCTTGACATCCAGTACTGCAGATTGCCGTGCTGGTGCATCACTTGGCGGCATACCGTGCCACGACGTCCCAATCGATCTCGATGCCGAGGCCCGGACCGCTCGGCACCTCGACCAGACCGTTGCGGGCCAGCAGCGGGTTCTTCAGCAGGCCCTCGCGCAGCGGGTTCTCGCCGACGTCGTATTCCACCAGCGTCGGCCATGGGGGGTTCTGCGCCTGCGGAGACGGTGGGCGGGATGCAACGAAGTGCACCGCCGCGGCAAGCCCGATGCCCGAACCCCAGACATGGGGCGACAACCGGACATGGTGCAGTTCAGCCATGTCGGCGATGCGCCGGGCCTGCCAAAAACCACCGCACAAGGTGAGATCAGGCTGCACCACATCGACCGCGCGGCGCTCGAATAAGCGCTGAAAATCGAACACCGTGTACAGCGCCTCGCCGGTGGCCACAGGCACCGGGCTGCAGCGCTGCAGCAACTCGTAGCCCGTAATGTCCTGCGGTGACAGCGGCTCCTCGACCCAGGAGATGCGGTGCGGCGCCAAGGCCGCAAGCGAAGCCTTGGCCAGATCCAGCGTGTAATTGGTGTTGATGTCGACCATCAGGTCGACATCCGGCCCCAGGATACGGCGCGCCTGCTCGACACGCGCCAGGTCGGACGCAGGGCCCAGGCCAATCTTGATCTTCACCGACGGGTGGCCGCTGGCGGCGATGGCCTCGATCTGCGGCGCGAAGTCGCGTTCCGGGTGCTCGGTGAGGTAGCCGCCGGATGCATAGACCGGCACCGACGACGCCCCGCGTCCGCCGATCAGCCGGCACAGCGGCACACCGAGTTCCTTGCCCAGTGCGTCCTTGGCAGCGATGTCGATACCACTGATGCAGCCCATCATCGAGTTCTGCAGGCCGAAGTGGTAGTGCCGAGCCAGGATACGGGCAAAGACAAGCTCGACATCCGCCACATCCACACCCAGCAAATAGCCTTTGAGCAAGGGCAGGTAAGCCTGGTTGACGGCCGGCATGCCCCAGGCTTCGCCGACACCGACGGCCCCGTCCTGGGTGTCGATCACGACCAGCGTGGTCTGCCGCGCCGTCGACAGCGACTTGGCCATGCCGTAAGCCCGGCCTTCGGCCAGCGGCGCCGACAGCTCGATAAAGCGGATATCGCGGATAGTGGACAAAGCGATCTTCCTGAATCGAATCTCTCAAATGCCAAGGTCAGAATGACGCTGGACAGTTTTCAGAGTTTGGTTCAATCATTGCCCAGATGTCGGCAAGCGTCAAGCAATGCCGGGACGCCCCCTCTGCTCGACGTCAACACCTTGCGCAGATCGGGTTTTCACCGGCTTGCAGGCGGCGATAGCTTGGCATGATGGCTTGGATTTATCCAACTGCGGCTGCTTTGTTTCGCGGTCGCCCAACTGCGGCGGCGTCTGCTGCGAACCCTGGCGCCGACACCCTCCCACCATGGACCTCATCATGCATAGACGCTCACAAGCAAATGTGGCTTTGCCACTTTGCTTGATCCCCACGGGGGGCGGCCGGCTTCGGCCGGCCTTGGGGCGCTCAATGGGTCTGAAGCTGGGCGCACTGGCGGCCGCCGCGCTGCTGGCTGCGCCGACAGTGCAGGCACAAACTGCGCAGGCACAAACGCCCTACCCCAGCCATGCGATCCGGATCATCGTGCCGTTCGCGCCGGGCGGTGCCACCGACGTCGCCGCCCGGCAGGTGGCTCAGAAGATGAGTGAGCGACTGGGCCAGCCGGTGCTGGTCGAGAACAAGCCGGGCGCCGCCACCGTGATCGCCAACGACCTGGTGGCCAAGGCCTCGCCCGACGGCTACACACTGCTGTTCGGGGCCGCACCGCTGGCGCTGAACACGGCGCTTGGCATGAAGCTGCCTTACGACGTGCTCAGCGACTTCGCGCCGATCTCGCTGGTGGCATCGATCCCGGTGATGTTGGTCGTCAACCCGGCCACGCCCTACCGAACGCTGCAGGACGTCGAGGCCGCCGCTCGCAGCACCGCCGGCGGACTGAGCTACGCCACGGCCGGGGTCGGCAGCTCGCCGCACCTGATCGGCGAACTGTGGCGCGCGCGCAGCGCTGCGCCGCTGGTCCACATAGGCTACAAGGGTGCAGCGCCAGCGCTGCAAGACACCATCGGCGGCACCGTACCGGTGATGATCGACGCTTACATCCCCACTGGCGCGCAGGTGGCCGCAGGCAAGCTGCGTGGGCTGGCAATCGCCGCCGAGCGGCGCTCGCCGGTGCTGCCCGACCTGCCCACCACCGCAGAGCAAGGCCGACCCGAACTGGTGGCCTCGGGCTACTACGGCCTGCTGGCGCCAGCCCGCACACCGCAGGCCATCATCGACAAGCTGCACGCCACCGTGGTGGCCGCGGTCAACGGCACGGAGCTGCGTGAGAAGCTGATCTCGCAAGGCTACGAGGTGCACGCCTCGACGCCGGCCGAGTACGCCGCCTACATCCGCCGCGAGATCGAGCGCTGGACGCCCATCGTCAAAGCCGCCGGGATCAAGCCGCAATGAGCAGCCCCGCAGCGACCGATGCGCCGCTGCCGGCCGCCACCGCAAACAACCGCGCCAAACCAGCCACCAAAGGACTTGAGCCATGACCACCCGACAAGCTATTGCGCCAGACGACTTTGTACACACCGGTTATGAGCTGACCGGCCATGTACTGACCATCACGCTGAACCGGCCAGAACGTCGCAACGCGCTGAACTGGCGCGCCTATGCCGAGCTTGAATCGGCCTTTCTGGCCGCACACGATGACCCGCAGGTGCGCTGCGTGATCGTCACCGGCGCCGACCCGGCTTTTTGCTCGGGCGACGATGTCAGCGAGATCATGGCCGCACCCGGTGGCGGCATCGCCAAGCGCGGCGCGGACATCGTGCACAACCCGCCGACGCCGGCTGCCATCGCCGCGCTGGAGTGCGCCAAGCCGGTGATCGCGGCGGTCAATGGCGCGGCCATAGGCTGGGGCTTCGAACTCGCGCTGTTTGCCGATCTGCGAATCGCCTCCGACCGCGCCAAGTTCTCGGAGATGTTCGTCAAAAGAGGTCTAACTTGTGATGTAGGCGGCTTCTACCGACTGCCCGCACTGGTTGGCCCCGAAAAAGCCGCTGAGCTGCTGTTCACCGGCGATGTCATCGACGCGACGGAAGCCTTGCGCATCGGCCTGGTCGGACGGGTGGCAGCGCATGCCGACCTGATGCGAGACGCGCGAGCGCTGGCCGAGCGCATCGCCGCCAACCCGCCGCTGGCGGTGCGCGCGCTCAAGGCGGGGCTACAGCGCAGCAGCTACGGCGACCCACGCGAGATCGGCGGTTGGGCGATAGACACGATCCGGCGCCTGGCCCACACCGACGACCATCGCGAAGGCGTGGCGAGTTTTCTGGAAAAGCGCGCGGCGGTCTTCCATGGGCGCTAAGGCCCTGATGCCCGCTGCTGCCAACCCGTACTGAACCAGAAGGACGACGCATGACCGACCCCAACAACCGCCGCAGCTTCATCCATCAAGCGACCGCCGCAGGCCTGGCGATGAGCCTGGGCGGCCAGGCCCGCAGCCAGGCCGATTGGCCGCAGGCGCTGGTCAGGATGATCGTGCCCTACCCAGTCGGGGGAGCCACCGACATCCTGACCCGGCTGATCGGTCGCGGCATCGCGGCGCGCATTGGCCAACAACTGCTGATCGACAACCGCGCAGGCGCCGGCGGCATGATAGGCATAGGCGCGTTGGCCAAGTCAGCACCCGACGGCCACACCTTCGGCATCATCGGGGTGACCCAGATGATCACAGCGCCCTTCCTGTTCGAGAAAGTGCCCTACGACACCGACCGCGACATCAGCTTCGTGACCTTGCTTGCCACGGTGCCGATGGTGCTGGCAGTGCATCCCAGCGTGCCGGTGCACACCGCGCCTGAGTTGATGCAGCACCTCAAGCGCAACAAAGGCAAGCTGTCCTACGGCTCGGTGGCCATCGGCCACTACGGCCACGTCGCCTCGGAGCACATCAACACCACCTACGACGCCGGCATGGTCCATGTGCCCTACAAAGGCGAGGCGCCGATGGTGCAAGACCTGCTGGGCAACCAACTGCCGCTGAGCTTCGTGACCATCGCCACGGCCAAGCCGCAGGTCGAGGCCGGCAAGCTCAGGCTCTTGGCCATCACCGGGACCAGGCGTCACCCGTCGATGCCGAACCTGCCGACGTTTGCCGAGCAAGGGCTGGACGCCGATGTCTTCAAGATGAATCCGGGCTGGATCGGCATCGGCGCGCCGGCCAAGACACCGATCGCCGTGGTTCGGCGCATGGCGTCCGAGACCGTGGCCGCAGCCCGCGAGCCTGACGTCTTCGAGCGCATCGCCGCCTTGGGCATGGACTTCGTCGGCAACACACCCGAGGCTTTTGCCGAAACCTACCGGGCTGAGAAACCGATCTGGCAAAAGCTGCTGAAGCAGGCAGGCATTCGCCCGGAGTGAAATCTACAATCACGGCGGCATCGGCACGCGCAGGCTTGCCTCTTTCAACGCCCGATTCGGGCCACCACTCAACGGAGCTCCATTGATCACCATCCTCAATGAACAGCGCGAGACGCGGCCAGCCCATGCGCTGGCCGAAGGCGACTCGCTGTGGCTGGATCGCAGCGGCATCGAGGCTGCGACAGGCTGGAGTTGGAAGCCCGAAGGCCTGTGCCAGGGCGACCTCTGCACGCCCTTGCCGCGCCAAACCACCAAGCCGATGGTGCGCGGCGATCAGCTCGACATCGCGGCACTCTGGCAGCACATGGGCCATCCGGTCGAACACGATTCGACGGGCCAGACCTGGGTGCTGGGCACGGCTGCTGCAGCGCGCGCGCAGGCGCTGTCCACGCTCGAGGCGCCGGACTTCGAACTGCCAGACCTGGCCGGTCAAACACACCGACTCTCAGACTACCGCGGCAAAAAGGTCTTGCTGGCGACCTGGGCCTCTTGGTGAGGGTGTAGAGCCGACCTGTCCGTGTGGCAGGTACTGTTCGACGAACTCAAGTCACAAGGCTTCGTGATCCTGGCGGTGGCCACCGACCAGGCAGAGCCGGCGCGTCCCTGGATCGATGCCGCCAAACCAAGCTATCCCTGCTTGATCGACCGCGACCATCACGTCGCCGACCTCTATGGCCTGGTCAACGTGCCGCAGGCGGTCTGGATCGACGAGCAGGGCCGCATCGTGCGTCCGCCTGAAACAGCAGGCTCCACCGATGGCTTTCGTGGCATGGACCGCAAGACCTTCACTCTGTCAGAGGCGATCATCGCCGAGCGCGAACGCATCAAGTCCTTGTACCTCGATGCAGTGCGCGACTGGGTCGCCCAAGGAGCGAGCAGCAAACACGTGCTTTCGCCGCAAGCTGCGCAGGCTCGCGTGAAGGCCGCTGATCCGGCGATCGGACGGGCCCATGCGCTGTTCCGACTCGGCCAGCATCTGCTGCGCGAAGGCCAGGAAAACGAAGCGGCGCAGCGCTTCGCCCAAGCCATCGAACTGCATCCAGACTCCTGGAACGTCTGGCGCCAGACCGCACAGAAAGACGCACGCGGACTGGCCGCAGGCCCCGCGTTCTGGGCTCGCGTCGATGCGTTAGGCCATCGGCCGTACTACCAGCCGATCGACATGGCAGGCGTCTGAGCCCAACGAAGCGCCGCGCTGTTGACCTTCGGCAAGCACGGCGCACACCTGTTTCTTCGAGGCCGTGCCAACATTGGCTGTCGTGCAGTGCTAGGGCTGCGCGGCAAGCCTCAGCCCTCAAAGTCAAGGACCACCCGATGAAAACAGCCCACGACCTGGTCGCTGCAGCCAAGTCTAGGATTCAAGAAGTCGCTCTCAGCGACGCCGAACAAGCGGTCCTCGAGGCCGATGTCTTGATCGACGTTCGCGAGCAGGACGAATACGCTGCGGGCCATCTGCTCGGCGCCATCCATGCCTCGCGCGGCATGCTGGAATTCAAGCTCAGCAGCAACCCGGCACTGAGCTCGCGCGAGCTCAAGATCGTGCTGTATTGCAAGACCAGTGGCCGCGCAGCATTGGCGGCCTGCGCGCTGCACGACATGGGTTATCTGAATGTGAAATCGATTGCCGGCGGTATGGATGCCTGGATTGCCGCAGGCAAACCTGTCGTCAAACCAGCGCTGCCGACGTTTGAATAGCCAACACAGCCATTAGCGCAGGGCCGGAAATCGAGCCCCGCCCATCAGCCTCGCCCATCCTCCAGACAACCCCATGCAACAGGCAGCCACATGACAGCCAACACATTCGCTGACGGCGCTGAGATCTGGAACAAGCGCTTTGCTGGTGAGCAATACCTGTTCGGCCGTGAGCCGAACGAGTTCCTGCGCGCCAAAGCCGGCCAGTTGCGCGCAGGCGGTCGCGTGCTGTGCGTGGCCGACGGCGAAGGCCGCAACAGCGTCTGGCTGGCGCGGCAAGGCCTGCAAGTCGACGCCTTCGACCTTGCTGAAGTCGGCGTTGCCAAGGCGCAGCGCCTGGCCGAATCTCAAGGCGTGAGCGTCAACTACGAGGTCAGCGACTGCGACGCGCGCGACTGGCAGCCGGCAGCCTATGACGGCGTGGTCGCGATCTTCGTGCAGTTCGCCGAACCGGCCATGCGCCAGCGCATGTTCGCCAACATCGTGCAAAGCCTCAAACCCGGCGGCATTCTGATGCTGCAAGGCTATGGCCCCAAGCAACTCGACTACAAGACCGGCGGTCCCGGCGTGCTGTCGCATCTGTACACGGCCGAGTTGCTGCGTGCGGAACTGGCCGCGCTGGACATCATCGAACTGACCGAATACGAGGCCGAACTGAGCGAAGGCGCGCGCCACAGCGGGATTTCTGCGCTGGTCGGGATGGTGGCCAAAAGGCGGTGAAAAAGCCGCAACCCAGCACGCCGGGTTCGTACCGAATGGGGTGCCGAGCTTGAACACCGGTTCCGACTTGCTGGCGGATTGAGGTCTGAACCGCTTGCTATTCGAATGGCGCCAATGTTCAGCCCAGACGAGGTCAGGACAAGGTCAGGACGGCCAACCCAAGGATTCGGCGCAACAGCACCGATTTCAGGCTGCCACGGACCACGCTGACCTTGGTCGTCGACCGTGCTCACTGCGCGACGGTGATGGTGCAGAAGTTATGCTGGCGACCCATAGGCTGCAGGTCATGAGATTGAACATGGCGCAGCCCCATTCATTGAACCGCCGCTGCGACTCTGAACGCCGCGCAGGAGAGACCCCACCGTGACACGATTGCCAACCATGAACCATGCAAACGAGATGGAAGACCAACTCGTGCTGCGCGCCCGGCGCTTTCTGGCCGAGCATGTGACGCCCAGGCTGGAGGCTGGCGAAAAGCCCTGGTATGACGCGGCGCTGAGCCAAGCGGCAGCAGCAGCCGGCATCTTGGGTGTCTCGGTGCCGACCGAATTTGGCGGCAGCGGCGCCTCGTTCAGCTGCAAAGTCCGGGTTGTCGAGGCGCTGGCCGAAGCCGATTTCGGGCTGTCGATGGCGCTGATCAATTCGCACAACACCGCCGAAAACATTGCGCGCAATGCCCGCCCGGAAGTGGCACGGCGCTTCGTCCCGGAGATCGTCGCCGGGCGCATGGCGGGCTGCACCTCGCTGACCGAGCCGGGCGCGGGATCGGACTTCGCCGCGATCACCACCCGCGCCACCCGCGTCGAAGGCGGCTGGCGACTCGATGGCGAGAAAGCCTGGATCATCAACGCGATCCGCACCGGCGTCGCGGTGTGCTACGCGCAGACCGAAACAGGCAGCGGCGCGGCCGGCATCGCTTCGTTCGTCGTCGACGCCTCGCGTGCAGGATTTGTACGCGGCGGCCCGATCACCAGCGCGCTGCCGGCGCTGGGCACCGGGTCATACCGACTGGACGGTTACCTGGCCAGCGATGACGAGTTGCTGGCACCGCCTGGACAGGCCTTCAAGCGCGCGCTGACGTCAATCAACGGTGCGCGAATCTACGTCGGCGCGATGTGCAGCGGCATGGTGGCCGAATCGATACGTGTGGCCGCCGAGTACGGGCGCATGCGCAAGACCTTCGGCGAGCCACTCGCTGGCCACCAGTCATGGCGCTTCGCACTGGCCGACGCGTCGGTGGATCTCGAAGCAGCACGCTTGCTGATCTATGACGCTGCCAACCGCCTCGACGCCGGCGAGGACGTGCAGGGCCCGGCCGCACGGGCCAAGATCTTCGCCACCACGATGGCGCATCGGCATGTCGGTGCGATGTTGCACTGCATGGGTGCGGCAGGCTTCGCCGACCGCTACCCCTTCCTGCGACACCTCGAAAGCGTGCAGGCGGCGGCCTTCACGGATGGTTCGACCGAAATGCTCAAAGAGCGTATCGCGCGCGCCTTCAGGTAGGGGCGATACGCAAATCTGGCGCTGACGGTCGCGGGTCGCGGGTCACGGGTCGAGTCAGGGCGCTGCCTTCTTGGCTTCAATCAGCTTGGCCAAGGCTTGTTTCATCAGAACAATGGCCTCTCCGCGAGGACCTGTGCAGCCGGAGCCATCCTTGCCACCGCCGCCACATTGAATCGCCTCTTTGATCGCCATATTCATATTCACGATCGAAGCTTCCAAGTGTGACACGCCCTGACCAAACGCATAGCCTCTCTCAGACTGAACACGCTGGTTGCCAAATGTTCGGCCTTGCCAGCCGACTCAGACAATGATCCTCAGGCCGAGACATCGACGACGCGCTGGCAGCGCCGATCTGGCACGACCCCATCACGAATGGCCAAGCATGGCCAATACAGGAGCGACGACATGAAAGCCATTGAAGTTGACGGCGATAGACTGGTTTGGGCCGATGCGCCGAGTCCGACCATGGGTGACGGCGAGATCCGTATCCGGGTCAAGGCCAGCGCTGTGAATCGCGCGGACCTGTCGCAACGCAAAGGCGGCTACCCGCCCCCGCCGGGTGCGAGTCCAATTCTCGGACTCGAGTGCTCGGGGGTGGTCGAGGAAATCGCCGGCAATGTGACGGGTTTCAAGATCGGCGATGCGGTTTGTGCGCTGCTGGCCGGGGGTGGCCATGCCCAAGAGGTGGTCGTCCCGGCCGGCCAGGTGCTGCCGATTCCCAAGGGCTTGTCGTTCATCGAAGCCGCGGCGCTGCCCGAGGTCTTCGCCACCGCTTATCTCAATCTCTACGCCGAAGCAGCCCTCAAGCCCGGCGAACGGGTCTTGCTGCACGCCGGCGCCAGCGGGGTCGGCACCGCCGGCATTCAACTGTGTCGGGCCTTTGGCAACCCGGTCTTCGTCACCGCCGGGTCCGATGACAAGATCGAGCGCTGCTTGTCGCTGGGTGCGGCCGGTGGTGCCAACCGGCATGACGGCAGCTTCGTCGACCATGTCTCGGCTTGGACTGCCGGCAATGGCTTCGACGTGATCCTCGATCCGGTCGGCGCTGCCTATCTCCAGGACAACATCGGCAGCCTGGCCATCGATGGCCGCTTGGTGCTGATCGGCCTGCTGGGCGGTGTCAGCGCGGAACTCCCGCTGGGCCCGATGCTGAGGAAACGACTTCGCGTGATCGGCTCGACGCTGCGGGCTCGATCGGTGGCGGCCAAGTCCGTCATCATGTCGTCGCTGCACGATCGGGTCTGGCCGCTGATCGAATCGGGCCAGATCCGACCCATCGTCGAGGCGGTGTTCCCGATCGCTGAGACAGGCCGCGCCCACGAACTGCTCGCCAGCGACCAGACCTTTGGCAAGTTGGTGTTGGCGATAGATTGAGCCGTCGAAGGACCCGACTGCAGCAATACCTGATGGATGCCCGACGCCTTGACCACCACTGACGCAACAACCGTGAATCCCTTGACCATCCGGATGCATGAGCGCGACAACGTCGCGATCGTCGCCAACGACGGCGGGCTGGCACCCGGCACATCGCTGCCAGGCGGTCCGGTCTTGCGCGACCGCGTGCCGCAGGGCCACAAGGTGGCGCTCGTCGACATCGTCGCCGACGCAGCTGTGCTGCGCTATGGCATCCCCATCGGCTATGCGCGCCAGGACATCGCTGCCGGCAGCTGGGTGCATGAGAGGCTGCTCAAGATGCCCGATGTGCGCGGGCTCGAGGGCCTGCCGATCGCCAACGCCAAGCGGGCGTCGCTGCCGCGGCTAGAGGGCTACAGCTTCGAGGGCTACCGCAACGCCGACGGCTCGGTCGGTACACGCAACATCCTGGCCATCACGCAGACGGTTCAGTGCGTGGCAGGTGTCACCGACTTCGCGGTGCAGCGAATCAAGTCCGAGTTGTTGCCGCGCTTCCCGAACGTCAACGATGTGGTGGCGCTCGACCATGCTTACGGCTGCGGTGTGGCCATCGATGTGCCCGACGCGGCGGTTCCGATCCGCACACTGCGCAACATCAGCCTGAACCCGAACTTCGGCGGCGAGGTGATGGTCGTGAGCCTGGGCTGCGAGAAATTGCAGCCCGAGCGGCTGCTGCCACCGGGCAGCTTCGCGATCGTCGACGAGCGCAACAAGGCTGATCTCAGTGCCAGCGCCGAGGCCACGCTGGATGTGGTCTGCCTGCAAGATGATGCCCATGTCGGCTTCATGTCGATGGTCGACTCGATCATGCGGCAGGCCGAGTTGCATCTCCAGCGGCTGAATGCGCGCCGACGCGAGACCGTACCGGCCAGCGAACTGGTGGTGGGCGTTCAATGCGGCGGCAGCGATGCCTTTTCGGGTTTCACCGCCAACCCGGCGGTCGGCTTTTGCACCGACCTGTTGGTTCGTGCGGGTGCCAGTGTGATGTTCTCAGAAGTGACCGAGGTGCGCGACGGCATCGACCAACTGACCTCGCGCGCGACAACGCCCGAGGTGGCCGAGGCGATGATCCGCGAGATGGCTTGGTACGACGCGTACCTGCAGCGTGGCGGCGCCGACCGCAGCGCCAACACGACGCCGGGCAACAAGAGCGGCGGCCTGTCGAACATCGTCGAGAAGGCGATGGGCTCGATCGTCAAATCGGGTTCAGCGCCGATCTCCAGCGTGCTCGCACCCGGAGAAAAACTCAAGGCCAAAGGCTTGTGCTTTGTCGCGACGCCAGCGAGCGATTTCATCTGCGGCACGCTGCAATTGGCCGCAGGCATGAACCTGCATGTGTTCACGACCGGTCGCGGCACCCCGTACGGCTTGGCCGCGGTGCCGGTGATCAAGGTGGCCACGCGCAGCGACTTGGCGCGACGCTGGCATGACCTGATGGACGTGAATGCGGGCACCATCGCCGACGGATCGGCAAGCATCGAGGACGTTGGCTGGGAACTGTTCCGGCTGATGCTCGACGTGGCGAGCGGCCGCAAGAAGACCTGGGCCGAGCAGTGGAAGCTGCACAACGCGCTGGTGCTCTTCAACCCGGCACCGGTGACCTGATCCGTTCTCCCGTCAGAGGCTAGAAAGCAGCAGACACACGGCGCGCAAGCACACCTGATGTTTGGGAGTCGCTGTTGTCGTGATTGACAGGCGATGACGGAACCGGCATGCCGGCCAGTTCATCGGCTTTGCGGGCGCCGACTGGCACGCAGGCACCGGCCTCTGCCGTCAGCCAGCGTATCAAGCCATCGCATCAAGCCACCGATCTACCGCCGTCGACAGCAACCACCTGGCCCGTGATCATCCGCGCCTTCTCCGACGCGTAGAAAACCGCGAGGTGGCCAATGTCCTCCGGCGTCTGCTCGCCGCCGAGCGGCGTCCTCTCAGCAACAATGGCCTCGAATATCTGCCGCTCAGTCATGTTGGCGAACTCCGGGCGCCGCGTCTTCATGCGTAAGGCCAGCATTTCCCAGGCGCGAGTCCAGAGCAGCCCGGGACAGATGCAGTTCACGCGGATGCGCCGCGGAGCGAGTTCTATCGCGAGCGATTGGGTGAAATGAATCACACCTGCTTTCGCGGCGCCATACGCAGGCAGCTGTGGCGTCGGGCCTAGCCCCGCAATCGACGCAATATTCACGATACTGCCGTGCTGCGCGATGTGAGGCGCCACCGCCGCGCTAGACGAAAACGTGGTGCGCAGATTCGACACCAGATGCGCATCCCACGCTGCGTCGGTCATTGCGAGCACCGATTCGGTCTTGCCGGCTTCTTCGAAGTCGAGCACCAGTCCTCCGAGGCCTGCATTGTTCACCAACACATCGATTCGCCCGTGAAGCGAGAGCACGTGTTCTGCTGCGCGTGCCATCGAATGCTGGTCCGCTGCATCGGCGACCAAGCCTGTGACCCGATCCGAAATCGCCCTCGCCGTTGCATCGAGCGGTGCACCGTCGAGATCGGTGATCACCACCTTTGCACCCTCGTTGGCAAAACACCGCGCGATGCCAGCGCCAATGCCATTCGGCCGACCGGCGCCCGTGATCAATACAACTTTGTCTACCAGACTCATATGACGATTTCTCCACTCATCTCTTGTTGATTAGGGAATACCCTAGGAAAATCCGGCGCCCATCGGGATCATCACAAGACGAGGCCTTTCATCTGCCCGTCATGGCGCCATTCAGCAATGATCTTCGCGAACTCCAGCGACCCGCCGCCGTAGCCATCGACGAGCAAGCCCTTGTCCAGATCGCCTTCGCCACTGTAATAGCCAGAGGTGCTCTGCGACAAGAAATCGCGCGCGTCCTTGGCTATTTGATGAATCGTCTGCGTTCAGTCGGCCTCGCCTTCCGCGATCGACTCGATACGCGTGAGTTGGCACGCCTTCATATGGGCAAGCAACTTGACGGGTGGCGGTCCCATCGGCCACCGTCAACTCAGTTTCGGCACTGCTTAGGCCCTCCAGGAGCTTGGCTTCGAGCAACTCCTCAGCCTTGCGTCGCTCGTCGGAACTGATGTATTCGCGGACGTACTCACTGACGCAAGGGAGGGCAGGTCAAGTTCATCATCGTCCCGCATGCCAAAGTGCGGCCCTTTGTCCAGGCTCGAATCGACATGATCCAGGCTGCACTTGATGCGGCCGATGCAAGGGGCTAGACCACCGCACAGCCCAACCAATCACGGCCAAGCCTGACGGGTTAAGCACGGCACCATCACCTCGGCTGCAAGTTCGGCAACTCTGCCGCAGTCGCGGCCGTCAGCGTCACCACGGTCTACCGGGCTTCTCTCCAGCCCTCTTCGATGATCAGCTTGCTGGATGCCGAAGTCCGGGCCTGGCCCTCAAACAAGCACGCCTGCGCTTTTGAGCGCGGCGATTCGGGCATCGTCGTAGCCCAGGATGTCGCGCAAGACGTACAGGTTGTCGCGGCCGAAGGTCGGTGCGGCGCGAGCAGGCACACCTGGGGTGTCCGACAACCGGTAGCGTGAAGTCTCGACCGGACTCGTGCCCATCAGCGGATGCTCGAGTCTGACGAAGTGCTGTCGGACCATCAGTTGTGGATCGCTCACCATGTCCGCACTGGCGCTGGCCACATGCGCAGGCACGCCATGCGCTTGCAGCAGCGCCTGTACTTCATGCGGGCTGTGTTGCGCTGTCCAGTCGGCAATGAGTTTCTCGATCTCGTCCTCTGCCTGCTGGCGCAGACTGAGCGTTGCATAGCGAGCGTCTGAAGCGAGCTCGGAGCCGGCAATGGCGCTTGCCAGCGCAAGCCAGTCGCGGTCGTTGCGGGCGGCAATCGCAACCCAGGCATCCTCCGCAGCCACACCAGCGGTCGCGCGGCACGCAAACACGCCATGCGGCGCCATGTGGGGGTCGCGGTTGCCGTCCGGTCGCGCGATCGTCCCGCTGGCCGAGAAGTCAGCCAACTGGGGCGCCAGCAACTGCATGCCCGCTTCAGCTTGTGACACATCGAGCCAGCAGCCTTGCCCTGTGCGACGCCGCTGATCGAGCGCCGCCAGCAAGGCCAAAAGCCCGAAACGCGGTCCGATGAAGTCAGTGAAGGGGCCGAACGGACCTGTCGGCATCGCGTCGCGTTCTCCGGCCAGGAGTTGGAACCCCGCCAGCGCCGCCCCGATGTTGCCGAATCCAGCAAACGATGCATAAGGACCCGTCTGCCCCATCAGCGAAGTGCTCACCATGATCAGGTCGGGCTTGATCGCTTGCAGGGTTTCGTAGCCCAGTCCCCAACGCTTCATGTGGCCCGGCGAGAACGACTCGACAACGACGTCGGCCCACGGCACGAGATCGCGTACGACAGCACGTCCCTGCTCGTTGGAGAGGTCGAGCGACAGTCCCAATTTTCCAGCGTTGCAGTTCTCGAACAGCGCCGACTGCTGCACATCGGACTTGCCGCCCGGAAAAGGGCCCATCACACGCGCCGTGTCGACACGCTTGGAGGATTCGACACGGATGACGGTGGCGCCATAGTCAGCCAGAACCCGTCCGATCAGCGGGCCGGCGACGACCCACGACAAGTCGAGCACTTTGAGATCGGTGAACGGTGCGTCTCGCATTCAGATCACCCCTTTCGCCGCCAATGCGGCGATCTCGTTGCTGGAGAGCCCGCAAAGTTCTCCATACACCGCCATGTTGTCTTGTCCGACCGTGGGCGCCGGACGAATAGCCACAAAGGGCTGTACGGGCACGGGATTCATGGCGAACGCAAACGGGCCTGGCAACTGAAGTGGCAGGCCTTCGTGCTCGACAGGCTGGAAGAACCCTCGTGCTGCATGGTGCGGGCTGTGGGCGATGTCTTCCACCGTCATGATCGGCGCCATCAGGATCTTGCGACGGTGCGCTTCGTCCATCAACTCGCGCTTGGTTCGCGTCGCGACGAAGGCGGCGACTTGCTCGCGCGCAGTCTCCAACAGGCTGTCGTCGATTTCGCCAGACTCGATGCGCTGCGGCAAGGCCACCCAGTCCCACTCGGCGAATTCAGCCGAGCAGGCACCGGCCTCCTTCAGCCACGCGAACAGGTTGTTGGTGAAACGCCCGGAGGCAGGCCCCATGGCCAGATGCATCTCCACCAGGCCGTCCTGCACCTGCCATTTAGACCGACGGGTTCGGGCGCCACTGCCGCTAAGATCCAGCGGCTTTTTGGCGTTGCGTGCGTCCTGACCAATCGAGTAGTCTGCATGACCGACCGCCGCCGAGAGAATGCTGGCGAGGGTCGATTGCGCTGCGCTTTGCTGCACCGAGATGTCTACATGCTGGCCCAGGCCGTCCCGCAAGCGGGCGAAGTGCGCCACCATCGCGCC
>JBILYN010000264.1:0-6266 GCA_044377715.1 Aquabacterium sp.
GAGAGCCAGCGATGGCGCGGCGTCGGTAACCTCTACCGCCATCGCTGACCGCCATCCTTGTTTCGACCTCCTCACCCCGAGCGCCCACCATGACCGCTGCCACCGCCTGCGCCCATCCCGTCCGCCGTCCGGGCCTGATCGCCGCTGCTGCAGCGCTGACGCTGCTGGCCGGCTGCGCCATCACGCCCCAGCCGCTGGCCGATACCGAGATGGCCACGCTGGGCCAGCAGGCCCGCGACAGCCTGCGCCAGGGCCAGGCCCCGCTGTCGGGCGCGCTCAGCCTGGAGGAGGCCATTGCCAGAGCGCTCAAGTACAACCTCGACCACCGCACCCGCCTGCTCGAACAGGCGCTGGCCTCGGGCCAGCTGGCCGCAGGCCGCTTCGACATGTTGCCCAAGCTGCTGGCCAACGCCGGCTACAGCCACCGCGACAACGAGGCCACCCGGCGCTCCGAAGACCCGCTCAACCCCGGCCAGTTCAGCACCAGCACGCCTTATGTCTCGTCCGAGCGCAGCCACGCCAACCTCGACCTCGGCCTGAGCTGGAACCTGCTGGACTTCGGCGCCAGCTACTACGGCGCGCAGCAAAACGCCGACCGCCTGCTGGTGGCCGGCGAGCGCCGCCGCAAGGCCATGCACACGCTGATCCAGAACGTTCGCACCGCCTACTGGCGCGCGCTGGCCGCGCAGACCCTGGCCGACCCGCTGCGCAGCGCGATCGCCGACGCCGAGAGCGCGTTGGCCGACGCCAAAGCACTGGGCCAGGTCCGCGTCCGCAGCCCCGGCGAGATGCTGCGATTCCAGCGCAACCTGCTCGAGAACCTGCGCGTGATGGAAGGGCTGGAGCGCGAGCTCAGCGCCGCCCGCATCGAGCTGGCCGGCCTGATCGGCCAGCCCGCCGCCACCCGCTTGCCGCTGGTCGAGCCCGCCGGCCCGGCGCCGGCGCCGATCGCCACGCCGATCGAGCAGCTCGAGGCCACCGCGCTGACCCGCAACGCCGACCTCAAGGAGGCCAGCTACAACGCACGCATCGCCGCCACCGACACCCGCAAAGCGCTGCTGCGGCTGCTGCCGGGCATCAGCTTCGACGTGTCGGCCAAGCACGACAGCGACAAATACCTGGTCAACCAGCGCTGGCACGAAGCCGGCGTTCGCGTCAGCCTGAACCTGTTCAACCTGCTGTCCGGCCCGTCGCAGATGAAGGCCGCCGAGCTCGGCGCGCAGGTCGCGCAGGCCAACCGCATGGCGCTGCAGATGACGGTGCTCACGCAGGTGCACCTGGCCTGGCACCAGTACGACGACGCGCTGCGCCAGTACCAGCGCGCCGATGCGATCAGCGGCGTCGACAGCGAGCTCGCCCGCCTCGCCGAAGGCCAGGCGCAAAGCGAGATGGCCAGCCGGCTCGACCGCATCTCGGCCCAGGTCAGCGCGATCCTCAGCCGAACTCGGCGCTACCAAGCGATGGCCAAGGTGCACGAGAGCGGCAGCCGGCTGCAGGCGCTGCTCGGCCTTCAGCCCGAGATCGGCAGCCTCGACGACACCGACCTGCCGACGTTGCAAAAAAGCGTCGGTGAATCGCTGCAGCGCTGGTCAGCCGCAGCGACGGCGCAGCCGATCGCCGGCGTCACCAACGTCACCGCCATCGCCGCCGCGGCCGCGCCAGGCTTGGCCGTCGCAGCGGCGGCCCGGTGAGCCGGGTGCGCGCGAGCTGGGTGCGCGCGCTGCGGGCCGCCCCGAGCGGCCAGCGCGTGCTGAGGCTGGCGCTGCTGGCGCTGCTAGGGCTGGGCGGCCTGCTGATCGCGGCGCGCCAGTCCCACGCCCAAGCCGCGCCGTTTGCCGTCGACCGGCAAGACCTGCGCGCCCAGCTGATCCCGCAGCGCTTCACCACGCTGTCGGCCGAGCTCGGCGCCAAGATCAGCCGCATCGCGGTCAAAGAGGGCGAGCCCTTCAAAGCCGGCCAGCCGCTGGTGGTGTTCGACTGCGCGCTGCAAAAAGCCCAGCTCGACCGCGCCAACGCGCAGCAGGCCGGCGCGCAGAACACGCTGGACGGCAACCGCCAGATGGCCAAGCTCAACGCGATCGGCCAGGTCGAGCTGCGCAACAGCGAGGCCGAGCTGCTCAAGGCGCAGGCCGACGTGGTCTACCTGCAGACCACGATCGACAAGTGCACGATCGCCGCGCCGTTCGACGGCCGCGCCGCCGAGCAAAAAGCCCGCGAGCAGCAGTTCGTGCAGCCCGGCCAGGCGGTGATCGACATCATCGACGACAGCGCGCTCGAGCTCGAATTCATCGTGCCCTCGCGCTGGCTGGTCTGGCTCAAGCCCGGCCACAAGCTCAACGCGGCGATCGACGAAACCCGCAAGACCTACCCGGTGCGCCTGCTGCGCATTGCCGCGCGGGCCGACCCGGTGAGCCAGTCGGTCAAATGCATCGGCCTGGTCGACGGCCACTACCCCGAGCTGCTGGCCGGCATGAGCGGGCGCGTGCTGCTGACCGTCAAATGAACACCCCCGTAGCGGCTACGCCGCCCTTGCAGGTCGCGCTGTGCCAGCGGCACAGCCCTTCGGCAGGCACGAACGGCGAGCCGTCCGTGTCCGGCTTCAGCCCCCTCGAGAGGGCGCCGCAGCGCGCTGGCAACCAGCCCGCCGCACCAGCCGCTGCCGCCCCGATTTTCTTCAGCATCCACCCCGGCGCAGCGCCGGCAGGAGCCCCGCGATGAACCACGTCTACCGCACCCTCTGGAACGCCGTCACCCGCAGCTTTGTCGCCGTCGCCGAAAACGCCAGCTCGCAGGGCAAGCGCAGCAGCGGCAGCAAGGCGCGCAGCAAGGCTGCCGATGAGGCGGTGACCGCCGCGGGCCCCAGGTCCAGGCGCGCGCTGGTCAGCACCCCGCCCAGCCTGCTGCGGCTAGAGCCCCGGCTGGTGTTCGACGGTGCGGCGGTGGATACGGCCTTGCACGCGGTGGCTGACTCTCAATCCATCGTCGCTGAGCTTGCTCCTGTCGAGCAGGAGATCTCCAAATCGGCACCGGTCAAGAACGATGCAGACTTCGTGCCGGCTGCGGTGGCAGGCGCTCCCGCCGCCACCACGCAGCGCACTGAAATAGTTTTTATAGAAAATAACGTCGTCAATTACGAAACCCTGTTGAACAGTGTCAATCCAGGCGCTGAAGTCCATGTACTGGATGGCACGCGCGATGGCCTTGCGCAGATGGCCGAATTTCTTGCAGGGCGCAGCGGCATTGATGCCATCCATATTTTCTCGCATGGCGAAAAAGGCGCTATTGGCCTCGGTACGACTGTGCTCAACACACAGAATTTGCCAGAATATGCCCTCGACCTGTCGGTCATCAAAAGCGCCCTTAACCCGAATGCCGATATCCTATTGTATGGCTGCAACGTGTCACAAGGCAGCGAAGGTGCCGCCTTCATCGCCGCTTTGGCTCAGGCAACCCAGGCAGACATTGCCGCCTCCACGAACGCGACAGGTGCGACCAACCTGGGCGGCGACTGGATTCTGGAGTCAAAGACAGGAGAAATATCCCAACAGACCACTATCGTAGATGTGTCTGGGTATGAGGGAGTACTCGCTGCACCCAGGGTGCTGGACGGCGGTGGGGCAGTTTACGTTCGACCAGGTGGCACGAGCTTTACCTGGACTTACGGGGTCGGGGCGCGCCCAGATAACTTGACGCTCTACGCGCCGATTGCCACGATCGATTATCATAATGCCGATTTCCCCCCCACTGGAGTGGGGTCTGGGGATTGGATACTAACTCGTGGCAAGTATCAATACAGCACCAATAATGGATCGAGTTGGACGAATTACACCGTAAGCTATACGACAAACTATGTCGCGGTTGCCGGGAAAATATGGCGTTTCGTGGACAACCTTCCTGGCGACACAACGACCACAAATAGCGTCGGCAACGCCTGGACGGTAACGGGATACAGTGGCAATGTTGGCAGCGGCGCAACCGTTTATCCTGACAACGCCCCTACGGATATCACCAGTAGCAAGGATTATTTTCTATCTGACGTTACTAACGGCATGACGGTCGCAACGCTGACCCCAGTCGATACCGGCCTTAACAACTCCGGCTATTGGGCTATCGATAGCCAGTCAGTGAGCAATCTTTTCACGCTTACGGCGGATGGTGCCACAACGAATACGGCGACCCTCAAAATAAGCACGGGCACTTTGCCCGCCGTTGGGCAAACCGCGACGGTAACGGCCCGCTATTACGACCTGTATCAAACCGATACCAGCGGCAAACCGATTAACGGTCAGGGTATTAGCAAGCAATTCACCTACACCGTTATTGACGAGCAAACGGCGGCTTTGAACTTTGGCAGTGATCTAAAGGCTAGCACCACCACCGCCAACGGCCAGATCAACCCGGCTGTCACGACCCTCAGCAATGGCAACTTCGTCACGGTCTGGCAATCGTCGGGGCAAGGCGAAACCGTAGGCATCAATGGCGTCTATGGGCAAATATACAGTGCGGCCGGCGTTGCGGTAGGCAGCGAGTTTGCCATCACTGCAGCAGGCAATGGCATCAGCGAGATTACGCCGGTCGTTACTGCGCTAAACGCGGGACGTTTTGCCGTTGCCTACACCACCACACCAGGCACCATCGGGCTGGACATCGGCTATCGCATCATCGAAGCCAATGGCACCGTCGGAAGCCAACTCGTAGCCAATACCACGGTAACTTCCGATCAACCCACACCGACCATTGCGACCTTGACCGACGGTTCATTCGTCGTCGCCTGGGTCACCAAAAGAGGGATTCACGCGCAAAAATTCAACGCCGCCGATGGCAGCAAGAACGGTTCTGAGTTGACTATCGCTTACGTTGCAGGACTCGACTATATCAATCCTAGTATCGCGGCGCTCAGCAACGGTAATTACGCAGTGGTGTGGGCAGACGGCGTTGCATACAACATCAAGGCGATGGTAAGCGGTGCGCCATCGACGGTCATCGACGTGACTTCGGCGGGCTTGGCCAGTGCCGACGTATTCAACACTGGCCAGCCGCTGGCTCGTGTAGCTGGTTTGGCGGGTGGCGGATTTGTCGTGGTCTGGAGCACCTACGATGCAGACTATGGTCAGACCGACATATTTTTTCAGCGCTACGATAATACGGGTGCTGCGCAGGGAAGTGCCACCCAGGCAAATAATTTAAGTACTGCAAATACCTACAAGGACATTGCCACCGTTGCCGCGCTGTCGGGCGGTGGTTTTGTCGTCGGCTGGCAAGCGGATACGGGCGACTACGACTTGGGCGGGATTTTCGGTCGCCGTTTTTCCTCAACCGGTGTGGCTGTAGACGCAACCGATTTTCAAATCAACCAGCACCGCCGCGGCGACCAGAATAAACCTGTCATGACTGCGGTGGGCTCCGATCTGTTTGCTACTGCGTGGATCGACAACACATCGGACATCACTAGCGCAGGGATTGAGGCGCGCATCCTGCTCCCTTACGGCCCCGGCGCCAAGTTGGCCAGTGCGGTGGCGGTCAGCGCCACCGCGCCGCTGCAGGCCGGGCAGACCGTGACGATCAATATCGACCTGAGCGCGCCGGCCACCGACCTCAGCCTGGACGACCTGCGGGCCACCGGCGGCAGCCTGTCGGATTTCAGCGGCTCGGGCAGCCGCTACACCGTCAGCTTCACGCCGACGCCGCAGTTCGTCGGCAACGCCACGGTCACGCTGGCGGCCGGCAGCTTCCACGACGCGGCCAACTTGGTCAACACCACCGACGCGAGCCTGACACTCGCGGTGGACGCCACGCCGGCCACCTTCAGCGCCGACAGCCTGGTCGGGTCGGTCGACCACCTCAGCCTGAGCCTGACCGCCAGCAAAGCGCTCGCAGCCGACGCCGCGCTGCCGCTGCCCAGCGCTTTTGCCGTCACGGTGGACGGCTTGGCGGTGGCCGTCAGCAGCGTGGCGGTGGCCGATGCGGCCAGCACCGGCACCACCACCGGCACCACCGCCACCAGCACCACCACCAGCGGTACGACCAGCGGCACCACCACCAGCGGCACCGCGCGCAGCCTGGTGCTGCGCTTTGCCAGCCCGCTGCCGGCCGGCACCGGCCCGGGCCTGGTCCGCGTGGTCTACACCGACCCCAGCGCCGGCGACGACGCCAACGCGGTGCAGACCGCCATCGGCAAGCTCGACAGCGCCAGCTTCGACCTGAGTGCGCGCAACGTCGCGCCAGTGCTCGCCACCACCAGCCCCGCCACGCCCACGACCTGGACC
>JBILYN010000052.1:0-18736 GCA_044377715.1 Aquabacterium sp.
CATTCATAAGGCCGACGGTAGCGAAAAATGGCAACGGTGTCCAGCACTTCGCACACCCCCGCACGCAGTACCCGGCTACGGGTTCACCGAATGCTTACGATTGAAACACGAACGCGGTGGCACGGGCACCGTCGCTCGAATTGCTGCGGGCTCGCCCGTCAGCAATGACGGGCGTGGATTGAAACCAGATCTCGGATGAGACGATCAGCGAGCCCCAGGTGGCTCGCCCGTCAGCAATGACGGGCGTGGATTGAAACGTCACATCTGGGTTTGTCGCCGTAGCGGCCCGCTGGCTCGCCCGTCAGCAATGACGGGCGTGGATTGAAACGATTTCCGCTGCCCATGCTGGCGTGCTCCGGCGTCGGCTCGCCCGTCAGCAATGACGGGCGTGGATTGCAACGACTAGGTGTTCGGTCCGGGTGGTGACAAATCAATCAAAGCCCCGGCGCTGCGGATGGGGCTCAAGAATCAGGCGTGGCCCAGGCCTGCGGCGGCGATGCCGGCGATGACGATCTCCTCGTCCTCGTCGCCGGTCCCGCCCGAGGCGCCGGCCGCACCGATCACCCGGCCACCGGCATCGGTGATCAGCACCGCACCCGTCTGCGGGATGAACTTTTGCAGCGAAGCCTGCGCCAGTGTGTTGAAAAACGCCGGCACGTCCTTGGCGCGCTGCGCCAGCACCCGGCTGTTCACGCCCATGCCCACCGCCGCGGCGGCCTTGCCCAGTGCGATGTCTAGCCGCAGCGCGGTCGCGCCGTCGTCGCGCGCTGAGGCGACGACCTGGGCGGCGGCGTCGACCACCACCACCCCCATCGGCTTGAAGCCTTTGGCGTGAGCGCTGGCCAGCGCGGCGTCGATCAAGGTGCGGGCAAGCGCAAGGTTCAGGGTGGTCATGTGGGGGTCTTGGTCATTGCTGAGAGGACTGCATTCTCATCGACAAGCGCGCACCGCTGAACGGCCCGGCGCTACGGGCTGACGATCGCGAACTTGCCCAGGGGCTTGTCGATCAGCGCGAAGAAGCGCAGCAAGTCGATCTTGCTGCCGCCGATCTTGAGTTCGTCGCTCAGCAGCGTGTCCCTGACACCGGCAGTGCCGGTCATCAGCTTGATCAACAGCGGCTTGGTCAGGGTCAGCGTCGCATTGGCGTCAGCAGCCGGTGCGGACTTTCGGTGATGCAGCACGGCGTTCTCGATCCACAGCACGTGGCTCTCGCGGATGTCGGTCACGACCAGGTTGAGCTTGAGGTCTTTGCCCTCGGCCGCTGGGCCGTCCAGGCTGGCGGCCATCGCCTCGAGAAAGCGCTCTACCGGCGTGTGCTGCAGCATGTCCAGCACTTGGGATCGGTCCAGGCCTGTCTTCGGCGGGCCATCGCGCAATTCGGCCGCCGCGCTGAGGTAGCTGTTGCGCCAAGTCGCTGATTCTGACTGATAGGACATCTGGTCGTAGGTGCGCGCCAGCAGCAGCCTGGCCGCAGCACTGTCGGGCGCAGCGAACACGACATGGTTCAGCAACTCGGCGGCCCAGCGGTAATCCCCCTGGTCAAACGCCCCACGCGCCGCGGCCACTGCCTTGTCGGTGCCGCCCATCAACGCCAGGTAGCGCTTGGCCGAGTCCTGCGGCGGCAGCGGGTTCAGGTTGGCCGGGTTACCGTCGTAGGCGCCGAGGTAGAACTGGTAGACCGCCTTGACGTTGTGGCGCAGGTCACCGTAGTAGCCGCGCGCGCCGAAATGCGTCGCCAGTGATTTCGGCAGCTTGACCGTCTCGGCGATCTCTCGCGGTGTGTAGCCGGCGTTGGCCAGACGAACGGTCTGGTCGTGGGTGTACTTGTAGACATCGCGGTGCTTGGTGATGAAGTCGGCAATTCGCGCATTGCCCCAGATCGGCCAGTTGTGCTGGCCGAAATAGACCTCCGAGTCGCCGAGTTGGTCGAGCGCCAGCTGCAGATAGCCCGCCCAGCGCAGCGCGTCGCGAACCTTGGCGCCGCGCACCGGCAGCAGGTTGTGCATGGTTTGCGCCAGATTTTCGGCGCCGCCATAAGCTTTTTTGTCGGGGATAGAGAAGGTCAGCTCTGCAGGCGCTTCGGCACCGGGCACGTTGTGAAAGACAAAGCGCACGCCGTCCAGCACCATTTCCTGCGTGGGCTGGGTGATCAACTGCGTCGGCGCGAGGATGCCGACGGCGCCATAAGCGACGTCCTTGCCCAGGCCAGTGTCGACCAGGCCCTTGGGCGAGCGCTCGAGGTTTTTGCCGAACTGGTACATCGAGCGCCGCGACATCGCGGTGCCGACCAGGATGTTCTCGCTGGTAGCCTCCTCGACGAAACCCTCGGCAGCGATCACCGGGATTTTGCGCAAGGCGAGGTCCTGGGCCGAGGCCACGCCCAGCGCGCCGCCAAAGTGGTCGACATGGCTGTGCGTGAAGACGATGGCCGACACCGGCTTGTCGCCCAGATACCTGCGCGCGAAAGCCAGCGCTGCTGCTGCGGTCTCGCGCGATGTCAGCGTGTCGACCACGATGAAACCGGTCTTGCCCTCGATCAGCGTCATGTTGGCGAGGTCGAAGCCGCGCAACTGGTAGATGCCGTCGGTGACCTTGAACAGGCCCGCCTTGGCATTGAGCTGGGCGTGGCGCCACAGACTGGGGTTGACCGTGTTGGGCGCCTGGCCCTGGACGAACTTGAATGCGTCGAAGTCGATCAGCAGGCTGCCGTCGGCGCCCAACAGCTTGCCTTCAGGCCGGGCGATGAAACCGCGACTGGCGTCGTCGAAGTCCTGCGGGTCGTCGAGCTTGAGGTCCTGCACCGACTGCGCGTTGGCGCTGACGGTGGCCGGCGTCGCGTCGCCGGCCGCAGCGTCCGCGCCGCGACGCGCGCCGCAGCCCGCGAGCAGCGCCAGCACGACCAGCGCCAGCAGCGGTCGGCTAACGCGAACCGGCAGCACCGAAAGTCGACGGCACCACGTCTTTGGCGGTCACGCGCCGGCGCTCCAGCCAATAAGCCATCGGCGGCGGCACGGCATTGAAGTCGGGGTCCAGGCCGAGCTTTTGCGCCGCGTCCATGGTCCAGTTCGGGTTGTAGAGCATCTCGCGCGCCAGCGCGACGAGGTCGGCCTGGCCTTGCTGCAGGATGCGCTCGGCCTGTTCTGCATGGACGATCAACCCGACAGCCATGGTCTGGATCTGCGCCTCACGCCTGAGCTTGTCGGCGTAAGGCACTTGGTAGCCATAGCCCACCGGCGCGCCGGGCACGGCGCCAGGCAGCACGCCGCCGCCCGAGCAGTCGATCACGTCGACGCCCTTGGTCTTGAGAATCTTGGCGAGCGCGACGCTGCTCTCGGGGTCCCAGCCCGCGCCGTCGTCGACCGACAGCCGCATGAACAAAGGCTTTTCCTTGGACAAGTTGGCGCGCGCGCACTCGGTGACCTCGATCGCGAATCGCATCCGGTTCTCGAGGCTGCCGCCGTATTCGTCAGTGCGCTGGTTGGCAACCGGGCTGAGGAACTCGTGGATCAGAAAGCCATGCGCGCCGTGCAGTTCGACGACGTCGAAACCCGCCGCATCCGCCCGCGCGGTGGCCTGGCCCCAGCGCTCAACGAGCTGGCGGATCTCGAGCTTGTCGAGCGCGCGCGGCACCGGGGCTTTGGCGTCGGCGGCAATCGCGCTGGGCGCGACCAGTTCCCACTCATCCCAGTCTTCGATCTCAGGGCTGCGCGACAGCGGCTTGCCACCCTCCCAGGGCCGGGCGGTGCGGGCCTTGCGCCCCGAATGGCCGAGCTGGATACCCACCGCAGCGCCACAGGACTTGGTGAACTCGACGATGCGCCGCAGCGGCGCGATGAAGGCGTCGTCCCACAGGCCCAGGTCGCCGACGGTGCCGCAGCCGCGGCGCTCGACCTTGGTCGACTCGACAAAGAACAGCCCCGCGCCACCTGCGGCGTAACGGCCGGCGTTCATCAGGTGCCAGTCGGTGGGGAAACCCTTGAGGGCCGAGTACTGGTGCATAGGCGCGACCACCACGCGGTTCTTCAGGTGCAGGTCGCGGATGGACAGGGGGGTGAACAGCAGCGGTGTCGTCATGGTGATCGAGTGTAGCGAAGCACCGCAGGCGCGTCGGGCGCCATCGCCATACCCGCACTACAGTTGCCACTTCCAACCGTCCGGGACAGCGCTTGACCTCCACCACCGATCAGCCCAACCAGTTCGCGCTGCTGCGCCAGCGCCGCTTCGCGCCGTTCTTCTGGACCCAGTTCCTGGGCGCCGGCAACGACAACCTGTTCAAGTTCGCGTTCACCGTGATGCTGACCTACCAGCTGCAGGTGGCTTGGCTGCCACCTGCGATGGCCGGGCTGGTGATCGGCGCGCTGTTCATCTTGCCCTTCGTGCTGTTCTCGGCCACCAGCGGCCAGCTCGCCGACAAGCTCGAGAAAAGCCGCCTCATCCGCTTCGTCAAGAACCTCGAGATCGCGATCATGGCCGCAGCGACGCTGGGTTTCATGACCCCGAACGTCTCGTTGCTGCTGGGCTGCGTGTTCCTGATGGGGCTGCACTCGACGCTGTTCGGGCCGGTCAAGTTCGCCTACCTGCCGCAGCATCTGTCCGAGCGTGAGATCACTGGCGGCAACGGCATGGTCGAGATGGGCACCTTCGTCGCGATCCTGCTCGGCAACGTCGCGGGCGGGCTGTTGATCGCGCTGCCGGGTGTGGGCGCGACCTGGGTCGCGATCGGCTGCGTCGGCACCGCCCTGCTGGGCCGGTTGGCGGCGCAGCGCGTGCCGCTGTCGCCGGCCACCGACCCGGCGCTGGCCATCAACTGGAACCCTTTGACCGAGACCTGGCGCAACCTGCGGCTGGCGCGCCAGGACATCGTCGTGTTCCGCTCGCTGCTGGGCATCAGCTGGATGTGGTTCTTCGGCGCGGTCTTCTTGGCTAATTTTCCGGCCTTCGCCAAGGAGGTGCTGCACGGCGACGAGCATGTGGCCTCGCTGCTGCTGGTCGTGTTCTCGGTCGGCATAGGCATCGGCGCGCTGGCCTGCGAAATGCTGTCGCGGCGCCATGTCGAGATCGGTCTGGTGCCGGCCGGCGCCATAGGGATGAGCCTGTTCGCGATCGACTTGTACTTCGCGTCACGCGGCCTGCCTGCGGTCGCGTTGCAGACGGTGGCGCAGTTCATCACAGCGCCCGCCCACTGGCGCGTGATGGCCGACCTGGGTCTGCTGGCGCTGAGCGTCGGCCTGTACTCGGTGCCGATGTACGCACTGATCCAACTGCGCAGCCAGCCCAGCCACCGCGCGCGCATCATCGCGGCCAACAACATCCTCAACGCGCTGTTCATGATCGTCAGCTCGGTGGGCGCGGGCGCGATGCTGGGCGCCGGCTTCTCGGTGCCTGAGATCTTTCTGGCCATTGCGCTGCTCAACGCGGCGGTCGGTGCCTACCTCTTCCTGCTGGTGCCCGAGTACCTGCTGCGCTTCGTGGCTTTCCTGCTGTCGCGGTTGATGCATCGCTTCAAGGTCGAGGGCGGGGACAACATCCCGGCCGCGGGCGCCGCGATCATCGTCTGCAACCCTGTCAGCGCGGTCGACGCGCTGCTGCTGATGGCGGCAAGCCCCCGGCCGATGCGCTTGCTGATCGATCGCCGGTTCTTCGCGCTGCCGCTGCTGGGCTGGCTGTTCAGGCTGGCCAAGGCGATCCCCGCACCGCATGCCGAGGACCCTGCCTCCTATGCCGCAGCCCTCGACGCCGCCGACCAGGTGCTGGCCGATGGCGGACTGCTGTGCGTCTTCGTTGATGGCGGCAGCGCGCGGCAGCCGATCTTTGCCGATGTGATGAAGATCCCGGGCCGGCGCGTTGTGCTGGTGGTGCCGGTGGCGCTGCGGCACTTGCAGGACTCGACCCTCTCGCGAATCGAAGCTGGCGCGGCGCGGCAGCGCCGCCTGTTCAGCCGGGTCAAGCTGGTCGCTGGGCCGGCGCTGGCACCGGCCGAGCTCACGGCCGAGCTCACGGCCGAACGCTTGCAAGCCGAGGTTCAAGCATTGCTGACGCGTTGAACTCAAACCGGCTGCGCCGTGCGCTAAGCCACGTGGCGCCGATGCCGCAGCGGTCTGCGCGGGCGCACCGACATCGCGCGGGCTCTACAGTCGCGGCATGCACCGCCGAGCCAGACTTGAACCCATCGCGGCCCACCCCATGAACCTGTCACGCGCGGCGCTGTTGCGTTGCCTCCCTTTTGCCTTGTTCATGGGCTTGCTGGCCTTGCGCAGCATCGCCCCGGGTGATGCCCGCTGGGGCTTCGACACGCGCTGGCTGTATGGCTTGAACCTGCTGCTCGTCGGTGGCCTGCTGCTGATCTGGTGGCGCGACTACGGTGAGCTGGCGCGCCAAAACCTGCCGACAGCCCGGGAATCGGCGCTGGCCGTCGCGGTCGGTCTGGCGGTGTTCGGGCTGTGGATCCACCTGGACTCGCCGTGGATGCAGCTCGGTGAGCCAGCCGCGGCTTTCGTGCCTGTGGACGCCCAAGGCCGGCTTGAATGGCCGCTGATCGCCATGCGCTGGCTGGGCGCGGCGCTGCTCGTGCCGGTGATGGAAGAGCTGTTCTGGCGCTCTTTCCTGATGCGTTGGCTGCAGGCACCGCGCTTCGAGGGCATCGATCCGCGCCGCGTCGGCCCCAAGGCCTTGGGGCTGTCGACCTTTGTCTTCATGCTGGCCCATCCGCTGTGGTTGGCAGCGATCGTCGCCGGGCTGGCCTATGCGCTGCTGTACCGCAGCACCGGCAAGCTTTGGCCTGCTGTGATCGCGCACGGCGTGACCAACGCCGCGCTCGGGCTGTGGGTGGTGCAGACCAGGCAGTGGCAGTTCTGGTGAAGGCCTGACTTTGGCGCCGTGCGCTCAGCCGCGCTGCCAGCGCGCCCAGCGCAGCCGCACCAGGCGCTTGACCGCCCGGCCGCTGCGCCAGGCCCAGGAGGCGCGAACCCGCTGCAGCAAGCGCTCTTTCCAGTTCGTCCAGCGCTGGTAGATCGAGGCAAACCAGGGCATGCGCAGCAGCGCCGGCTGGGTCAGTGTGAACAGCCTGGCCACCACCGCGGTGCCCACCAGCTTGGCCGCGACGATCACCGCCAGACCGAGCATGCGCTTGCCATGGGCGATCAAGCCCAGCGCCAGCAGCTTGACCGGCAGCAGCGCCAGCGTGGGCAGCAGCAACAGCGCCAGCGCCGCCCGCGGCGGCAGGCGACCGATCGCCGCCTCGACCCGGCGCAACAGCGGCAAGCGGGCGATGCACGCGAGCAGGCGTTGCAGCGGCCCCCAACCCCACTCTTCGAACAGGATCAGCAAGGCCAGCAGCAAGGTGGCCGCGTTGCGCAAGCCACGCAGCAACGCGCGCAAGAGGTCGGTGAACATGCCGCGCATCATCGCCGAGTCGGTCAGGCTGTCAATCGGCGCCTGCCATGGCAAGCGCCGGGCGGGGCCCTCAAGCCTGCGGCGTCGGCACCGCGATGGCCTGCACTGCCGCCAGCACGGCCTGCAGCCAATCGCTCAGCCGCTCGCCTTGCAGAAAACCGCGCCCACCGTCGACCAAGGTCCGAGGCAGGTCGAGCCGCGCGTCCAGCGTGTCGAACAGCCCGCCGTCCAGGCTGTCCTGCGCCACCAGGTACAGCCACTGCTGGCCGGGCAGCGTCTGGCCTCGCGCGCCAGCCGGGCTGCGGCGTGTGCGCCAGGGCACGCCCAGCTGCACCACCGCGTCCAGCGTGGCGGGCATCGGGTCGCTGGGCAACAGCAACGCAAGCCCAGGGTGCAGATCCAGCCGCTCGCGCAGTTGCTCACGGTCAGCCGGCGTTTCGCACAGCACCGCCACCTGCAGCGCGCCGGTACCCGCCCAATCGGCGAGTTGGCCAGCCAGCGCCTGGACGCTAGACTCGGCCAGCGCACTGGCGGGGTCGGCCGGGTCGGCTCGGTGGCAGGCGAAGCGCAGACTGCGCAAGGCCAGCGCCAGCCGCCACTGGTCGGTGTCGCTGAGGTAGCCGCTTTGCTGCCAGCCGGCGAGCCATCGCCGAACCTGGGTCAGCTGAAGCTCGTGTGCCTCGCGCTGGCCAGGCGCCAGCGCCAGCAGGCGCTCGCTGTGCACCAGCGGCGGCAACTGGTCGTGCAGATCGGTGCGCTGGCGCTGCAACATCAGCCGCGACAAGCCCGCGGTCAGTCGTTCGATGTCGGACTCGTCGAGTGCGCGACCTTGCTCGCTGGCGGCCTGCAGTTCGTGCAGCGCGGCCAGCGGGCCCTGGCGCTGGGTGTCGAGCCAGCCGACGATGCTGCCCATCAAATCCGGCTGGTCGGCCAAGGGTGCGCCGCACAACACCAGCGCCTGGGGCGACTGCAGCGACGCCCAATCGGCTGGACGCAGCGCCAGCTGCTGCGGCTCGTCGACGATGATCAGGTCGGGTGCCCATTGCGCCAGATGCGCTGCGTCGCTGGCCAGCGCTTCGGGCGCCAGGATGCGCACTGCTGCAGGGGTCGACCACAGCGATTGGCGCTGGTGCAGGCCGCCGTCCACCAGCTGCGGCTCGGTATCACCGGCAAAGCGCCGCCAGGCCCGCTGCCAGACCGCCCGCTGAGCCGCTGCGCACAGCACCAGGATGCGCCGCACACCGAAGTGGCGCTGCCACAGCGCGGCAGCGGCGATGGCCTGAACGCTCTTGCCAAGACCGCGTTCATCGGCGATCAGCGCCCGGCCCGCGACGACCGCGAACAGCGCGCCCTCGGACTGGTACACCGGCAGCGGAGAGCGCAGCAGCGCGCTCAGGCCGGCACTGGACGGGCCTTCAGGGTAAGCGGCTTCGAGCACGGCCAGACGGTGGCGCGCATCGCGGTCGGCCGCCAACTGCGGCCACACCGCTTCGTCAACCTGCAGCGGGTGGTCGAGGTCGGCGGCCATGCGCAGCAGCAGCGGCAGCGCCGCATCGTCGTCAGGTGCGAAATGGGATTGCGCGTCCAGACGCAGTGCTGCGGCCTGTTGCAGCGCCGGCGGGCAGGCATGGCCGGGTTGCCAGGCCAACCAGCGCTGGTCGCCATCGACCAGCACGATCGCGCTGTGCGCCGGACCGGTGGGTGCAGCGACTGCGGGCGCTGGCAACAAGGCCTCTTCGATCAGCGCCGCTGGCGCTGGCGGGCGTTTGCGCTGCGATCGGCCGGCAGGCGGCGCTACCGGCTTCTCAGCCTTGGGCCGCGCCGGGCGCTCTTGCCGGGGTGCCCGGCCTGGCGCGGCCACTGGCGGGTCGGCAGGGGCCGGCACGGCAACCGGCAGCGCAGCGGGAGGCGGCGAGGCTTTCGGCAATGCGGCGGATTCTTGTGCCCGCGCTGGGCGGGCGCGCTTGCGAGGCTGAACAGGCGGCTGAGCTGGCGGCGGGACCGGCGCCGGGGCAGAAGCAGGCTTCCTGGCAGGGCGTCGCTTGGCAGCGGTCTCGGCACCGGCCGGGGCTGGCGCGCTCTGGAGGGCCGCACCCGGCAAAGCCGATTGCGCCACCGCGAGCAGGGTTTCAGCGGCGGCCGGCGCCGATGCACGGGCTGCCGACTTGCGGGCAGCGGCCGGCTCGGGCTTGCCAGCGGTGCGCTTGCCGCCCAGCGCCTTCTTGGCAGCGACGACTGGCTGCGGCAAGGCTTGCGCGCCGGGCTTGGTTGGCTTGGCGGCAGACCGCTTTTTCAGCGCCGGCAAAGCTTGCGAAGCCGGTGGCGCGACGTCTGCCGACTTGCGTGCCGGTGACTTGCGCGCAGCAGGCTTGGCAGCCGGCGCTGCGTCGACCTTGGGCGTTGCGGCTTCGGCCGGGGTGGGCGCGTTGCGCCGGGTGCGTGAGGTGGTCGCCATCGGGCGTGTTTCCGTTCAAGCGCTGCCGGGACTGCCCGGAGCGCGGGGTGGTGGTTAGGGACAAGGGCGCGCAGCTAGACGCCGCGCGCGCGATCGGCCCTGAATTGCGCTCGGTAGGCGGCGAAACGGCCTTGGTCGAGCGCCTCGCGGATCTCGCGCATCAGGTGGAGGTAGTAATGCAGGTTGTGGATGCTTGTGAGCATCGGCCCCAGCATCTCGCCGCAGCGATCTAGATGGTGCAGGTAAGCCCGGCTCACGCCAGTACCGCAGGCGTGGCAGCTGCAAGTCTCGTCGATCGGCCTGGCATCGGTCTTGTGGCGAGCGTTGCGGATGCGCAGGTCACCGAAGCGGGTGAACAGGTGGCCGTTGCGGGCGTTGCGCGTGGGCATCACGCAGTCGAACATGTCGACGCCGCAAGCCACGCCCTCGACCAGGTCTTCAGGCGTGCCCACCCCCATCAGGTAGCGCGGTTTGTTCGCAGGCAACCGGTGCGGGGTGTGCGCCATGATGCGCAGCATCTCGTCCTTGGGCTCGCCGACGCTGACGCCGCCAATCGCATAGCCCGGCAGGTCGAGCGCGGACAGCGCTTCGACAGACTCCTGGCGCAGGTTCTCAAACATGCCGCCCTGGACGATGCCGAACAGCGCGTTGCGGTTTTCCAACCGGTCGAACTCGGCGACACAGCGCCCGGCCCAGCGCAAGCTCAGCTCCATCGACGCCCTGGCCTGCGCCTCGGTGGTCAGCACCCCCTTGCTCTCGTAAGGCGTGCACTCGTCGAATTGCATCGCGATGTCGCTGTCGAGCAGGGTCTGCACCTGCATGCTGACCTCGGGCGTCAAGAACAGCTTGTCGCCGTTGACCGGCGACGCGAAGCGAACCCCCTGCTCGCTGATCTTGCGCCCACTGCCATCGCTGCCGCCCAGGCTCCAGACCTGGAAACCGCCGCTGTCGGTCAGGATTGGCTTTTGCCAGCCTTCGAAGCCATGCAATCCCTTGAACTGCGCGATCACGTCCAGACCTGGGCGCAGCCAGAGGTGGAAGGTGTTGCCCAGGATGATTTGCGCGCCCATCTCGTGCAGCGACGCCGGCAGCACGCCCTTGACCGTGCCGTAAGTGCCCACCGGCATGAAGATCGGCGTCTCGACCACGCCGTGGTTCAAGGTCAGCCGGCCCCGGCGGGCCTGGCCTTCGGTGGCGAGGAGGTCGAACTTCAACATGGCCAGGATTGTCGCAGCGCCCATGAAGCAGGCTGTGAATCAACCCTGCGCCGGCCATCCAGCGCAGGATTTGCCAGCCAGCTTGGCCAGCAAGGCTCAAGCCCGCAGCAGCTGGGCCTCGGCCAGCGCCAGCGCCTCGGGCAGACCCGACAGCACCAGCGTGTCGCCGCCCAAGAGCACCAAGAGGTCGTCGGCGGCCACCACCCGACCGCTGACCTGCCGTACCGACACCACCTGCACGCCGATCGACGGCAGTGCCAGATCGCCCAGCGCGCTGCCGACGCAGGCGCCGGCCTCCGGCAGCGTGACGCTGGTCAGCCGGGCCTGCTGCAACTCGTCAGCGGTGTCGTCGTCGCTGCCGTGGAAATAGCCGCGCAACAGGTGGTAGCGCGCGTCCCGCGCGTCTCGCGTCAGGCGGATCACCCGGCGCATCGGCACGCCCACCAGCACCAGCGCCTGCGCGGCCAGCATCAACGAGCCTTCGATCGCCTCGGGCACGACCTCGGTGGCGCCAGCCTCGCGCAAGCGCTCGAGATCGGCGTCGTCTATTGTTCGAACGATCACCGGCACCCGCGGCGCATGGTCGCGAACCAGGTGCAGGATCTTCAACGCCGAGGGCGTGTCGTGGTAGCTCACCACCACCGCGCTGGCGCGCGCCAGACCGGCGGCCATCAAGCTGGGCAGGCGCGCGGCGTCGCCGAACACCACGCTCTGGCCGGCCGCTGCGGCCTGACGCACGCGGTCGGGGTCGAGGTCGAGCGCGATGTAAGGGATCGCTTCCTGGGCGAGCATGCGCGCGAGGTTCTGGCCACTGCGGCCGTAGCCAGCGATGATCACGTGGGCCTCGGACTTGATCGCCTTGCGGGCGATGGTGGTGACTTGCAGCGACTGCAGCAGCCATTCATTGGCCGAGAGCTTCATCACCACCCGGTCGGCGGCCATCACGATGAAGGGCGAGGCCAACATCGACAGCACCATGCAGGCCAGCACCGGGCTGAGCCAGCGCGCGTCGATCAAGCCTTGATCGGCACCCAGCGTGAGCAGCACAAAACCGAACTCGCCGGCCTGGGCCAGGTACAGGCCCGTGCGTATCGCCACCCCCGCCGAGGCCTTGAAGATCCGCGCCAGCCCAGCCACCAACAAGGCCTTGGCCAGCACCGGCGCGACGCTGAGCAGCAGCACCAGCGCCCATTGATCGACCACCGGCCGCCAATCCAGCTTCATGCCGATGGTGATGAAGAACAGGCCCAGCAGCACGTCGTGGAAGGGCCGGATGTCGGTCTCGACCTGGTGCTTGAATTCGGTCTCGGCCACCAGCATGCCGGCAACGAATGCGCCAAGCGCCAGCGACAAACCGGCGTGCTCGGTCAGCCATGCCAGCCCCAGCGTGATCAGCAACAGGTTGAGTACGAACAGCTCTTCGCTCTTGCGCCGCACCACCAGCGTCAGCCACCAGCGCATCACGCGCTGGCCGCCCACCAGCAGCAGCGTCAACAGCACGACGGCCTTGACCAGCGCCAGACCCAGCGTGCGCGCCATGTCCTGACCGCTGTCACCGAGCGCCGGGATCAGCACCAACAGCGGCACCACCGCCAGATCCTGGAACAGCAGAACGCCCATCACCCGGCGGCCATGCTCGCTGTCGAGTTCCAGTCGCTCGGCCATCAGTTTGACGACGATGGCTGTTGACGACATCGCGAACGCCGAGCCCAGCACCACCGCGCCCTGCCAACCCAGTCCCCAGCGATGCCCGGCCCAGCCGAAAATCAGCGCCACCAGCGCATTGCCGGTCAGCGCGCCCAGGATGGTCAACAGCACCTGCGACAGCCCGAGCCCGAACACGAGGGTGCGCATGCTGCGCAGCTTGGGCAGGTTGAACTCCAGCCCGATCACGAACATCAGGAACACCACGCCGAACTCGGCCAGGTACTTCACCCCAGCGGTGTCCCTGGCCAGCGCCAGCGCATGGGGCCCGATCAACACGCCCACCGCCAGATAGCCCAGCATCGGCGGCAGCCGCAACAAGCGGCAGACCACCACGCCCATCACGGCAGCCACCAGGTAGAGCAGGATGAGTTCTAGAGTGGTCGCCATGGTGTCAATCAGCGGAAGGCGTCTGGCGACTCCAGACCCGCCCACCTTAGCATGACTGGGTCTGCCGCCCCAAGCGCGTGCCGCAACGCGACAGCTTCGGGGTCGACGCCTAGAATTGCCGCCTCTCCCTTTTTATCCTTTGCCAGCGCTGGGCGCAGGCTGGGAAACACCCTCTTGACCTTCGCCCCGCCCCTGACTGCCGAGCAGCGCGTCGAGCGAGCCCTTGAACTTGCAGCCCAAACCTTCGAGATCGAGGCCCGTGCGCTGCTCGGCTTGGCGGCACGCCAGGGCGCGGGATTCGGCGCCGCGGTGGCCGCGATGCTGGCCTGCCGCGGCCGGGTGATCGTGATGGGCATGGGCAAGAGCGGTCATGTCGGCCGCAAGATCGCCGCCACGCTGGCCTCGACCGGCACGCCCGCGTTCTTCGTCCACCCGGCCGAGGCCAGCCACGGCGACCTGGGCATGGTGCAGCCTGGCGATGTGGTGCTGGCCATATCGAACAGCGGCGAGAGCGACGAGTTGGCCGCGATCATGCCCGCGCTGCGCCGGCTCGGCACCATGCTGGTGGCGATGACCGGCAAGTCAGACTCCACGCTGGCCCGCCACGCCGATGCGGTGGTCAGCTGTGAGGTGGACCAGGAAGCCTGCCCGCTCAACTTGGCGCCCACCGCCAGCACCACGGCGCAGATGGCGCTGGGCGACGCACTGGCCGTGGCCCTGCTTGACGCCCGAGGTTTCCGCGAGGAAGACTTTGCCCGCTCGCATCCCGGCGGCACCTTGGGCCGCAAGCTGCTGGTTCATGTGGCAGACCTGATGGTCCGCGGCGATGCGCTGCCGCTGGTCAGGCCCGACACGCTGTTGATCGACATGATGCGAACGATGTCGGCCAAGACGCTGGGGGTGGCGCTGGTGACCGATGCCGACCAGCGCTTGCTGGGCATCTTCACCGACGGTGACTTGCGGCGCCAGGTCGAACGTGGCGCCGAGCTGCGCGGGCTCGACGCCGCGGCGGTGATGCACCGCTCGCCCAGGACGATCCGCGCCGACGCGCTCGCGGTGGCTGCAGCCGAGTTGATGGAACTGCACCGCATCACCTCGGTGGCGGTGCTGGGTACACAGGGGCCGGAGCGAGACCGGCTGGTGGGTCTGCTGACCATCGGCGACCTGATGCGCGCCAAGGTGGTCTGATGCCAACAGCCGAAACCTTCGCACCTGCCGCAGCAAAACCCGCGCTGAGCTTCCCGGCCGAATTGCTGCTGCGGGCACAGGGCGGCGCGCTGGGCATGCGCGCGGCGATCTTCGACGTCGACGGAGTGCTCACGGATGGCAGGCTCTACATCGGCGAGCAGGGCGAGGTGTTCAAGGCTTTCCATGTGCTCGACGGCCACGGCCTGAAGCTGCTGGCCCAGGTCGGCATCACGCCGATCATCATCACCGGCCGCGATTCAGCCGCGGTGCGGCGCCGGGTCGCCGACCTCGGGCTGACCGAAGCTTTTTTCGGCGTCGCCGACAAGTTAGCGCTTGCCAGCGCGCTGCTCGCCGAGCGCGGCATGGCCTGGGCCGAGTTGGCGGTGATCGGCGACGACTGGCCTGACCTGCCCTTGCTCGCACGCGCCGGATTTGCCTGCGCGCCGGCCAACGCCCATGCCGAGGCTCGCGCGCTAGCTCATCATGTCACCACCGCACGCGGCGGTGAGGGTGCTGCGCGCGAATTCTGCGACCTGTTGCTGCTGGCATCGGGGCGCTACGGCGCGCTGCTGCAGGCGCAACAGGGCACGCTGGACCGGCGCTGAATCTGTCGATGACGCCCCATCCGCCGCGCGCATTGCACCTACCCGACCTGCCCGAGGTGTCGATGCAGATCGGCGGCGACGATGCCAGGCTGGCCGACAGTGCAGCGCCGGGCGCAGAGCCCAGGCTGGCGCCGTCGCGCGGCTACCAGTTGCGCCAAGCGCTGTTGTCCTACCTGCCCTTGCTGTTGATGGCGCTGCTGGCTGCGTCCACAGGCTGGTTGGTCAAACACACACCGCAGCCACCCGGCACTGCAGTCGCCGGCCCGCCGAGCCAGGCACCCGACTACACGATGACCCGGTTTTCGATCTCGCGTTTCGCGCCCGACGGCCGCGAGGTGCTGCGCATCGCAGGCGATGTGCTGCGCCATTTCCCAGCCACCGATCAGCTCGAGATCGAGGGTGTGACGATCCACGCCATCGCCCCCGACGGCCGCATCATCGACGCCAGCGCCCGCCGCGCGCTGGCCAACGGCGACGCCAGCGAGGTGCAGTTGCTTGGCGCAGCCCAAGTGACGAGCCAGATCGACGCCAACGACCGGCTGCAGGTGCAGAGCGAGTTTCTGCACGCTTTCCTGAACTTCGAGCGCCTGCGCTCGCACCTGCCGGTGCAGGTGCACCGCGCGGGCAGCGACACCCGCGCCGCCGGGCTCGAGTACGACCACCCGGCGCGTCGATTGACCCTGCTCGGTCCGGTTCGCGCAACACTGCAACCCGGGCGCGAAGCCGTTGCAAGCGCCGGAAAATAACCGCCCTGATGGAACCATGCCGATGAATGCCTCGCCCTTGGTCTTGATCACTGGCGCCTCCAGCGGCCTGGGCCAGGCACTGGCCTTGCGCTACCACCGGGCGGGCTGGCGGCTTGCACTGGTGGCTCGCCGAAGCGACGAGATGCACCAGTGGGCGGCGGCGCAAGGTATTGCCAGCGACCGCGTGGCGGTGTATGGCGCCGACGTGTGCGATCTGGCAGCGATCGGCAAGGCAGGTCGAGACTGCCTCGCCGCCCAGGGCCTGCCCGAGGTGGTGATTGCGAACGCCGGCATCAGCGTCGGCATGGACAGCGCTGACCCCGCTGATCTGGCGGTGATGCGCAGCACCCTGGAGACCAATGTGCTGGGAGTGGCGGCGACATTCCAGCCCTTTGTTGCGGCCATGCGCAGCCGCGGCAGCGGCACGCTGGTGGGCATCGCCAGCGTGGCCGGCATCCGCGGGCTGCCAGGCCACGGTGCCTACTGCGCCAGCAAAGCCGCGGTGATCGCCTACTGCGAAAGCCTGCGCGGAGAATGCCGGCCCAATGGCGTCAAAGTGGTGACCATTGCGCCCGGCTACATCGACACACCGCTGACCCGGCGCAACCGCTACGCGATGCCCTTCCTGCTCAGCGCCGAGACCTTTGCAGACAAGGCGTTTCAAAGCATCGAGGCTGGCCAGCGCTTTCGCGTCATACCCTGGCAGATGGGGGTGGTGGTGACTTTGATGCGCTTGATGCCGGGGGCTTGGCACGACCGCTTGTTCGCCGGCCGGCCACGCAAGAACCGACTGGGCGAATAACCCCACCGGGCGATGCGCCAGCGCCATTGAAAAAGGCGCCCTGAGGCGCCTTTTTCTTCCCCGTTGGGGGATCGGGAATCAGTAGCCTTGGCTGCCACCACCGCCGTAGCCGCCACCGCCACCACCGCTGCCGCCACCACGTGGGCCGCCGCGACCGGTGCCGTAAGGGCTGCGGCCACCGCCGCCACCCGCGCCGCCACCACCGCCACCACCGCCAGCGCCACCACCGTAGCCGCCACCGCCACCGCTGCGGCCACCGCCACCGCCGCCGTAACCGCCACCACCACCCGTGCCGCCACCACCGTAGCCGCCGCCACCACCGCTGCGACCACCGCCACCGCCGCCATAGCCGCCACCGCCTCCGCTACCGCCACCGCCGTAGCCACCGCCACCACCGCCGTAGCCGCCACCGCCGCCGCCTGGCGGACGCTCTTCGCGCGGACGCGCTTCGTTGACCACGATCGCGCGGCCTTCGAGCGGCTGGCCGTTCATGCCGTTCATCGCAGCCTGCGCCTCACCATCAGAGGCCATTTCGACAAAGCCGAAGCCCTTGGAACGACCGGTTTCACGGTCCATCATCACCTTGGCAGAGGTCACCGTGCCGAATTGGCCGAATGACTCTTGCAAGGATTCGTCACGCACCGAGTACGCGAGGTTGCCGACGTAAAGCTTGTTTCCCATGGCGGGAAGCTCCTTCTCAAGAAAAGTAAACCATGTGGAGCTTCAACCCAGCGTGAAACACTCAAGCTACAGGCGCCGTCTCCAGACACGGGCCGGGGGCGTACACGCCCCCTTGAATCATTATGGTGGCAAACCACGCCTGACCACCAGTGCGGCGGAACAGGGGCAAACCCGCAAGTATCATGAGTGTTGTCAGGCGGGTACAAATATTGGGTCCTAGGGGCTTGCCAACGCTGTGTTTGATGGCAACGGCATCAAATCCGTGCTTACGCTTGCCCGACCCGCAGCCCAGGCTGGCTTGACCGGAATGCCCATGCCCGCAACGTCGATGGACTTGTTCAAACCGCTGATCGCCCTGCTGGCCATCGTCAACCCGGTGGGCGCGGTGCCGTTCTTTCTGGCTTTCACCCAAGGACTGAGCCGGGAAGAACGCTTGCGCACCCTGCGCGTCAGCGCGTTCTCGGCTTTTTGCGTGATCGCCATCAGCGGACTGGCCGGCCTGCACATCATCAGCTTTTTCGGCATCTCCATCGCCTCATTCCAGGTCGGCGGCGGCATGTTGCTGCTGATCTCGTCGCTGCACATGCTCAATGCGCAACCGGCCGAGAGCGGCCAGGACGATGTGGCCGAAGGCCAGTACAAGGCCGACGCCGGCGCCAGCGTCGCGGTAGTGCCGCTGACGATCCCGCTGCTGACCGGGCCGGCGACCATTTCCACGATGGTGATCTACGCCGAAAAAACCCGCACCATCCTGGAGCACGCGGTGCTCGTGGGCTACGGTGTGGTGATCGGCCTGGCCACTTACCTGGTGTTTGCGGCATCGGGGCGAATCGCCCAGGTGCTGGGGCGCACCGGCATCAACGTGATGACGCGCTTGATGGGCCTGATCCTGGCCGCGATGGCGGTGGAGTTGCTGGCCGACGGGCTGGTCAAGCTGTTCCCTATCCTCGCCAGTGCGACGCTGCGCTGAACTCAGGCTGAAAAAATGACCGATTCCATCCCTGTCTACGACCACATCATCGTTGGCGCCGGCACCGCTGGCTGCCTGCTGGCCAACCGGCTCAGCGCCAACCGGGCCAAGCGAGTGCTGCTGATCGAGGCGGGTGGCAACGATGACTACCTGTGGGTCCACATCCCGGTGGGTTACCTGTACTGCATCGGCAACCCGCGCACCGACTGGCTGTACTCGACCGAGCCAGACCCGGGACTCAACGGCCGCCGACTGCGCTACCCAAGAGGCAAGGTGCTGGGGGGATGCTCGAGCATCAACGGCATGATCTACATGCGCGGCCAGAGCCGCGACTACGACAGCTGGGCCGAGGCCACCGGTGATGCACGCTGGCGCTGGGAACACAGCTTGCCGTACTTCAAGCAGCACGAGGACCACTGGCGTGGCGCCGATGGCCACCACGCAGCACCCGGCTTCGATGCCACTGGCGACCGCGCTGGCGGCGAATGGCGGGTCGAGAAACAGCGGCTGTCCTGGGAGATCCTCGACGCTTTCGCCGCCGCGGCGCAAGAGGCCGGCATCCCGGCCACCGACGACTTCAACCGCG
>JBILYN010000265.1:0-6237 GCA_044377715.1 Aquabacterium sp.
GCGGGCGCTACGCCCATGTGGCGGCCCGCTTGGCCGGCCAGGGCTGGGCTGTGGCGGGCTATGACCAACGCGGCCATGGCTTGTCGACCGGGCCACGCGGCGGCTTGGCTGCTGATGACAGCCTGCTGGCCGATCTCGGCATCGTGATCGAGCACCAGCGTCGCGCGATGCCCGGCCCGCTGATGTTGCTGGGCCACAGCATGGGCGCACTGGTAGCGGGTCGCTATGTCGCAGAAGCTTTGTCCCCGTCGCCGGCGCCTTGGTGGCAGCCGGTGGACGGCTTGGTGATGTCCTCCCCCGCGATCGACCCCGGCATGAGCCGAGCGCAGAAACTGCTGTTGGCGCTGGCCGCGCCGGTCGCGCCTGATCTGGCGTTGGGCAATGGCCTGAAGCCTGAATGGGTCTGCAGCGACCCGGCGGTCGTGCGGGCTTATGTCGCCGATCCTCTGGTGCACGACCGCGTCACGCCGCGCTTGGTACGCTTCATCGTCGCAGCCGGTGGGCTGGTGCTGGCTTGTGCGCCGCGCTGGACCACGCCTACGCTGCTGCTGTACGCCGGTGCCGACCGCTGTGTCGCGCCGCGTGGCAGCGAGGCGTTTGCCGCTGCGGCGCCGCCGACCGTGGTGCTTGCGCAGCGCTACCCGGACATGGCGCATGAGATCTTCAACGAGCCCGGTCAGGATCGGGTTCTCTGCGAACTGGTCGCTTGGTTGTCGACCCAAGCACCGTCCCGGGCCTAAACTGGCCGTCTTGGAACCCTGATCTGAGGACAGACCATGAATGCACGTGATCCGCTGCTGCCTGTGCAGCCTGACGAAGCCATTGCGCTGGGTGCTTATGCCGACCGCCGCTGGGACGAGGCCATCGTGCCCGCGCTCACCGACTACATCGGCGTGCCCGCCAAGAGCCCGATGTTCGACGCCGAATGGCAGGCTCACGGCCACCTTGAACGTGTGGTGCGCGATGCGGCGGCCTGGGTCGAATCGCGAAAAGTGCCTGGACTGACGCTGGAGGTGGTGCGCATCGAGGGGCGCACACCGGTGATCTTCTTCGAGATCCCGGCCACCCGACCGGCGTCCAGCGACACCGTGGTGATGTACGGTCACCTCGACAAGCAGCCCGAGTTCACCGGCTGGCGCAATGATCTCGGGCCCTGGACGCCCAAGTACGAGGGCGGCCTGCTCTACGGCCGCGGCGGCGCCGACGACGGTTACGCGGTCTACGCGGCCATCACCGCGGTCGAGGCGCTCAAGGCCCAAGGCCTGACGCATCCGCGAATCGTCGGCTTGATCGAGACCTGCGAGGAGAGCGGTTCGCACGACTTGCCGCCTTACCTCGACGCGCTGCGCACCCGGCTGGGCAATGTCAGCTTGGTGGTATGCCTGGATTCCGGCGCCGGCAACTATGACCAGCTCTGGCTGACCACCTCGCTGCGCGGCATGGTCTCAGGCGTGCTCAAGGTCGAGATCTTGACCGAGGGCATCCACTCGGGCGACGCCAGCGGCGTGGTGCCGTCGAGCTTTCGCGTACTGCGCAATGTGCTGGACCGGCTCGAGGACTCGGCCACTGGGCGGTTGCTGCCCGAGAGCTTCCACTGCCAACTGCCGACCGACCGGTTGGCTCAGGTGCAGGCGGCTGCGGCGATGCTGGGCGACGCGCTCTGGCAGAGGTTTCCCTGGGCCTGTGGCGCCGATGGCGGCTCGACCCTGCCCACGACCACCGACCCGGTCGAAGCGCTGCTCAACCGCACTTGGCGGCCAACGCTGTCGGTCACCGGGGTCGACGGTTTCCCTGACATGAAGAATGCCGGCAACGTGTTGCGGCCCTACACGGCCTTCAAGCTCAGCCTGCGCCTGCCGCCGCTGGTCGATGGCCACCAGGCTTCGCTGCATTTGAAGACGCTGCTCGAGGACAACGCGCCGTACAACGCGAAAGTCACCTTCCACCCCGACGGTCGGGCTGGCGCGCTGGGTGCCAACGGCTGGAATGCGCCCAGTCTGGCGCCTTGGTTGGAGGCTGCGCTCAACACCGCGTCGCTGGCGCAGTTCGGCGCGCCGGTGGGCTATATCGGCCAAGGCGGCACGATCCCGCTGATGAGCATGCTGCAGCAGGGCTTCCCGTCGGCGCAGATGATGGTCTGCGGCGTGCTCGGCCCGAAGAGCAATGCCCATGGACCGAACGAGTTCCTGCATGTGCCCTATGCCAAGCGCTTGACGGCCGCAGTGGCCCAGGTGATCGCCGCCTGCCCCTGAGTCGGAGCGCGCTGGCTTGCGCCAGCTGGTGGCCAGAGCCTTCGCTCGGTCTCAAGAGCTTGTCCCCCAACAGGCGGCCAGAGCCTTCGTGAGCCGCAGGACAGCACGCAGGTGCTGTCCTGCGCGCGCACTTAGCGCATCGAGAAGGCGGTGGTTGTCAGCGACCCGGTCATCGGCTCGATCAACGCAATCAAGGGTTTCAAGTCACGGTAGCGCAGCGCCACCTTCGTGACATAGCCAAAAAAGCGAGGCAGGTCGGCGCTGTAGGCCGGCTTGCCATCGCGGTGTTTGAGTCGGCAGAAGATGCCCAGCACCTTGAGATGGCGCTGCAGCCCCATCCATTCCAGCGCGCGCCAAGTCTCGCCGAAGTCGGCAGCCATCGCATGCCCGCCGAACAACCCAGCCACACGCGCTTGTTGCCACCAGCGCGCGGCCCAGTCGATCTCCAGCGACTCGTCCCACGAGATGAAAGCGTCGCGCAGCAGCGATGCGATGTCGTAGGTCACGGGCCCCAGCACCGCATCCTGAAAATCGAGGATGCCAGGGTTGGGCTCAGCCACCATCAGGTTGCGCGGCATCCAGTCCCGGTGTACGGGCACCTGTGGCTGGGCCAACGCGCTGGCCACCAAGATGTCGCACAAGCGTTGCCAGGTGGTGGTCTGCGCCGGCGTCCAGTGGATGCCGTACTCTTGGCCCACACACCATTCGGGAAACAGCAGGAGCTCGCGCCGCAGAAGGTCGTCGTCATAGGCCGGCAAGCCGCCAGCGTCGACGCGAGACTGAAACTGCACCAGCGCGGCAGTGGCTTCGCGCATCAACCGGTCGGCTTGCGCCGGCTCCGCAGTCTGCAGCGCTTGCAAGTACAGGTCCTGTCCCAGGTCGGCCAGCAACAGGAAGCCCTGCTGCGCGTCGATGGCAAGCACCTCGGGCGCATGCAGTCCGGCAGCGCGGATGCGGCTGGCGATGTCGACGAAGGGCCGCACATCCTCTTGCTGCGGTGGCGCGTCCATCACGATGCGGCTGACACCGTCAGCCCCTCGAACCCGGAAATAACGCCTGAAGCTGGCATCGGCCGAGGCGGGTGCCAGGCTTGCGCCGTCGAGCTGCAAACTTCGCGCCAGCGGGGAGAACCAACGCCAGAATTCGGCTTCTCGCGCTTTGTCGGGCCAGTCGATCGTCGTCAAGGCTGTGGTCATCAGGGACTGTTTCGCTCGGCCCCGGCAGCGCCGGAGGGTGACGCTGTTTTGCGAGGCTCATGGATAATTCATCGATTCTACGAATCGCTCGCCCTAGGCTGGCTCCGCGGCATCGCGGCCTAGCCCTTGGGCGTCAGCCACATCGCTTTCGTGCCAACCGCTTCTCGCGCAGCCTCCCATCTCATCTGGTCGCCAACCCGTTTGGTGAGTTGCGTCTGGCGGCGGCTCGAGCGCCTTGGGCCAGCCTTGTTCGTGGGCTTGTTCGGCTGGGCGGTGTCTTGCGCAGAGGCGGGTACCGCTGTCGAACCCGCGTTGACCTTGCAGCCCAGCACGGCCTTGGCGCCCCTGCCTGTTGGCGCGGCGGCTTCTCAGCGGCCGATCGTGCTGCGCGCCGATGCCCTGCTGCTGCGGCCTGAACTCGAGGCCGTGGCCGAGGGCGGGGTCGAATTTCGTCGCGCCGGCACGCTGATCCGTGCCGACCGCCTCAGCTACGACAGTGGGCAGGACAGGGCCAGCGCGCTGGGTCAGGTCTGGATCACCCGTGCTGGCATGCGGTATAGCGGCCCTGAGCTTCAGTTGAAGGTTGAGCGGTTTGAGGGTTTCTTCCTCCAGCCCGAATTCGAGTTCAGCAGCCTGGGTGCTGGCGGACGTGCTGATCGCATCGACTTTCTCGACAGCGATCGCTTGCGGGCCGAGCGTGCGATCTATACCAGTTGCCCTCGCGAAGAAAGCAACCGGCCCGACTGGCTGTTGCGCACCGACCGGATCAAGCTCGACTTTGCCGCCAACGAAGGCGTGGCCGAAGGCGCCGTGCTGCAGTTTCTGGGCCTGCCCATCCTGGGTTTGCCTTCGCTGAGTTTTCCGCTCAGCGACGATCGCAAGAGTGGCTGGCTGCCACCCACCTTGGTACCGTTGGACAGCCGCAATGGCTTCACATTGGCCGTGCCTTATTACTGGAACATCGCGCCAAACCGGGACCTGACGCTGATTCCTACAGTGATGACGCGCCGCGGCCTGGCGCTCGACAGCGAATTCCGCTACCTTGAACCCGAGCACAGCGGCCGCTTCCGGTTCAACTGGTTGCCGCAGGACCGCGTCTCAGGTGTTTCGCGCCAAGCCTTGGACATCGACAACCAGGGCCGGTTGTTTGGCGGCCTGGACTACAGCGCGCACTGGCGGCGGGTCTCTGACAACGCTTACTGGCAGGATTTCCCGCGATCGCTGCCCGGGGCGATCGTGCCGCGCTTGCTGACCGGAGATTTCAGTGCCGAGCGTGTACAGAGCACACCGCTGGGCTTGTTGACGGGCTATGCCAGAGTCCAGCACTGGCAGGTGTTGCAGACCGGCAGCGGATCGGACCTGATCGTCGCGCCCTACCAACGCAGTCCGCAACTGGGTCTGCGCTTGGCGCCCTCGCTGTCGGGGGGCCTGCAAGCGGCCTTCGAGACCGAAATCAATCATTTCACCCGGCCCGATGCTTCGGCCAGCGCCGCCTTGCCCACCGGTTGGCGCTGGCACGCGCTGGGCCAACTCAGCCGTCCGTTTGTGCAGCCTGGCGGATGGATCACGCCCAAGCTCATGCTCAACGCTGCCAGCTACGACCTCGACCCGATCGGCGGCCTGGCTGGCAGACGCGCCTCTCGGTTGATCCCAAGCGCTAGCGTCGACGCCGGCCTCGTCTTCGAGCGTCCGATGAGTTGGTTCGGTCGCGCGCAGCGGCAAACGCTGGAGCCGCGAATGCTCTATGTCAACACGCTTTTCCGCGACCAGTCGGGTCTGCCGAATTTCGATTCGGCCGAGCGAGACTTCAATGCCGTGTCGATCTATGCAGAAAACGCTTTTTCGGGCATCGACCGGGTGTCGGATGCGCACCAATTGACCGCTGGCGTCACCACCCGGTTGGTCGATGCGCAAAGTGGCGCCGAGACCCTGCGCCTGGGACTGGCCCAGCGAATCCGGCTTCGTGATCAGCAAGTGGTGCTCAGCGGCGAAACCCTGAGCCAGCGCCTTTCAGATCTGCTGATCGAGGGCGCCAGTTCGGTCTTCAAGCCCTGGGCGCTCGATGCCGCGTTGCAGTACAACCCCGACACCAGCCGCGTGGTGCGGTCGATCGTTGGCGCGCGCTATTCGCCCGCGCCATTTCACACCCTCAGCGCCCGCTACCGGCTGGCCAGCGGATTGTCCGAGCAAGTTGAACTGGGTTGGCAATGGCCGGTCTACGGCGGGACGGCCAAACCCGTTGGTGCCGCCGGGGGTTGTGGCGGTACGCTGTACGCGGTGGGTCGGGCGAATTACAGCCTCAAGGACAGCCGCATGACCGATGCCACCATCGGCGCCGAGTACGACGCCGGCTGCTGGATTGGTCGCGTCGTGGCCGAGCGGCTGTCCACTGGCCGGGCCGAGGCCAGCACGCGTTTGTTGCTCCAGCTCGAGCTGGTGGGCCTGTCCAGGCTGGGCGCCAACCCGCTGCAGGTGTTGAAGGACAATATCCCCGGCTACCGGCTGCTGCGCGAGCCGGGTAAAGCCTTGATCCCTACCTCTGAGCCATGACCCACAAACTCTTCTCTCAGTGCCTGCGCGCCACGGCGCTGGCCATGGCCGGCGCAGTCTGCTTGTCTGCCGTGCCGGCGGCTGCCCAGTCCCAGGCCGCGCGCACCAACCTCAGCGGCGACTTCATCGTGGCCGTGGTCAACACCGAGGCCGTGACCTCGGTAGAGGTGGCGCAACGGATCGAGCGCCTGGGCGCCGAGGCGCGGCGCGGCGGCGGCAAGCCGCCTGATGCGGACGCC
>JBILYN010000266.1:0-6236 GCA_044377715.1 Aquabacterium sp.
ATCGCGCGCTGGCGCAGCAGTTTCCCAATCTGACCCTGGTCGACCTGTCCTCCTCGCTGGGCCAGGTCCAGGCGGTGCTCGACCAAGTGGTGCGGGCGGTGGAGTTTCTGTTCGGCTTCACGCTGGCCGCCGGCTTGGTGGTGCTGTTCGCGGCTGTGAGTTCGACCCGCGAAAACCGGGCCCGCGAGTACGCCGTGATGCGTGCGGTGGGCGCGAGCAGCGCGCTGCTGCGCCAGGTTCAGCGCGCTGAACTGCTGGGCGTGGGGGCACTCGCCGGGCTGTTGGCGGCCTTGGCCGCGGTGGGGTTGGGTGGCTTGCTGGCGCGCCAGGTGTTCGAATTCGCCTGGGCGCCTTCGCCATGGGTGCCGCTGGCAGGTACTTTGGCTGGTGCGCTGCTGGCCTGGGCGGCAGGTTGGTGGGGCTTGCGCGAAGTGCTGCGCAGGCCGGTGATGGACACCTTGCGACGCGCGTCGGAGTGAAGCGGCGTCGCGGCTGGCAGCTGTGCGTGGCAGCTGGCGCGCATGGCGCTGCAAGGCCTGTCGTGGCGGTCTAGAACGACTCCCAGTCGTCCGACGCAACCGACGCAATCGATGCGACCGACGCAAGCGCCGCAACAGGTGCGGCCTGGCGAGAGGTCTGGATGGCCCTGGCGATCGCTGCCTGGGCAGCATCGGCCGTGCGCGGAGCTGTGATGGCTGTCCGGGCTGCCGGTTTTCGTGCTGTGAGCGCAGCGGTGGCCTTGGCGGGTGGCGATGGCCGAGCTATCACCGAGGACCCCGAGGCCGGCCGAAGCCGGCCGCCCGCGACTGACGACACCGGGTCACCAGCGAAGCGGAAGCGCTGCATCGTCGTCGCCAGCCGCTGCGCCTGTTCGCGCAGGCTCTCGGCCGCTGCGGCGCTTTGTTCGACCAGCGCGGCGTTCTGCTGGGTCATTTGGTCCAGGCTGTTGACGGCGCTGTTGACCTCGCCGACGCGCTGATCCTGCTCGCGCGCTGCAGCGCTGATCTCGCCGATCACGTCGGTCACGCGCTGCACGCTCGTGACGATCTCGCCCATCGTCGCACCGGCGTCGCGCACCAGGCGAGCGCCGGTCTCGACCTTGTCGACGCTGGCACCTATCAAGGTCTTGATCTCGCGTGCAGCGCTGGCGCTGCGCTGGGCCAGGCTGCGCACTTCGGCGGCCACGACCGCGAAGCCTCGCCCTTGTTCACCGGCGCGCGCGGCTTCAACTGCTGCGTTGAGCGCGAGGATGTTGGTCTGGAAAGCGATGCCGTCGATCGTGCCGACGATGTCGGCGATGCGTTTGGACGAGCCGTTGATCTCGTCCATGGTGCTGACCACTTGCGAGACGACCTCGCCGCCACGGCGCGCCACCACCGAGGCCGAGGCTGCCAGTTGCTTGGCCTGGTCTGCGGCGTCGGCGCTCTGGCGCACGTTGCCGGCCAGTTGCTCGGTCGAGCTGGCGGTCTGTTGCAGGCTGGAAGCGGCCTGCTCGGTGCGCTGGCTCAGGTCGGTGTTGCCCGAGGCCACCTCGGCGCTGGCCAGTTGGATCGACTCAGCCGCCTGGCGTACCGGGCCGACGATGTCGCGCAGCGCATCTCGCATCGCTGCCAGCGACTGACTCACGGCGCCGATCTCATCGCTGCGCCGGGTGTCGACCTCGACCTCGAGGTCGCCCTCGCCGATGCGCCTGGCGATGGCCGCCAGGCTGTACATCGGCCGGCAGATCGACCGCACCTGCAGCAAGGTGGCGATGGCCAGGCCCAGCATCAGCAGTGCCATCGTCCCGACCGCAGCCCACAGCGTGGCCTTGCGTTGCGCGCCAGCCTGGGCGCGGATGACCTCGGCATGGGCCTGTTGCATCGCCACATAGGCTTGCTGAGCCGACAGGTAAGCGCTGACAGCGGGCCGAACCTGGTCGCTGAGCAAGGCCTGAGCGGCCGCAGCGTCGCCTTCTGTCTTGGCCTTTCTGGCGTTGTTTCGGGCGTCGATGTAGACCTTTCGGGCCTGCGCAATCCGGACCAGCGCGGCCTTTTCGTCGGCGTCCGTCGCGGCCGCGTCGATGCGCTGAGCGATCTCGCTGATGCGCGCCGTGCTGGCCTCGATCTCGGGTTTCAGCGCGGCTTCGACCGAAGGGTCGCCGCTCATCACGCTGGCGATCACGCGCGCTGCGTTGGCGTTGGTCAAGCCCTGCCAGGTCGCTGCGTCTAGCAGTTTGGATTGCTGGGCCAGCAACTGCGCATCGGCCTGGGCCTCTTGCTGGTTGCTGCGCATTGCCAGGCAGACGGCCATCACGGCCAAGACGCTGGTCACTGTCAGTGTGGGTAACCACAGGCGGGTGGCGATTTTCATGGTTGTTTTCCAGCAGGCGGCGAACTTGCGAAAGGTGGACTTCAGGCGACCACGTCGTCCATCAATCCCATGTCGGCACTGCCCATCAGGGCCTCGATGTCCATCAGGATCAGCATCCGGTCGTTGACGCTGCCGATGCCGGTGATGAAGCTGGTGTCGATGCTGGCATTCATCGCCGGCGCTGGTCGGATCGCGTCACCGCCCAGCTCCAGCACATCGGAGACCGAATCGACGACGGCGCCGACCACCCGTGCGCGCACGTTGAGCACGATCACCACCGTGAAGTGGTTGTACTCGGCGCTGTCGCAACCTAGCTTGAGCCGCAGGTCGACGATCGGCACGATCACGCCTCGCAGGTTGACCACGCCCTTGAGGAAGGCCGGTGCGTTGGCGATACGGGTGGGTGGCTCGTACGAGCGGATTTCCTGCACCCGCAGGATGTCGATGCCGTACTCCTCGGCACCGAGACGGAAGGTGAGGTACTCGCCCTTGGGTGATTTGCCCAGCGCCTCACGGCTCCCAGCGTTGGCAATCGCGCGGTGGGTCTCGTGGCGTGCCACTTGTGCGGCGTCGGTGATCATGTCCATGGTTTGGGTCTCCGTTGGGCAGGGGGCCTGCCGTTCATGGGTTTATCGGCTGTGATCGGCGGCGGTGTAGCCTGTGCTGGCTTGCATGGGCCGGCTTGACAGCAGTTCAGGCCGGGGCCAGCCGGAAGCGCGCCACCACCGCCGTCAGCTTGCAAGCCTGGTCGCGCAGGCTTTCGGCCGCTGCTGCGCTCTGCTCGACCAGTGCGGCGTTCTGCTGAGTCATCTGGTCCAGGCTGTTGATGGCGTCGTTGACAGAGCCTATGCCCTGGCTTTGCTCACCGGCCGCTTGGGTGATGTCGCGGATGGTGTTGGTCACGCGCCGCACGCTGGTCACGATGTCGCTCATGGTGCTGCCGGCGTCCTTGACCAGACGGGCGCCTGCATCGACGCTGGCCACCGAGGCGCTGATCAATCCCTTGATTTCACGCGCCGCACCAGCTGATCGTTGGGCCAGATTGCGAACCTCTGAAGCGACCACGGCGAAGCCGCGGCCCTGCTCGCCGGCGCGGGCGGCTTCGACGGCAGCGTTCAGTGCCAGGATGTTGGTCTGGAAGGCAATGCCATCGATCGTGCCGATGATGTCGGCGATGCGACCCGACGAGTTGTTGATCTCGTCCATCGTGCTCACCACCTGCGCCACCACGGCGCCGCCGCGCTCGGCCACGCTGCAGGCCGATGCCGCCAGTTCGCTGGCGTGGCTTGCAGAGCTGACACTTTGCTGGACGCTGCGGGTGATCTGCTGCACTGCGCCGGCGGTCTGCTGCAAATTGCCGGCGGCCTGCTCGGTGCGACCGCTCAGGTCGGTGTTGCCTGCAGCCACCTCGTCGGCCGCGTGGTGGATGCTTCCGCTGGCCTGCCGAACCTCGCCCACCAGCCCGGCCAGCGCGACCTGCATCTGCGCCAGCGCGCGCAGCAGCGCCGAGGCCTCGTCATGGCCATCGACCGGCACCACCCGGTGCAGGTCGCCATCGGCGATGGCCAGCGCCAAGTCCCGGGCCTGCTGCATCGGACCGATGATCGAGCGTGAATTCAGCAGCGTCAGCGGTACCACCATCGCCATCACCAGGCCCAGCACGCCGACGAAGTACCACAGGGTTTGGCGCATCGAGACTTCGAATTCGCGCTGGGTGTCGTTGGCCTCGTTGGAGACGATCTTGTCGATCGCGTCGACGTTTGTTTCCACCGCCTGGATGTGCTGCTTGGCCCGGGTCAGCATCCGATCGGCAGCGCGCGCATTGTCGTAGGCGCCGCTCTGGACTTGGTCCAGCACATGTGACGTTGCCGCGGCGTAGGCGTCTACCTCCTGGATCGAGGTCCGCGCCAGCGGGTTGTCGGCATCCTCTTCGCCTTCGAGCAATTTACGCAGGCCGGTCTGTGCCTTGTCGACCGCCAAGCGCCAGGCCTGGCGGTGACTGAGAACGGCTGCGGTGTCCTCGTAGTGGATCACCATGTCTTTTTCATGATGGCGAACTTCGCCCAGCGCGGCGCGGATCGCGCCGACGTTGTGCACTTCCTTGATCGAGTGCTGCATGAACTCGCTGTTGAGCTCGGCCAGATGGCGCCCACCCACCAGGCCGGTCAAGCCGACCAGACTGAACAGGCCCAGCACCATGACGATGGCGCCTTGCATTCGCAGGCGTATCGAGAAGCGGCGTATCCACATCGTGCTGTTCGACATCGGGAGGTCTCCGGTTGAGATCGGGCGTGGGGGGTGCTGACCCACTGGGTCTTAGGGCCGTCTGGGTGGGGGCGACCTGGCTCAATGGCGGCTGCGTCGTACCAACGCGCCGATATCCAGGATCAGTGCGACCCGGCCGTCGCCCATGATGGTGGCGCCCGAGACATCGGGCACTTTGCGGTAGTTGGCCTCGAGGTTCTTGACGACCACCTGTTGCTGGCCCAGCAATTCGTCCACCAGCAGCGCGACACGCCCGCCCTCGGCCTCGACGACGACCATGATGTTGCTGCCGACATCGCCGTCATCGGCTCGCGGCACCTGGAACAGCTGTTCCAGGTCGATCACAGGCATGTAATCGCCGCGCACCTCGACCACTCTGGCGCTGCCGCCGATGGTGCGCACCATGCCCGGTTGGCACTGGAACGATTCCACGACCGAACCGAGCGGCAGGATGTAGCACTCCTGGGCCACGCCCACGCTCATGCCGTCCATGATCGCCAGTGTCAGCGGCAGCCGCACTTTCACGCTCATGCCATGGCCTTCGGCGCTGTCGATCTCGACCGTGCCGCCGAGCGCGGTGATGTTCTTCTTGACGACGTCCATGCCCACGCCGCGGCCCGAGACATCGGTCACCGCCTCGGCGGTGGAAAACCCGGGCGCGAAGATCAAGCCCCAGACCTCGCTGTCGGTCAGCGTGTCGGCTGCGGGCAGCCCTTTTTCTCGCGCTTTTTGCAGCAGCTTGGCGCGGTTCAGCCCGCGGCCGTCGTCGCGAACCTCGATCACGATGCTGCCACCCTGATGGCTGGCCACCAGGGTGATGGTTCCTTGCTCCGGCTTGCCGCGCGCGGCGCGCTCGGCCGGCAGTTCGATGCCATGGTCGCAGCTGTTGCGAACCAGGTGCGTCAGCGGGTCGGTGATCTTCTCGACCATGCCTTTGTCGAGCTCGGTCGACTCTCCCACCGTCACCAATTCGACCTTCTTGCCCAGCTTGGCGGCCAGGTCGCGCAGCATGCGCGGGAAGCGGTTGAAGACCATCGCCATCGGGATCATGCGGATCGACATCACCGCTTCCTGCAGGTCTCGGGTATTGCGCTCCAGGTCTGCCAGTCCGGCGCCGAGTTGCTGGTTCATCGAACCTTCGCTGCGGTGTTGCGCCAGCATGGCCTGGGTGATCACCAGTTCGCCGACCAGGTTGATCAGCTGGTCGACTTTTTCGATCGACACGCGCAGCGTGGCTGATTCCAGCGCCGCTTTGGGCTCGGCCCTTGGCGCGGCAAAGCCGGGTGGCGTCTCGGCCGGCATCGGTGCAGCTTGGGCGATCGGCGCTCCCGGGGCATCGTCGAAGAATCCATAGCCTGCCTGCTCAGCAGGGGCGCCCGGCGCGCCTTCGTGGAAGCCGTAGCCAGGCCCGAGCGGGGCCAGGCGCAGCGCCTCGCGCGGCACATGGAAGGTGAACAAGTCCAGCAAGTCGCTGTCGCTGCTGGTGGTCGTGAGCTTGAACCGTCGCATGCCGTCGGCGGCGCAGCCGGCGTCCAGCGCTTCGATCTGGCCGAGGTCGGTGATCTCGTTGAACAACTCGACCAAGCTGTCGGCCAGGCTGTCGTCGACCAACTCACCGA
>JBILYN010000267.1:0-6221 GCA_044377715.1 Aquabacterium sp.
CCAGGCGCAGCCGATGCTGAACTTCTTTGTCCACCAAGGCGTGTCGGCCGATGAAGCCAAGGATGTGCTGCAAGACAGCTTTGTGAAAATCGTTCGCAGCGCGGCCAGCTTCAACGGCAGCGGCTCGGCCAAGGCCTGGATTTGGCAGATCGCGCGCAACTGCTTGCTCGACCATCTGGACAAGCGTTCTCGGCTGGCCGGGCGTGAGGTGGCGGTCGACGCCGAGCAGTGGAAGGCGCTGGAGCAGCGCACCGCGGCTCCGGTCTGTGACGTCGGCTTGGGTGTCGACGGCTGTGTTGCCGCCGGTCTCGAGGTTTTCGGCACGGCGATGCCCGACCGGGCCCATGCGCTGAGCTTGCAGATGGACGGCCTGGCGATCGAAGCCATTGGCCAGCGCATCGGCCGCAGCGTCGCCGCTACCAAGGAGTACCTGTCCCAATGCCGCAAGAAGATCCAACCCTTCATCGCCCACTGCGCAGAGCTGTTGGCAAGCTGAGAAACCCGTGACCAAAATCTCTGAAGATCCTGCGGATTCGCATTGGCTCGCTGCGCTGGCGGGGCAGCCCGATCCGCTGGCCGACGCCGCGGCCAACCGGCAGGCGCTGGCTTTGCGCCAGGCTTTGCAGGCGCGCAGTGCGCGGCTGGCACAAGACACGCCTCGGGCCGACGCCGCGCTGTTCGAGCAGTTGCAGTTCCGGCTGCGCCGCGAGGGTTTGCTGGGGTCGCTAGCCGGCAGGTCGCAATGGCCGGTCTGGGGTCTGGCGGCCTCGTTGCTGGTCGGACTGGTCTGGTTGACCCAGGTCGACGGGCTCTTCAAGCGCGATGACGACGGCCACACCACCTTGCGCGGCGGTGGGCCATCGACGCTGTTGCTGGTGGCCGATCCCGAGGCGCGCCTGGCCGAGCTGCTGGCCGGGCTTCGCGCCGCTGGCGCCCAGCCACAGGTCGATCGCCAGGGCGCGGGCCGCATCCGGCTGCAGGTGATCGCCAGCCCTGCGGTGCTGGACTACCTCGACACCCAGCGCATAGCGCCCGCGCTGGTCGACGGTCAAGTCTTGCTGATGCTGGCGCCGTCGCTGGGCAAGCAATGATCTTCGCCTCGGCGCGCGAGTTCCGGGCTACTTCCAGTTGCCCATCAGGATGAACGGCGCCCAGTAGAACGGGTGGCTGGTGCGGGGCTGGGCTTGCAGTGCCAGCTGCGCCTGGCGCAGCGCCTCGACCTTGCTCAAGCGCTGGTCCTGGCGCCGGCGGTACAGGTCGGCCATCAGCTGCGCGGTGCTCTGGTCGGCCACCGGCCACAGTGTGGCGAGCACTGCCTTGGCGCCTTGCTGCTGGGCGATCACGCCGAAGCCTTCGATTTCGCGGCCACGCTCGTCTCGGCCACCGCCCAGACCGGTGTCGCAGGCCGACAGGGTGAGCAGGTCGACCTGGTCGAAGCGGTAGTTCTGCGTGCGCAGATCACCCAGCGTGAGCTGCTGGCCGTCGCCTAGCAACAGGAAGGAGTTGGCCTCGGTGCCGGGGCTGAAGCGGAAGTGGCTGGCGATGTGCAGCACTGAAAAGTGTCGCTGGCTGACGTCTTTCAGTCGCTGTGCGGTGAAAGCCTCGTCCAAGTGCACCTCGCCGGGCAGCGCGCCCGATGCTGATGCCGAGCGGGCACTGCGGATGATGCCGTCCATCTCGGCCTGCACGCCGGGCAGCGGGTCGAACTCACCGAGCTTGCGTGTCAGCCCCAGGCCGGCCGCCTGCCACTGCGGCGCGACGGCGTCGCGCAGCCGGTCGCGCGTCACGCTGGTGTAGAGCGGCAGCGCCCAGCGCTGCGCCAGGTAGCGCTGGCCGTCGTGCAGCGCGCCGAAAGGCAGGTAGCGCAATACACCGTCCAGCGACAGCATCACCGTCTTCGCACCGGCCTGTGCTAGGTCTTGCGCCACCGGGGCGATCAGCAGCTGGTAGAGCGCTTGCGCGGCGGGCAGCGGGTTGGATTTTGGGTCGCGCAGCAATCGCCTGTACTCGGCAATCTGACGGTTCAGCGCCTTGGCGCCGACCGGGCTGCTTCGAGCGAGCTGCACACCCGGGCTGGTCAGCAGCAGGTTGACCTTGTCGTCGGTGAGGTAGATCTGCAGCAGTACCGCACCGTCGCCCAGGCCCTGCAGCAGGCCTCGCAGATCGCCCAAGGCCTTGACGCTGGACTCGGCCAGCTCGACCTCGCGCGCCAGACCCTTGCGGGCGAAGTCCTCGCGCATATGGCTCAGAAAGTCAGCGAAGGCCGATTGCGCCACGGCCAAGTCGGCGGCCAGGGCCTGCTGGCGCTGCTTCTGCGCTGCGTTCAGGCCTTTGGCGGCTTGCTTTTTTAGCGTCAGTTCCTCGACGCCCAGCGCGGCCAGTTGGCCGGCGATCTGGCGGTAGCGCGCGGTCCAGCCCTGCTCGGCCGGGGTGTAGCCGATGCGGGTGCGTCCCGGGTCGGTGCTCGGGCTGCGCCGGATGAAGTCGAACTGCTCATCCTCCTTGAGCATGTCGAGCACCAGCTGCGCCTCGGGCAGCCGGCCTTGCTCGGTCAGTGCTGCGGCCAGGTCCTGGTAGGCATAAGAGACCGAAGCGGTGTAGCTCTGCAACTCGGCGCTGCCCATGCGGGCCGCCTGCTCACGCATAGCCTGGTGGGCATTGACCGCTTGCTTGAGCATCGCGATCGCCAGGGCTTGGTCGCCCAGGCCTTGGTGCGAGTAGGCGAGGCCGCTCAGGATCTTTGCGGTGGTCGGGTGGTCGGGGCCGAAAGCCCTCAGGTAGGCCATGAAAGCCCGCTGCTGCAAGGGCCGGGCTTCCTCATACCGACCCAGCAGGCGGTAGGTCGTGCCCAGATTGTTTACGGTCGCAAAGGTGTCGGGGTGCTCTGGACCCAGCACCTTTTCTCGGATGGCCATTGCTCTGACAAAGTATGGCAAGGCTTGATCGAGCTGCGCCAGGCCCAAGTGGCTGCCGGCCAGGTTGTTCAGCACATTGGCCGTCAACGGATGCTCGAGGCCCAGTGTTTTCTCTCGGATCGCGAGTGTGCGCAGGTTGAGCGCCAGCGACTTGTCGTGTTGGCCCAGTTGGTGGTGGTTGAAGGCCATGTTGCCTAGGCTGTAGGCTGTTTCGGGGTGGTCGGGGCCGTAGACCTTTTCGTTGATCACCAGCGCTCTTTGCCGGACCTGAACGGCCAGATCGTGCTGGCCCAGCCTGGTGTAGATGAAGCCCAGATTGTTCAGCGCCTGGGAGGTGACGGGGTGTTCCGGGCCCAGCACCTTCTCGTCGATCGCCAGCGCCCGCAGCTGCAGCGGCAGCGCGGTTTCGTACTGCCCGATCCGGGTGTAGGTCATCGCGACGTCGACCATCGTGCTGGCGGTGCTGGGATGATCCGGGCCCTGGGCTTTGCTGCGGATGGCCAGCGCGCGCTGTTGCAGCGGCAAGGCCTTGTCAAGCTGGCCCATCGCCTTGTGGGTCTGCCCCAGATCCGACAACACCGTGGCGGTGTCGGGATGGTCGAGTCCGATGCGTTGCTCGGCCATCGGTAGTGCCCGAAGTTGCAGCGCCAGAGCCTGCGCATACTGGCCCATCAGGTTGTGGACCACGCCCAGCTGGTTCAGGCTGAGGGCCAGATCGGCATGCGACGGCCCTTGGTTTGTTTCACGGATCGCCACGGCGCGCTGAGAATTCTCCAATGCGGGGCGGTATTGCGCCAACTCGAGCTGGGCCGACACCAGACCCTCCAGCGCCGTCGCTGTCGCTGTATGTTTGGTGCCGAGTGACTTCTCAGCCGAAGCCAGCGCCAGCCGACTCAGCGCCAGCGCCTGGTCATATTGGCCCAGTTTGACCCGGACCGCGCTGAGCTGGCCCAGCAGGACCGCTGTTGCCGGACGATCGGTGCCCGGGACTTTTTTGTCGATGTCCAGCGCCCGTTGCAGATGTTGCAAGGCCAGCCCGTAGCGAGCCAGCGCGGAGTGGCTGAGCCCTAGCTGTCGCAGGCTGTCCGCCAAGTCCGCAGGATCCGGATCGGCCAAGCGCTCGCGGATCGCCAGCGCGCGCTGCAGCGACGCCAGCGCCAAATCGTGCTGGCCGAGTTGGGCTTGGGCTTGGGCCAGCAGCATCAGCGCCTGCGCGGTCGACGACCCGCTGGCGCCATGCTCGCGCTCGGCCAGTGCCAACGCGTCCTGTCCCAGGGTCCGAGCCCGCTGCCAATCGCCGCTGTCCAAAGAGGTTCGGCCTGCGCGAAGCACCTCGGGCAGGTCAGGCGCGGCAGGCGCTTGGGCCTTGGCAATGCCGATCCAGAGCGCAGCGACGGCCATCAGCGCGATGCCAAGTCGGCTTGTGCGCCAGGGTATTGCCTGGTCGGCGCGGCGCGGTCGATCACTGCCCTGACCTTTTGTGGCGGCCGGCGTCTCTGAGGTGTCGTGCATCAAAACAGTTTAGATCAGTGGAAATATGAAGCCAGAAAACTCCATCAGTTCAATCACTTTTTTGGCCGAAGCGATGCAGCAAGGCGATGCTCGGCGACGGGCCGCAGCGCGATGAACAGCGCAGCGATCGCAGTCTTGCGTGGCCGCAAAGTGCTGGTGGTCGACGACATCGCGGTCAACCGCCTGTTGTTGCAAGCCATGTTGCGTGCCGAAGGCATGGTGGTCGAGTTGGCCTGCGACGGGCTGCAGGCTGTGCAGCGCGTCGAGTCCGAGGCTTTCGACCTGGTGTTGATGGACTTGTCGATGCCGGTGATGGACGGCTACCAGGCCACCCGCGCGATCCGTGACTTGACGGCCAGGGCATCCGCCGTTGAGCGCCCAGCCCTCGCGGCCTTGCCGATCATCGCGGTGACCGCCAACCAGGCACCAGGCGAGCGGGCGCGATGCCTGGCCGCCGGCATGAGCGACTACCTGACCAAACCGATCGCTCGGCAAGCTCTGCTGGCGGCCATCGCGTGTGCGCTGGACAACAGCCCGCAAAGGCTGGGCGATCTTGCGCGAGGCGGTCATGCGTGAAGCGCTCAACCTGGTGGAGGGCTGGGCGCAGCAGGTGGATGTGGAACTCATCTGGATTGCACTCCTCATCCAGGCGGAGGTCTTCGGCTGTTTCTGTGGCTGGATGGCCAAAAAGAAGAACCGGAGTCATCGGACCTGGTTTGCGCTCGGCTTCTTCTTCAGCATCGTGGCGGCCTTTGCGCTGATCGCCATGCCGAAGGTCGAGCGACCCTCTATTGCGGCTCTCGACGAGGGCGCACGCTGGCGTGACGCGCTTGCGCCACAAAACCGCTTCGACGGTCAACCAGACATCGCGCAGCCGCCTTATCAACTGTTCCTGGCCCGGCGCTTTGGCATCAGCAAGCACGTGACCTTGGACAAGTTCGTGATCGGCCGCGATGTTTTCGATGACTTGCATGCCGCGCTGGCCGTCGCCAATGAACGCTATGAGCAACAGTTGACCGAGTCGGTGGCGTGGCAGTTGGCATGGTCGTCAGCTGGTGAGATCGTCAACGACGGTCCAGATTGCCCCGACATGGTGTTGATTCCTCCTGGACGGTTTGTGATGGGTTCTGGCGCTGGCGGAGAGTTCTGTGAAACACCCACCCATCAGGTCACCTTGGCGGCATTTCTTCTCGGTCGAACTGCCGTCACCCAAGGGCAGTGGCAGGCGGTGATGGGCAGCCAGCTCAGCGACTTGACAGTTGGAGGCATGGACCAGCCAGTGACGAACGTCAGTTGGAATGATGCGCAGGAATTTGCAGCACGGTTGAGCCAGAAGACGGGCAAAAGCTACCGCTTGCCGAGCGAGGCTGAGTGGGAATATGCGGCGCGCGCTGGTAGCGCCGGCCGCTGGAGCTTTGGTGACGATGAGTCGCAACTTCAGGCCCATGCTTGGTTCAGCGAAAACAGCGGCGGCCAGGCGCACCCAGTAGGGCAGAAGGCAGCCAGCGCCATCGGTCTGTACGACATGCACGGCAATGTCTGGGAATGGGTGCAAGACAGCTGGCACGAGGACTACAAGGGCGCGTCCATCGATGGGTCAGCCTGGGTCAGTGGCGGCAGCGCAGAGCGAGTGCTTCGCGGTGGCTCCTCGCTGGAATACCCCAGGGTGCTGTGGTCTGCCTTCCGCCACTGCGGCGCGCCTGACGACCGCAACGTCAACACCGGTATGCGTATCGCAAGAACTCTTTAGACCTTATCAATATCGGTATTTTCTTGATAGACGAGGTGTTGAGC
>JBILYN010000268.1:0-6214 GCA_044377715.1 Aquabacterium sp.
GGGCAGCGGCGTACGCAGCGAGATGCTCGATGTCGAGTTCGAGCGCCGGCATGTCACCGCCGCCACCTATCCGCTGCCGGACGCGTCGCCGGGTGAGATCGTTCGCTGGGCCTTGCCGCCCGGCGCGCCGCTGCTGCATGCCGACCTGGCCAGCCGGCAGCGCGCCGGTCAGCGCTGGTTGGGCAACCAGGTTGCGCAACAGGCGCGGCAAGATGCTTACGAGACCTGGCCCAGCCTGTACCGTCTGCCGGCCGGCAAGATTGAGCAACTGCGCGGCCAAGCCTTGGTTGCCGCCGACCGCGACCTGCTGCGCCGCATGCCCAAGGCCGACCTGCACCGCCACCTGGGCGGCTGCCTGGATCTGGTGGACCAGCAGGCCGCGGCCTCCGCGATCTGGCAGGCACTGGCGCCGGCCGAGCGCGATCAGGCGATGGCCGTCGCCGGGCCGCTGCTGGCCAGTGACGCCTTGGGTCAGGCGCAGCAGGTCAAGCCACGGGACTGGCACTGGCAATGGCCGCAAAGCCTGCACGGCGCGCACCGTGCTGCGGCCAGCGCAGCGCTGCTGCTGCACGCCGCCCCGGCGCAGTTGCAGCGCGAGTTGTACGGCCACACCGAACCCCGCGTCGCCCTCAAGGCCCGCTCGACCTACGGCTTCGCCGCCTACGAGCGACCGGGTGAGCTGTCGGGCTCGGCGCTGCTGTCGCACCCGGCGGCGATCGCGCCCTATGCCCAAGCCCTGGTGGCTCAAGCCCGCGCCGAGGGTCTGGCACTGGTCGAGTTGCGCGGCAGCCCGCAAAAATATCGCCCGTCCGACCCACTGGCCTTCCTGCGCGAACTCGAAGCCGCATTGCACGCTGCCGGCGCGCAGACTCGCGGCTTCGACCCCACACACGGTGGGCCACGCATCGGCTTTCTCTGGATACTGGACCGACGCCAGCGCGAGAGCATCGCCTCGGTGGTGCGCCAGGCGGTCGATGCGCGCGGCGCCCTCGGCGGCTTTCTGCTCGGCCTGGATCTGGCCGGCGACGAGGGCACGCAAGCCCCTGAACAACTCGCGCCCGCCTTTGCGCCAGCCTTCGAGGCCTGCATGCCTGTGACCATCCACGCCGGCGAGGGCGAGAGCGCCGAGAACATCTGGCAAGCGGCCTACCACCTGCACGCCGACCGCATCGGCCATGGCCTGACCCTGGTCGATAGGCCCGACCTGGCCCAGCGCTTCCGCGACCGCGGCATCGCGCTCGAACTCTGTCCCAGTTCCAACCGCGAGGTGGTCGGCTTCCATGACCCAGCGATCGAGGCCTCGGCCGATTGCCCGGTCTACCCCCTGCAAAAGTTCATGCGGGCTGGCCTGCCCTTCGCGCTGTGCACCGACAACCCTGGCATCTCACGCACCACGCTGGCCGACGAGTACTTGGTCGCCTCGCGCATGAGCCCCGACGGCCTGCGCCTGTGGGAAGCGCTGGCGATCAGCCGTCAGGCCTTCACCCATGCCTTCGTGCCGGCCGCCGAACGTGAAGCCTTGCGTCGCTCGGTCGAACAAGACCTGTTCAGCCTGTTGTCCGACCCGGCCAGCGCGCACGGCGCAGGACCCAAAGCTACAAGCACGCTACCGTCAACCGCAGGTGGAACAATGGCAGCCATGACTCGACGGGCGGGCTCGAACCCCGTCAACGCCATGGCGACCGAGGGCCCTGAATGAGCAACACACAGAACACCATCCGAGAGGCCGTCATCCGGCTCGCTGCCGACCCGCTGCCGCAACGCATCATCCTCTTCGGCTCACAGGCACGAGGCGATGCCGATGCCGGATCGGACATCGACCTGCTGGTGATCGAACAAGCCGTGCCCGACCGCGCCGCAGAAATGGTCAGGCTGCGCCGCCTTCTGCGGCCGCTGCCGGCGGCCTTCGACCTGCTGGTGTACTCGCAGGACGAAGTCGAGACCTGGGGTCACCAGCAAGGCACAACGCTCTACTGGGCGCTCAAGGAAGGCAAGGTGCTGCATGGTTGACACGGTGGCTGCACTCATGTTGCGCGCAGCCGCAATCGACGGTGCGGCCTGCAAGGCACTGGCCGCGGTGCCCGACATGGACGATTCCGTCATTGGCTTTCACGCGCAGCAGGCTTGCGAGAAATGCCTCAAGGGCGTGCTCAGCGCAGCGGGCGTAGATTTTTCACGCACCCATGACCTGGTTCGACTGCTGGACCTACTGGCCTCACAGGGCATTGAAGTGCCGCCAGAAGCGCAATGGATCGATGAACTCAACCCCTATGCCGTTGAAGCAAGGTACGGCATGGTGGAGACGAGCCCCCTAGATCGGCCCAGAGCGCTCCTGGCGGTCGACCTTCTGCTCGCCTGGGCCGTGCAGCGCTTGGCCAACCCAGGCGCGGCGTGAACGGCACCGACCTGTCGCAGCCGCCCTATGACGCCCCCTTGCGCTACCTGCTCAACACCCCCGTCCTGACCAGCTACGGCGATTTTCGCTTCGAGGGCCCGCTGACGCTGGCCGCTGCCCGCGCTTTTGTCGCCCAGGGAGCGCACAGCGCCATCGGACATGCCGCCACTGCGCAATGGCTGACGCAAGCACTTGGCGTGGCGGTCGAGTGCCGGCGCGAGGCCGTGCGCATGCAGCCTGGCGACCAGGCGCTGGTGCTGCGCATCCTCAAGCGCCTGCCCGAGGGCGTGCTGCTCGACGCTGCCGCACTGGCCGCGCTGCCGCACGAGTTTGGCCTGCTCACCCGACGGGACTGACCCATGATGCCAAGCGACTACCTGCAGTCCTTTCCGGCCGCGCGCTACCAACTGCAGTGCATCACCGAGCAGCCCATCCACCTGCCCGAATACGCCGGCTCGGCGCTGCGCGGCGCCTTCGGCCATGCGCTGCGACAAACCGCCTGCGTCACCCACCAGCCCGACTGCAGCGCCTGCGCGCTCTACCGCAGCTGCGCCTACCCTGCTGTCTTCGAGACCCCGCCGCCGCTGGACTACCCCCGGCGCCAGTTGACCCAGGTGCCGCAACCCTTCGTCGTCGAGCCGCCGCCCTGGGGCGAGCGCGCCCACGCCGCAGGCAGCCCTCTGGACTTCAGGCTGGTGCTGATCGGCCCCGCGCTGACGCAGTTGCCGCTGGTGCTGCTGGCCTGGCGGCGCGCGCTGCAGCGCGGCCTGGGGCCGCAACAGGGCACGGCGCGGCTGGCCGCCGTGCATGTCGAGGGCGATCCCGAACCGGTGATGGACCCGGCCAGCGGCCGGGTGCGCCCGCATGCCCAGCGCATCGCGCTGCCCGCGCCGCAAGCCGCGCCACGCAGCATCACGCTGATGTTCGACACGCCGCTGCGGCTGCAGCGCAACGGCCAGGTCATCGGCCTGGGCGAGCTGACGCCACAGTTGCTGCTGATGGCGCTGTTGCGGCGCGTGGCCCACCTGGTCGAGTTGCAACTGGGCGGCACGTTGGGCGTTGACTTCGCCGCCCTCAACACCCATGCCGCCGCCATCACCGGCAGCCACCAACTCGCCTGGCGCGACTGGACCCGCCACTCCAGCCGCCAACAGCAGCGCATGGTGCTGGGCGGCGTGGTCGGCCCCTGGACGCTGCAGGGCGACCTGGCGCCGTTCTGGCCGCTGCTGCACCTGGGCCAGTGGCTGCACCTGGGCAAGAACGCCACCTTCGGCCTCGGCCGCTACCGCTTGCTGGACGCCGCATGACCACCTTGATCAGCTTCCTCGGCAAGAACCGGCGCGACCCCGTCCACGGTTACCAACGCGCCATCTACGAATTCCCTGACGGCGCGCAGGTCAAGACCGCTTTCTTTGGCGCCGCGCTCGTGCAACGCCTGAAGCCCGACCGAACGCTGCTGCTGGGCACGGCTGGCAGCATGTGGGACGCGCTCGACTTCGACCCCGACGCGCCGGAATGGGCCGAGCTGGTCGATGCCACCGAACAAGCGTCAGTCGACCAGGGCTTGCTCGACCGCGTCTCCCTGCGTGCCCGCGAGGCCATGCCCGGCGCCGAACTGGTGCTGATCCCCTACGGCCGGGACGAAGCAGCGCAGCTGGACTTGCTGGCCAACCTGGCCGCGCGTGTCGGCCAGGGCGAGCAGGTGGTGCTTGACATCACCCATGGCTTTCGGCACCTGCCGCTGCTCGCGCTGGTGGCAGCGCGCTACCTCAGCCATGTGCGCCAGGCGGTGGTCACCGACATCTACTACGGCGCGCTCGAGATGACAGCCAACGGCGTCACCCCGGTGCTCAAGCTCGACGGCCTGCTGCGCATGCTCGATTGGGTCGAGGCGCTGGCCGCGCATGACGCCAGCGGCAACTACGGCGTGTTTGCGCCGCTGCTGGTGCGAGACGGCTTGAAGCCCGAGGCAGCATCTCGGCTGGAGAGCGCTGCGTACCTCGAGCGGGTGACCAACGTCAGCGACGCGCGGGCAATCGTCACCCCGCTGCTCGACGACATCGCCCGCCTCGGTGGGCCGACCGGCCTGTTCAAGGAGCAGTTGGCCCAGCGCCTGGCCTGGGCTCGCAAGCCCGATCGCGAGAGCCGCGAGCTGGCGCTGCACCTTGCCTACCTGGCGCGCAAGGATTTCCTGCGCGCGGCGATCTACCTGCAGGAGTCGGCCATCAGCGCTGCCTGCAGCCGCCTCAAGCTCGACCCCGGCGCCCATGGGCAACGCGAAGAAGCACGCGAATCATTGAAGGCCAACCCCGGCTTTCGCAGCCTGTCCGACATCCGCAACATGTTGGCGCATGGCACCGTCGGCGGCGACAGCGGGCGCAGCCGCAGCGCGGTTGCCGCGACCGCCAGCGCCGGCGCATTGGCGGCCAAGCTGGCCGAGTTGCGTGTACTGCTGGAGGCGCAGCGCAAGGGCTGAATCCGGGGGGGCAAGCTCAAAACCCGCCTGTCCGCGCCTTATGAATCACCAGCGCAGGTCTTGGCTTGGCAAAGCCACCTTGCATGGCGATGGTCACGAAGTCGCCGCGCCTCATGCGGTCCAGCCGTCCACATCCGACAGGGCTTCATCCATGAGTTGCTGCAGGCCCGTATCGGCCGCGTCCGATTGAGCGGCCAGTTGGCACTGGCGGCGGCACTCCTGCGCAAAGCCCGGCCTACGCGTGTCTGGCACCCAAATCTGGACCAGCCGCAGGCCCGCCGTGCGCAGCGCATCACGGTGCTTTTGAACCCTTGCGTTCACAGGCGCAGCAGCCATGTCCAATCCCTTTCGTTTGTTACATGCAATCTGTCTACGAGAAATTCATGTCGCCTGCAACAGACCGCCGTTGAAGAGAACGGCAACGCTCAATCCTGCCGGCAACCGTGGCTCGACGCTACCTCGTCATCACTCCGGGGCAAGCGGCAAGATCGACCCGGTGGACGACCGCGTCGCCTTCGTCAACCCAGGTGCGGCTTGATCAGCCGGCGCGCTTGCCTCAAGCAGTCATCGAAAGAGCGCTGAAAACCAAGGCGGTCAATCGCGTCGAATTCGATCCGCGCAATGTCAGCGCGCTCCTGAAGCTGCTGAAGAAATGCCGCGCCGTGCCTGGCGAAAAAGGGAGCGGCGCGGTATATCGCACCAGGTTCAGCGTCCGCAACAGCGCACAGGTCGAAAAGATCCCTCGCCTTCGCACGGTCACCTCGATGCCACAACTTCTTCGCGATGATTTCGGCGCTGGTCTCAACCTTGATGTCCCGCCCGGCGTGGAAAACTTCGTCGAAGGGCGAATCGGTGAGCGATGAGCCCACAACGATGTCTATTTCGCCGGAAGGTAAATAGAACTTCAAATACTCAGCCGCCTCTTCGTAGTCTGTGCTGATTTCTTCGGCGACCTCGCTGAGACGCGGATTGACGAAGCCCAGGTACTGCGGGTCCGGTACGAACAAATCGATGTCCTTGCTCTGCCGATGACCGATGCGCAGCATCAACACCGTCCCGCCACCGAAGGTCCAATGCGGCTTGCTCACCTGCGATTCGAGGTGCGCCATCAAGCTCAGCGCAGCCGGAAACAGTTCGGCCCAGACGCCGGCCCGACCCATGTCGGGCGAGTTCACTGTCACCAGACGCTGCTGCACTTGAGTTGGTGCGCCAGCGCGCGCATCGTCCGCCACACCTGAGCGCGTTCGACGCCGTCTTCGAGATGCAACTGTTCGACCACCGCAGCCAGCAAAGCCGGCGAAGCTTCATCCAGCAATGCGCGGACATGGGGCAATATGTCGTGG
>JBILYN010000053.1:0-18526 GCA_044377715.1 Aquabacterium sp.
GGTGCGCGACCGGGTCGGCGCGGAAGTCCGACAGAAAGCTGTGCTGGGACAGCGTCGGCACTTCGGCTGAGCCCTGGGCCCAGAACGCGTCGAACTCGGGCATCGCGTGGTCGAAGCGCCGGGCGGCGTCCTCGCGGGTTCGCTGGTACAGCTCGGCGATCCACGCCATCTCGTCGCGCCCCTCGGTGAAATCGGCCATCACGCCGAGCCGGTCGGCGATGCCGCGGAAGATGGCGTGGTCCGACAGCGCTTGCCCCACTGGCGCTATCGCTTGCTGCATCGCGATCAGGTGGCCGGACCTGCGGTTGCCGGCGATGTCGTTGCGCTCGATCGACGTGCTGGCCGGCAGCACGATGTCGGCGCGGCGCGCCGTCGCGGTCCACATCGGGTCTTGCACGATGATCGTCTGCGGCCGCGTCCAGGCCCGCCGCAGCCGGTTCAGGTCCTGGTGGTGGTGGAAGGGGTTGCCGCCGGCCCAGTAGACCAGGCGGGTGTCCGGGTAATGCCGGGTCTGTCCTTCGTAGCTGAAGGCCTCGCCGGGGTGCAGCAACAGGTCGGTGATGCGGGCGACCGGGATGAAATCCGGGTTGGGGTTGACGCCCTGCGGCAGCTCAGGCGGGCGGGCCACCGCGATCGGCGCGCCCACGCCGCCCAGCGAGCCGTAGCCGTAACCGACCCCGCCGCCGGGCAGGCCGATTTGCCCGATCACCGAGGCCAGCGCCAGCGCGGCCCAGAACGGCTGCTCGCCGTGGTCGGCGCGCTGCAGGCTCCAGCTGACGGTCAGCATCGACCGTGTCTCGACCAGGCGCCGGGCAAGCTTGCGCGTCCACTCGGCGTCGATCGAGCTCACCTGCTGGGCCCAGGCGGCGTTCTTGGCCACGCCGTCCTGCGCGCCGCTGAGGTAGCCCAGCAGCTCATCGCTGCCGCTGCAACAGCGGGCCATGAAGTCCTTGTCGTGCCGGCCGGCGGCGACGATCTCGCCGGCCAGGCCTAGCATCAGCGCGGCGTCGGTGTTGGGCCGGATCGGCCACCATTCGGCCGGTACCCAGTCCGGCAGGTCGTCGCGCAGCGGCGAGACCAGGATGAACTTCACGCCGCGCGCCACCATCTTGCGCAGTTGCTGTTCGAGCGTGTGCAGGGCCAGCCCGCCCGCTTCGTTCTGTGCCGTTCGCGGCGACAGCCCGCCAAAGACGACGACGGTCTGCGAATGCTCGGCGATGGTGTCTAGCGTGTTGGCCTGGCCACGGCAGGCGTCGGCGCTGCCCAGCGCGTGGCGCAGGATCACCGGCCCGGCGGCGATGCTGTAGGTGTCGACATGGCCGGTGTAGCCGCCCACCAGATTGAGCATGCGCTTGAGCTGCGACGGCGCGTGATGGAAGCGGCCGCAACTCGTCCAGCCGTAGGAGCCCGCAAAGATCGCCCGGTTGCCGTGCTCGCTGCGAACCCGGTCGATCTCGCCGGCGACCAGCGCGAAGGCCTGGTCCCAGCTCACCGGCACGAAGTCGTCGCCAGGTCGGCGTTCGCTGGCGCCGCGGGTCTTGAGCCAGCTCGCGCGCACCATCGGCTGCGCGACCCGGTGTTTCGGATCGGCCCAATGCTTGACCGACTCGATGATGGGCGATGGCGCGGGGTCGGCGCCGAAGGGCTCGACGCCCCGGATGCGTCCGTCTTCGACCAGCAGCGTGTATGCGCCCCAATGGCTGCAGTGCGAGATGCGTCGCAAGCTCATGGTTGGCAGCCCGGATGCGGATCAGCGTTGTTCATGGGGTCGGTCCTGGCGTTGCGGCTGGCGGGCGATCAGCGGATCACGTGCTGCGCCGGCGCGAAGTTGATCGAAATACAAGTCGCTCATTTCGACTGTCAGGTAGCTTGACGCCGAGTCTCTTGGGCTGCGCGAGGTTGCTGGCCATAAGTCCTGAACTTCTCCAGCACCCGCGCCATCTCTTCGTCCGACAGCAGCTTGGGCGCGCCGAAAGCCAGCACCTGCAGGTAGAGCTGGGCCATCTCCTCGACCGTCACCGCCAGCGTCATCGCCTGTGCCAGGTTGGCATGTGCAGCGATCACGCCGTGGTGAGCCATCAAGCAGGCGCGCCGGTCTTGCAGCGCGACCAGCACGGCCTGGCCCAGCGCAGCGCTGCCGAAAGTCTGGTAACTGGCACAGCGGATGTTGTTGCCGCCGGCAGCGGCCACCATGTAGTGAATGGCCGGAATGTCGTGCTCGAGGATGCTCACCGCGGTGGCATGGGCTGAATGCGTGTGCACGACCGCGTTGAGTTCCGGTCGCTCGACCAGGATGTCGCGGTGAAACCGCCACTCGCTCGACGGCAGGATGTCGCCTTCGTAGCGGCCCTCCCAGTCCATGAAAACGATTTGCTCTGGCGTCATGCCGGCGTAGGCCAGACCGGTGGGCGAGATGTGAAAGCCCGCTGCGCCGCGCACGCTGATGTTGCCGGCGGTGCCTTTGTTGATGCCCAGCCTGGCCATGCTTTGAAGCGCTTCGACGATCGCGGTGCGGGTGGACAGGTCGTCGCTCATGGATCGGTCTGCAGGTTTGGGTCGGCTGGGCCAGCGCGGATGGATGCATTGTGCAGACTGAGCGCTGGGCCCAGCGCTTGTCGCTTGAGCTTGTCGCTTGAAGTAGCGGCGTCTGGGTGCAAGCCCGATAGCCGATCCGCCGCAGACCCTGTATCGTGTGCCATCCCCACTGCAGGACACATCAGCATGAAGATCGCATTTTTCGGCACCGGCCTGATGGGCTCGGGTTTTGTCCGCCGACTGCGCGCCAACGGCCACGAGGTCAATGTCTGGAACCGCAGCCCCGCCAAGGCGCGCGCGCTCGAGGCCGACGGCGCCAAGGCTTTCGAAGACCCGGCGGCGGCGCTGGCAGGTGCCGAGCGAATCCATCTGTCGCTGTCCGACGACGCGTCGGTCGACGCGGTGCTCGAGCCGATCGCTGCAAAAATCTCGGCCGCGGTCTGGATCGTCGACCACACGACCACCGCGGTCACGCCCACCGCCGAGCGCGCTGCGCGCTGGGCGGCGCGCGGCAAGACCTTCGTCCACGTCCCCGTGTTCATGGGCCCGGCCAACGCGCAAGATGGCACCGGTTTGATGATTCTGTCGGGTGCCGCGGCGCAGCACGAGGCGCTGCTGCCGGCGCTGCAGCAAATGACGGGCAAGGTGGTCTACCTGGGCGAGGCGCCCGAGCGGGCCGCAGCCTTCAAGCTGTTCGGCAACATGACGCTGATCGGGATGATGGGCGTGCTCGGCGATGTCAACCGTCTCGCGCACTCGGTCGGCATTTCGACTGCCGATGCGTTCTCGCTGTTCAAGCACTTCAACCCGGGCCAGTTCCTGCCGGCACGGGCCGACAAGATCGCCGCGGGCGACTTCAGCGCGCCGTCTTTCGAGGTCTCGATGGCGCGCAAGGACGTTCGGCTGATGATCGAGCAAGCCCAGCGCGGCGGCGTCGACCTGTTCGTGATGCCAGGTGTCGCGGCGATGTTCGACGCCGCGATCGCGCGCGGCGAGAGTGCGCTGGACTCGGCCGCCGCGGCGCGAATTCCGACCTGAAGATTCCCCATACAACCCAAGAGGAGCAACATGATCGAACACCACATTGACATCCCCACCGCCGACGGCGCGATGAACAGCTTCGTCGTCCACCCCGAGGAGGGTGGGCCGCATCCTGTGGTGCTGTTCTACATGGACGCACCCGGCAAGCGCGAAGAACTGCACGACATGGCGCGGCGGCTGGCGGCCACCGGCTACTGCGTCGTGCTGCCCAATCTGTATTACCGCAGCACCCGCGATTTCTGGCTGAAGGAGCGGACCGAGCCGGCGATGGCGCACATGTTCTCGCTGATGGCCACGCTCAACGCCGCCACCACCGAGTGCGACACCCGGGCCTTGCTGAAGTTCGTCGACGCCCAGCCCTATGCCGACAAGACGCGGATAGGCGCGGTCGGCTACTGCATGAGCGGTCCTTTTGTGGTCTGGGCTGCCGCAGCCTTCCCGGAGCGCTTCCGCAGCATTGCGTCGATCTACGGCGCCAACATGGCCACTGACAAGCCTGACTCGCCGCACCTCGTGGCGCCCAAAGTCCAGTGCGAGAGCTATTTCGCCTGCGCCGAGACCGACAAGTGGGCATCGCCCGCGGACATCGCCAAGCTCGAAGCCGGGTTGCAAGCGGGCGGCAAACCGCACCGCATCGAGTGGTATCCCGGCACCGAGCATGGCTTTGCATTCCCGCAGCGTCCGGTGTATCACAAGGTCGCTGCCGAGCGGCACTGGGAGCGCCTGCACCGCCTGTTCGGGCGGACCTTGAACCCGGCTGCCTGAATCAGCCCGTCAGCCTAGAGGCCTACGATGGACTACAGCGATTACCGGTGTTTGCGGGTCGAACTGACCCAGGGCGTGGCGCGTGTCACGCTGGCCAATGGCGAGATCAACCTGCTCGACAAACCTTTGTTCAAGGAGATGATCAGGCTGACCGAGCAGCTCGCCGCCGACGATCAGGTGCGCGTCGTGATCCTGCGCTCGGCGAACCCTGACTTCTTCATCGCGCATTTCGATGTCGGCTTGATCCTGAAGTTTCCGGTCGATGCGCCAGCGCCTGACGCCGGCCTGTCGCCTTTCCACCGGATGTGCGAGACCTTGCGAACAATGCCCAAGGCGACGATCGCCGTCGTCGAGGGCCGGGCGGGCGGCGGCGGCAGCGAGATCGCCCTGAGCTGCGACATGCGATTTGCGCTGCGCGGCCAGGCGGTCTTCAACCAGCCCGAGGTCGCGCTGGGCATCCTGCCCGGTGGCTCGGGCACGGTTCGCTTGTCGCGGCTGCTAGGGCGATCGCGCGCGCTCGAGGTGGTGCTGGGTTGCGACGATGTGTCGGCCGAAACCGCTGAGGCCTGGGGCTGGATCAACCGGGCCTTGCCGGCGGCCGAACTGTGGCCTCATGTGGACCGACTGGCGGCGCGGATCGCGTCTTTTCCAGCCCATGCGGTCGCAGCCGCCAAGGCCAGCGTGTTGCGCGCGGAAAAAGAGGTGGTGCCCGACCTGCTGGCCGAGGCCGTGGCTTTCCAGGGCACGCTGGGCGGGGCGGGCACGAGGGCGGCGATGGAGCGCTTCATGGCCTCGGGCGGGCAGACCCCGGCGGGTGAACTGCGCCTGGGCGAACTCGCCGCCGAGTTGCACCGACCGGGCTGAGGCGCGGGACGCGCGGCGATCAGTCCACCGACGCGCCCGACGACTTCACGATCCTGGCCCATTTGGCGATGTCCTCGTTGAGGATCGCCGCGAACTGCTCGGGCGTCACCGGCTTGTCGGCCGGTGCGGCGAGCTCGACGCCGAGCTGCTCGAGCTTGTCGCGCAGCTCTTTGCCTGCCAGTGTCTTGGCCATGCCGTCCTGCAGCTTGATCAGCACCTCCTGCGACACGCCGGTCGGCGCGAACAAGCCTATCCACAGCGTGCCGTTGTAGCCTGGCAGCGTCTCGGCGATGGTCGGCAGATCGGGCAGGACCGGCGAGCGCGTCGCGCCGCTAACGGCCAGCGCGCGCAGCTTGCCTGACTTGATGTGCGCCAGCGCGGACGGCAGGCTGGCGAACAGCATCGGCAACTGACCGCCCAGCACATCGTTGAGCGCCGGCGCCACGCCCTTGTAAGGCACATGCTGCAGCTTCACGCCCGCCATGCTGCCGAGCATCTCGCCCAGCAAGTGGTTCAACGTGCCGTTGCCGGCCGAGGCGTATTGCAACTCGTTGGGTTTGCCCTTGGCCATGGCCAGCAGTTCTGTGACGGACTTGGCGGCAAACGATGGGCTCACCAGCAGCACGTTGGGCACCGCACCGATCAGGCTGATCGGTCTGAAGTCCTTCACCGGGTCGAAGCCTGGGTGCTTGTACAGCGCCGGGTTGATGGCCTGGCTGCTGCTGATCGTCATCAGCAAGCTGTGGCCATCCTTGGGCGCCTGCGCCGCCAGCTGGGTGCCGATGTTGCCGCCCGCACCGGGCCGGTTGTCGATCACGACCGAGCCGCCCAGCACCTCGGCGAGTCTTTGCCCGACGACCCGGCCGACGATGTCGTTGGTGCCGCCGGCAGCCTGCGGCACCAGCATCACGATAGTCCGGCTCGGGTAGGCCGATTGGGCCTGCGACAGGGTCGGCCCCAGACCGCAGATCGTTGCGGCCAGCAGAAGGCGGATGGCGAGGCTTGTCGGCATGCAGGTCTCCAAGCAAGGTGGATAGGTTGACAGCGCCAAGCGACGCGGGGCTTGTTGGAGGTCGCGCTGGCCGGCTCGATCCGCAGTATGAACCACGACCCAAGGTAAGCTCGCCGCAACCTGGAGGATCCCGATGAAAGATGTTGAACCCAAGGCTTCGGCGCAGCCCGAAGTGCTTTACGCCGTCGAAGACCAGATCGCCGTCATCACGCTCAACGCGCCCGAGCGCATGAACACAATCTCGCGTGCGATGCTGGGCGAGCTGACGCGCTTGCTGCTCAAGGCCAACGAGGACCCGGCGGTTCGCTGTGTGATCCTGACCGGCACGGGCCGGGCTTTCTGCGCCGGCCTCGATTTGCGCAGCGGGCGGCCCGAAGGCGGTCTGAGCATCGCGTCCTCATCGACCACCTTGAACCTGCGCGACACCCCGCCGACGGTGTTGCAGGCGATGGACAAACCCACGATCTGCGCCGTCAACGGCGGCGCCGCCGGATATGGCATGGACACCGCGCTGGGCTGCGACATCCGCATCATGGCCGAATCGGCCAAGCTCGCCGCGGCCTTCGTCAAGCGCGGTGTCGTGCCCGAGTCGGGCGGCACCTGGTTTCTGCCGCGAATGATCGGTTGGGCCAAGGCCGCCGAGTTGATCTTCACCGGTCGCACGCTCAATGCGCGCGAGTGCCTGGACTGGGGCCTGACCAATCTGGTCGTGCCCGACAGCGAGTTGATGGACCGGGCCCGGGCGATGGCGCGCGAGATCGCGTCGAATGCACCGCTGGCAGTGCAAGCCGCCAAACGCATGATGCGCATCGGCCTGAACGAGACCTTTCCCGACCATGTCCACCATGTCTATTTGCAGCTGCTGCCGCTGTTCAAGACGCAGGACATGGCCGAAGGCATCCAGGCTTTCATGGAAAAGCGCGAACCGCAGTTCAAAGGGCATTGACGATGAGTGGCAACACCGCAGGCGCGCCGGCATTTCGCAAGATGGACTGGCTGCCGCGCGACATCGAGGTCGATCGTCGCGACGACGGCGTGATCGTTCTGAAGTCGCGCTTTGCGCTCAAGCCTTACGAAAAACACATCCCGGCGTCGCTCGCCAAATGGGCGCTCGAGCGGCCCGACACAACCTGGCTGGCGCAGCGCAAAGGCCCGGACCGCCAGTGGCGCAAGCTGTCGTATCGCGAGGCCAAGCGCAGCGTCGATGCGCTGACCCAGGGCCTGCTCGATCTTGGGCTGGCACCTGGCAGCGCGGTGGCGATCCTGTCGGGCAATTCGATCGAACACGCGCTGATGACGCAGGCGGCGATGCAGGCCTGCCTGCCGGTGGCGCCGATCTCGCCGGCTTACTCGCTGATGAGCCAGGACCATGCGAAGCTGAAATACCTCTTTGGCCTGATCAAGCCGGCGCTGGTGATGGTGCAGGACGGGCCGATGTTCGAAAAAGCGCTGAAGGCCTTGAACCTAGACGGCCGCACCGTCGTGCATGTCGACAGTCCTGCCGAGGGCATCGCCAGCATCAGTTTTGCAACGCTGTTGGCGACGCCGGTGACGGCCGAGGTAGCCGCGGCTATCGACCGCATCAGGCCCGAGACGACCGGCAAGCTGCTGTTCACCTCGGGGTCGACCGGCATGCCCAAGGCCGTCATCAACACGCAGCAGATGATGTGCGCCAACGTGGCGATGGGCACGCAGGTTCGCCATCATCCCGACGGCCTGGACCCGGTCTACCTCGACTGGATGCCCTGGAACCACACGATGGGCGGCAATGCCTTGTTCAATTCACTGCTAACCGAAGGTGGCACGCTCTACATCGACGACGGCCGGCCGACGCCAGGCCAGTTCGACGAGACCTTGCGCAATCTGCGCGAGATCTCACCGACTTATTACGCCAATGCACCTGCAGGTTATGCCGCACTGGCCGCAGCCCTCGAGACCGACGAAGCGCTGTGCCAAAGCTTCTTCAAGAACCTCGGCTTGATGGCTTATGGCGGGGCACGGCTGCCTGACGACCTGTACGAGCGGATGCAGGCCTTGGCCGTTCGAACCACCGGCCAACGCATCGTCTTCTACACCGGTTGGGGTTCGACCGAGACCGCGCCGACCTCGACCGGCACTTATTGGGACACCGAGCGCGTCGGCCTGATCGGACTGCCATTTCCTGGCGTCGAGCTCAAGATGGTGCCCGCCGGGCCGGCCTATGAGTTGCGGCTGCGCGGCGTCCATGTCACGCCGGGTTACTTCGACCAGCCTGAACTGACCCGTGCGGCTTTCGACGATGAGGGTTTTTATTGCATCGGCGACGCCGGCACCTTCGTCGACCCGCAAGACCCGGCGCAAGGCTTGATCTTTGCCGGCCGCGTCGCCGAGGAGTTCAAGCTGATGACCGGCACCTTCGTGCAGGTCGGCGCTTTGCGCACCGACGCGATCGCCTCGACCACGCCTGTCCTGCTCGATGCGCTCGTCACGGGGCAAGACCGGCCGTTTGTCGGCCTGCTGGCCTGGCCCAACCTGCCGGCCTGCCGCCAGATCATCGGCGACCCCGATGCCGGCTTCGATGCCGTGGTCAGCCATCCGGAACTGCTGGCCCGACTCAGGCAAGGACTGGAAGCCCACAACGCATCGACCGGCGGCGCGAGCAGCCGGCGCATCGCGCGCGTGATGCTGATGACCGAGCCGCCGTCGATCGACGGCAACGAACTCACCGACAAGGGTTACATCAACCAGCGCGCGGGTCTGGGCCGCCGTGCCGCGCTGGTCGATCGGCTGTACGCGGAGCCGCCAGGCGACGACGTCATCGTGCTGGGCTGATGCCGCAGCGTCAGAACTTGGTGTAGCCGCCGTCGATGACGAACTGCTCGCCGGTGGTGTAGGACGATGCGTCGCTGGCCAGGTAGACCGCGATGCCGCCGAAGTCATCGATCTCGCCCCAGCGGCGGGCCGGGATGCGCGGCAGCACCGCGTCGGCGAACTTCGGGTTGTTGACCGAGCGCTCGGTCATGTCGGTGACGATCCAGCCCGGCAGGATCGAGTTGACCCGGATCCGGTGGCGCGCCAACTCCACCGCCAGCGCGCGAACATAAGAGGTCACCGCGCCTTTGGACGCGCCGTAGTGGCTGCTGCGCGCCGCGCCCTCGACCGCCGCAGTGCTGGCGGTGGCGATCAGCGAGCCGCCCTCGCCGCGCTCGACCATGTGTCTGGCGGCGGCGCGGAAGGTCAGGAACACGCCCTCGACGTTGATGCGCTGGATGCGGCGGAACTCTTCCAAGCTCATGTCGAGCATCAGCGTGCCCTTGCCGCCGATACCGGCATTGGCGTAGCAAGCGTCGACCCGTCCCAGCGCCGCCACAGAAGCCGCGAAAGTGCTGTCGATCTGGGCCTCGTCGCCGACGTCGCAGACGAAGGCATGGACGCGCGAGGCATCGCCGCATTCGGTCGCCAGCGTCGCCTTGGCCTTGGCGGTCTTGTCCGGGTTCGACCCCCAAACCGCCACCGACGCGCCAGAGGCCAGCAGTGCGCGCGCCATGCCGTAGCCGATGCCGCCATTGCCGCCCGTGACGATGGCGCCGCGGCCGCTGAGATCAAAGGGTTTGTACATGCAGGTCTCCTCGCTGGGGTGGTTGTGACGTCGATCGAAGCTGGCGAAGATGATATTCCCGCACCCGCCGCGCCGCCTGAACACAAGCGACAGCGCCGCGGCCGTCTGGCACAGCACAATCAGGCCTATGCCGCAACATCCTGACCGACACGTGCCCCTGCAAGGGGCCACCAATTTCCGCGACCTCGGGGGCTACCCCGGCCATGGCTCGCGCCCGCTGCGATGGCGCAAGCTGTTCCGCTCAGACCATCTGGCCGGCCTGACCGATGCCGACCATGCGGTGCTGGCGGGGCTGGGGCTGGCCAGGACGATCGACTTCCGCGGCGAGGTCGAGCGTGCCGCCACGCCTTACCGGCTGCCCGGTGTGGTCCAGCATGCGCTGGTCATCGAGCCCTCTGTCGTCCAGCGCATGCAGGACCTGGTGGCCGCTGGGCGCGAACTCAGCGCCGCGGTGGCCACCGAGTTGATGAAAGACCTGTACCGGGCGATGGTCACCGACCATTCGCACCGCTTTGCCGAGATGTTCGACCTGCTGCTGCAAGCCGACACCCCATCGGTGCTGCACTGCACTGCCGGCAAGGACCGGACCGGTGTCGGCTCGGCGCTGATCCTGCTGGCGCTGGGTGTGCCGCGTGAACTGGTGCTGCAGGACTACCTGCTGACCAATCAGTTCTACCGGCATCCGCCGGTGCCTGCCAGCGAGACCCCGGCCGAAGCGCTGGCGGTGCTGTGGCGGGTGCAGCAGGGCTTTCTCGAGGCTTCGCTGCAGGCGGTGGACGCGGAGCACGGCGGTGTCGATGCTTACCTGCGCCAACGCCTGGGATTGAGCAAGGCCTCGCTCGAGGCGCTGGCAGCGCGATATCTGCAGGGCGCTTAGCGACGCAGCAGCGACGCCGGCCTAACGGTTGGCGAAGAACACAAATGACTTGTCGTTGCTGCTGTTCTTGGCCAGCATGATGAGCTGTAACTTGGCGTTGCTCATGGCCTGCAGCAGGCCGATGCCGCGGTACTCGACCGTCGCGTCCTTGCAGGCGCTACTTGGCGTCAAGGCGATGTCGAAAACGTTCTCGCCGGTGATGCCCGGTGCCCGTGGTTTGATGCCGCCGGTGAGGATGCAAGCCCCGTTGGTCACCTTCAAGCCCGATGCGCTATCGATCGCGACAGTGCCCGCGGCCCCGGGCACCACGGTGCCGGCCCATGTGCCCACGACATCGGCGAGTTTGGCCGAGATGTTGTACTGGTAGGCCACGGTCGGCGCCGGTGCAGAGGTGAACGCCGCCGCGCCGCTGCTGGAGCTGATGTTGCCGTTCAGGCTCTTGCCCGCCGCATATGGGGCGGTCACGGCGACCGGGGTGATGTTCAGAGTGCCGTGGAAATCCAGCGCGTCGATCGAGTTGAAGCGCATGCTGGAGACGCTGCCTGTGCCCTGGACGAAGCCTTCGACATTGCTGAACCCCACCCAGGTGTTGGCCCCGGTAGGGGTGTTGCTTGCCGCGCTGCTGGGGTTGGCCGTGCCGTAGACCATCCAGAATTGACCGTCATGCAAGATGCTGGTGGCCATCAGCGTGGCTGAAGACCTGTTGCCATGCCACAGGCCTTCGAGCACGTTGATCGTGTCGGGCGTGGTGCTGCCGCCGCAGCCCGGCAGCAGGCCGATGCCAGCAGCCAGACAGGTGGCGGCGATGAGACTCAGGCTTGAGCGATTCCAAAACAAGCGCACCTTGGCTCTCCAGGTAGTTGCAAACAGCGTGCCGGGCGGACCCGCCCAGTGTAGTGTTTGATTTTCCGTCAAGCCTTCGAGCCGCTCGGCCGGCGCGTCGCGTTTGACCGCGGCCTTGCGGCAAGATCAAACGCCTTCGATGATCCGCATGTCGCGGACCACCGCGTTCTTGCCCAGCGCGGCCAACGCCTCCTGGTAGCCTGGGCTGGCATAGGCGGCCAGTGCCTGGGCCACGGTTTCGAACTCGATCAGCACCAGGCGCTGCATGATGCCCGCCTCCTTGGTGGCGGCAGGCAGGCCGCGGGCCAGAAACTTTGCACCGGCAGCGGTCAGCGCGGGACCTGCCAGCTTGGCATAGGCGGCCAGCGCATCGGTGTCCTTGACTTCGTGGTAGGCACTGACCCAGTAGGCTTTGGTCATCAATAAATCCTTTGAGAAGGGTTGGAAAGACAGGGGCTAGACATCGGCCCTCTTGGGTGTCGCCGCCGGTCCTTGAGACAGGCCGGCCATCGGCGCGCTGCGGGCAAGCAAGCAGGCCGATGATGCCAGCCTTCGTGGCCCGGCGTTGCCAGGCTGATCTCAGCGTGCGGGCAGCGGCAGCGTCACGCAGGTGTCAGGGCATGCACCCATTGCCGGTGGCAGGGTTGGCCCTAAGCTCTGGGGCTGACGATGAGCACTCTGATGCCTTTGACCACCGAGCCCCTGCGCTCAGCCGACCGCGTCGACGCGTTGCTCGAGTTGCGCGAGCTTGGCGTGTCGTTCCGAACTTCGACGGGCGATCTGGCGGTCACCCGCGGGGTGTCGTTTCGCATCGCCCGTGGCGAGCGCATCGGCCTGGTCGGCGAGAGCGGCTGCGGCAAGACCGTCACCGGCCTGGCCATCATGCGGCTGCTGGCCGCCGACTCGGCGCGCATCTCCGGGCAAGTGCTGTTCGAGGGCCGCGACCTGGTCGGACTGTCGGCGCCGCAGATGCGCGCGCTGCGTGGGCGTGAGATCGCGATGATCTTCCAGGAGCCGATGAGCGCGCTCGACCCGGTCTTCACGATCGGCCACCAGATCGGCCAAGCCTACCGGTCGCACTTCGCGGTGTCGCGGGCCGAGGCGCGCGAACGCGCGGTGCACGCGCTAGACCAGGTCGGCATCGCGCTGCCGTCGCGGCGCCACGACGAGTATCCGCACCAGCTCTCGGGTGGCATGCGCCAGCGCGTGATGATCGCGATGGCTTTGGTCTCCGAGCCCAAGCTGCTGATCGCCGACGAACCGACCACCGCGTTGGACGTCACGGTGCAAGCCCAGATCACCGACTTGCTGCGCGAGCTCAGCGAGCGCACCGGCACCGCGCTGCTGTTCATCACGCACGACCTGGGCGTGGTCGCCGAGACCTGCACGCGGATGGTGACGATGTACGCCGGCGAGGTGGTCGAGGACGCGCCGGTCGACGCCGTGTTGGACCGACCGCGCCATCCCTACACCTCGGGGTTGTTGCGATCGCTGCCGCGCCTGACGCCCAGGCGGGCGCCGCTGGGTTTCATACCGGGTCGCGTGCCGGGTGCTGCCGAGATGCCGGCGGGCTGCCGCTTCCTGCCGCGCTGCGGCCATGGTCTGGCGGGCTGCGACCAGCCCCAGGCGCTGCGCGTGCTGGCCCGAACGCCGTCGGATGGGCCGCTGGGCGAGCGCCGCGTGCGCTGCTGGCGCGCCGACGCGCTGCAGTTGCCGGGGTCGGTGAACCCATGAGCCCGATCGTCGAGGCGCGCGAACTGCGCATCCTGTTCCCGACCCAGGACGGCCGCGCCACCGTCAAGGCGGTCGACGGGGTCAACCTGCAGGTGATGGCCGGCGAGACCTTCGGCGTGATCGGTGAATCGGGTTCGGGCAAGACCACGCTGGGACGCGCCTTGGTCTCGCTGATCAAGCCCAGCGCGGGCCAGGTGCTGCACGCTGGCGTCGACCTGGCCCGCGTGTCTAGCGCCGAGCTGAGGCTGCGCCGCCGTGAGCACCAGATCGTTTTCCAGGATCCGAACGCTGCGCTCAACCCGCGGCTGAGCATCCTCGACTCGGTGGTTGAGCCACTGCAGATTGCCGGCAGCGGCAGCGCCTCGTCCCGGCAGGCTGCGGCGCTGGCCGCGCTGTCACGGGTCGGGTTGGCGCGCGAGTACGCTTCGCGCTTCCCGCACCAGCTCTCGGGTGGGCAGAAGCAGCGTGTCAACATCGCCCGGGTGCTGACGCTGCGCCCAAAGCTCATCGTCTGCGACGAGGTGGTGGCCGCACTCGATGTGTCGATACGTGGCGACATCCTGAACCTGTTCGCCGACTTGCAGCGCGAGCTCGGTCTGACCTATGTCTTCATCACCCACGACCTGTCGGTGGTCTCGCACATCAGCGACCGCATCGCGGTGATGTACCTCGGCCGCTTGCTCGAACTCGGGCCCACCGACGAACTCAGCGACCGTCCGCTGCACCCCTATACCCAGGCCTTGCTGTCGGCCGAACCGGTGCCGCTGCCTGCGGCGCTGCGCACCGCGCGCCGCATCGTGCTCGAGGGCGAGATCCCCAGCCCGGTCGACCCGCCCTCGGGCTGCCGCTTCCGCACCCGCTGCCCGTACGCCAGGCCGCGCTGCAGCGACGAACTGCCAGCCTGGCGCGAACTGCGGCCCGAGCATTGGGTGGCCTGCCATTTCGCCACGCCCGAGGGCCCACCGGCCGTCACCGAATCACTGCAAGCTCAAGCCCGAACTTCACTGGAGATGACATGAATCCGACCGACCGCGATGAAAGCGCAGCCTCCTTCACGCTGGACTTGGGGCTGAAGCGCCGCGAAGCGCTGGCACTGCTCGGTGGCACCGCGCTGGCCAGCGCCGGGCTGCCGGCGCTGGCCCAGGCCCAGACCAAGGGCGGCGTGCTCAAGGTCGCCGCACCGGCCAACCCTTCCAGCATGGACCCGGCGACCGGCGGTGCAGGGTCAGACCATGTGTTCCTGTGGACCGTCTATGACACGCTGGTCGACTGGGACTACGCCACGCTCAAGCCCGTGCCCGGCATGGCCGATTGGGCCACCCCCGACGCCCAGAGCTTCGTGCTGACGATCAAGCCCGGCATCACGTTTCACGACGGCACGCCGATGGACGCCGCGGCGGTCAAGTTCAACCTCGACCGCAACCGCAACGACCCACGATCGAATCTGAAGGTCGATCTGGTCAACATCACCGCGGTCGACGTGACCGGGCCGCTGCAGCTCAAGCTGACGATGAAGCAGCCCGATGCGGCGCTGCCGGCGATCCTGTCCGACCGCGCCGGCATGATGGTCAGCCCCAAGGCTGTGCAGACGCTGGGCAATGAGCACGACCGCAAGCCGGTGGGCGCCGGGCGCTGGAAGTTCGTCAGCTGGGCCGACAACCAGAAACTGGTGGTCACGCGCAACGACAAGTACTGGCGCGCCGGCCAGCCCGCGCTCGATGGCATCGAGATGTCCATCATCCCCGAGATGGCCACCGGTCTGCGCTCGGTGGTGGCCGGGCAAAACCACATGGCCTATGGCCTGTCGGCGCGCTACTCGCCGATTGCCAGCAAGGCCAAGAACGTGACGGTGGTGACCGGGCCGACGCTGTACTGCTACATGATGTTCCTGAACTACTCGCGTGCGCCGCTGAACAACCCCAAGGTGCGCCAGGCGATCAACTTCGCAATCAACCGCCAGCTGTTCATCAACGCGACGATGGGTGGCGTTGGCGAGCCCGCAGCGATGCTGCTGCCGTCGACCCACTGGGGCTACGACAAGGGCGTGGCCGGGCTCTACAAGTTCGACCCCGATCGTGGCAAGAAGCTGATGGCCGAGGCCGGCTATCCCAACGGGCTCGACATCACCGTGGGCGGCTACACCGACCAGGATGCGGTGCGACGGTCCGAGGTGATGATCGACCAGCTCGGCAAGATCGGCATCCGCTGCAAGTACATCAACGGCACGATCGCCGAGGCCAGCGGTCAGTTCTTCGGCAGCGAGAAGAAGTTCGATGCACTGCAGGCGGCCTGGACCGGCCGGCCCGACCCCAGCATGACCTACGCGCTGGCCTTCGGCAAGGGCGCTTACTACAACGCCGGTCGCTCGGAAGCGTCTGAAGAGCTCAGCCAGTTGCTGCTCGACAGCCGCATCAAGGAAGACATCGCTTACCGCAAGCAGGTTTTTGCCAAGCTGCAGCGCATCGTGATGGAGCAGGCGCTGGCCGTACCGATCGCGTTCAACTTCGAGTTCGACGCGGTCGCAAACAACGTCAAGGGCTTCAAGCCCAACCTGCTGGGCAAGCCCAAGTTCTGGGACGTCTCGCTCGCGCCATGAGTATTTGCCTGAGCTCGCGCGGCTTGCCAAGACCATGATCGGCCGGGGCGGTATCCGCTTTTTGCTGCGCCGGCTGGCGCAGGCTTTGCCGGTGCTGGTGTTCGCGACCTTTGTCGTGTTCAGCCTGCTCAAGCTGGTGCCGGGTGACATCGCTGTCACGCTGGCTGGCGAGAACGCGACCGATGAGCGCATCGCCGAGATCCGGACGCTCTACGGGCTGGACCGTGCGTTCCTGCTGCAGTACGGCGACTGGTTGTGGAAAGCGGCGCACGGCGACTTGTCGAAATCGCTGTTGTCGGGTGAGCCGGTGATGACCTCGATCGTGCGCTGCCTGCCCAACACCTTGCTGATCGTCTCGATCGCGCTGAGCGTGGCGCTGGTCGTTGGCGTGCCGCTGGGCATGCTCGCGGCCAGCCGGCCCCGCAGCTGGATCGACAGCGGCGTGATGAGCTTCGCGTCGCTCGGCGTGGCGGTGCCCAACTTCTGGCTGGCGATGCTGCTGGTGTCGCTGTTCGCGCTGCAACTGAACTGGTTCCCGGCCACTGGATCGTCGCCTTTTCTGGCCGACCCGGTGTTGTCGCTGAGCCATGCGCTGCTGCCTGGCCTGGCGCTGGCTGCTGGCGGGGTGGCCGAGATCGCACGCCAGCTGCGCGGCTCGCTGATGGAAATCCTGTCGTCGCAAGCGGTTCGAACCCTGCACGCCGTGGGCATGCATCCGGCGCGCATCCTGTGGCAACACGGCTTGAAGAACGTCGCGCTGAACATGATCACCGTGATCGCGCTGCTGGCCAACCGCTTGCTGGCGGCCACCGTTGTGGTCGAGGCGGTATTCGCAGTCCCTGGCATGGGCAACCTGATTGTCAATGGGGCGATCCTGCGCGACTTCCCCATCGTCCAGGGCGTTGTGTTCGCGATGGTGCTGATCGTGATCAGCCTGAACCTGCTGGCCGACATGCTGTATCGGGTGGCCGATCCGAGGGTGACATGACACCGAACGACAAACCCTCCGTCCTCGATGCGTCGCCGGTCGCTTCGCCGCAGCCGCTCGCGCGACTGCTGCGCTGGTTGCGGTCCGACCTGGTTGCTGCGGCCAGCCTCGGGCTGCTGTTGGCGCTGGCGGTGCTGGCCGTCGGCGCGCCCTGGATCGCGCCTTTTTCGCCGATCGAACAAGACCTGGTCAACACGCTGGCCGACGCCAGCGCAGCGCATTGGCTGGGCACCGACGACCTGGGCCGCGACGTGCTCAGCCGGCTGATCCACGGTGCGCCAGCCTCGCTGTATGCCAGCGTGCTGGCGGTGAGCGTGGCGCTGCTGCTGGGCGTGCCGGTCGGGCTGGTCGCGGGTTTTCTGGGCGGCTGGGTTGACGACCTGATCAGCCGCGGCATCGACACCTTGCTGTCGTTTCCGGCCATCGTGCTGGCGATCGCGGTGACCGGCGCGCTGGGCATCGGCCTGACCAACGGCATGATCGCGGTGGGCATCGTCTTCGCGCCCCAACTCGCGCGGCTGGTCCGGGCGCGCACCCTGGTGGTTCGACACGAACTCTATGTCGACGCGGCGCGCTGCTTTGGCGCGAGCACCGGCCGCCTGCTGTGGCGCCATGTGCTGCCCAACACGGTGCAGCCGGTGATCGTGCAGGTCACGCTGTTGCTGGCCGGTGCGCTGCTGGCCGAAGCCTCGCTGAGCTTTCTCGGTCTGGGCATCCAACCACCGCAGCCGAGCTGGGGCGGCATGCTGGCCCGTGCTTACCAGAACATGGAGCTCGCCCCCAGCCAGATGCTGGCGCCGGGCTTGGCGATTTTGTTCACCGCGCTGGCATTCAACGCGCTCGGCGAGGCCATGCGTGTTGCGCTAGACCCGACGATGCGCAGGCTGTGACACCATGACGCGAGCGATAGCCCCAGTACAAGGCTGTGCACGCAGCCATCACCGCCGGCTGAACATCGCCCGGCCGCTAGCCCCGACAGTTTTCAAACCGTTTCAACTCAAGGAGAAATCAACATGGCAGATCTGAAATCAATCGTCACTGGCACGGTGTGGAAAGTCGAAATGAAGGTCGGCGACTCAGTTCAGGCCGGCGACGCGATCATCATCATGGAGTCGATGAAGATGGAGATCCCGATCGAGGCGCTGGCCGCCGGCACGCTGACCCGATTGCTCGTCAAGGAAGGCGACAGCGTCACCGAGGGCGAGGTCGTCGCCAGCGTGGCCTGAGCCAGACCGGGCAGGCGGCGGCCTGTCACTTCAGCTGCACGCCCTGCACGTCGTACACCTTCACCGTCACCGGAATCCCGGCGCGCACGCTGCCGGTGACGGTGCAGTAGTCCTCGAACGAGGCCATCACCCGCGCCAGGTATTCGATCGCATCGCCCGACACGCCCAGCGTCAATTGGGCCGTGATCGCCAGCACGCGCAGGCGTTTGTCGGCGTTGCGGCCGACCTCGGCCTGGATCTCGCAGGCGATCGACCCACTGGGCTGCTTGAGCTTGCGAAGCGCGAACAGCAGTGACGCGGCCAGGCAGTTGCCGACTGCCGCGCACAGCAATTGCATCGGCGACGGACCGCTGCCCTGGCCTAGGGGCGCGGGCTCGTCGGTCAGCAGGTCAGGCAGGCCATCGCCGAACTGGTTGTCGAACTGGTAGTCCTGACGCTGGGTCAGGC
>JBILYN010000054.1:0-18456 GCA_044377715.1 Aquabacterium sp.
GCGGCAGGCCAGGGTGAGGATGAATTCTTGGGATCGCGGCATGGCGCAGGATTGTAGGCAGCCCCTGCCGGCCGACCTCGGGGCGCTCAGTGCGCGTGCAGCTTCTCTCCGGCCTTGAGCCGGTAGACCGTGCCGCAGTAGCTGCACTTGCCTTCGCCGGTGGTCGCGACGTCGATGAAGACCCGCGGGTGCTCGCTCCACAGCGCCGTCTTGGTGTTGGGGCAGCTCACCACGCCAGGGCCTTGCAGGTCTTTGGCGCCGACTTCGATCACGGTGGCGGGTTTGCTCATCGCGCTCAGACCTTGGTCAGCCAGGCGGCGTACTTGGGATTGCGGCCGTTGACGATGTCGAAGAACGCGGCCTGAATCTTCTCGGTGATCGGCCCGCGCGAACCCGCGCCGAGCTCGATCCGGTCCAACTCGCGGATCGGTGTGACCTCGGCGGCAGTGCCGGTGAAGAAGGCCTCGTCGCTGATGTAGACCTCGTCGCGGGTGATGCGTTTTTCGATCAGCTTCAGGCCCAGGTCACTGCAGATCGCCAGGATGGTGTCGCGGGTGATGCCGTTGAGCGCACCGGCCGACAGGTCGGGGGTGTAGACCACGCCCTTCTTGATGACGAAGATGTTCTCGCCAGCGCCTTCGCTGACGAAGCCCGACGAGTCGAGCAGCAGCGCTTCGTCGTAGCCCTCGTCGGTGACTTCCATGTTGGCCAGGATCGAGTTGGTGTAGTTGCTCACCGCCTTGGCCTGGGTCATCGTGATGTTGACATGGTGGCGGGTGAAGCTGCTGGTCTTGACGCGGATGCCGCGCGCCAGCCCTTCCTCGCCCAGGTAAGCGCCCCAAGGCCAGGCGGCGACCATCAGGTGGATGGTGTTGCCCTTGGGCGAGACGCCTAGCTTTTCGTCGCCGATCCAGACCAGCGGGCGCAGGTAGCAGCTCTCGAGTTTGTTCTCGCGCACCACCGCCCGCTGCGCGTCCATCACCTGCTCGGGTGTGAACGGGATCTGCATGCGCAGGATCTTGGCGCTGTTGAACAGCCGCTCGGTGTGCTCGGGCAGGCGAAAGATCGCGGTGCCGTGAGCGGTGTTGTAAGCCCGCACGCCTTCGAAGGCGCCGCAGCCATAGTGCAAGGTGTGGGTCAGCACATGGATCTTGGCGTCGCGCCATTCGACCATCTGCCCATCCATCCAGATCTTGCCATCGCGGTCGGACATGGACATGGGAAAAGTCTCCTCAGCAGAAAGCTTCTAGGGTTGTCGCGGGATGCGGTCTAAGTGGGATTTTAGGGGCCATCGGGCCGACAGTCCCGACGCGCCGCAGATCGGTTGATGTCAGCCTCTCGACATCCGTTCGTCCCCTGAGTCGGGGGCAAGGACTGAATCGCCAGAATGCCGCTGTCATTTGTCAATTTCTTGCAGACCACTGCCCGCACGATGTCTCTGGTAAGAATTTTCTTACGTTGCATTTTTTCAGGACCATTCGAGATGATCTTCAAATTTCCGAAATCAGCTGTTGCTGGCGCGGTGCTGGCAGTGTCGGCGCTGGTCGGGGCGCCTGCCCATGCGGCGTTGACGACGGCGATCCCGCCGACCTGTTCGGTGTTGGACACCACGGCCAATGCCTCTAACTGTTCGGGCGCGTGGGCCGGCAACAACAAGAACCAGGACGCCGATGTCTATGCCGAACTGACCACCCTGTCGGGTCTCAGTGGCTGGCTTGAGATCAAGGACGTCAGTGGGCCTGCCGGCACTTTTGGCAGCTTCACCATCAGCCCAGCCGTCAGCGGTCCGTTCGCGATCGCGCTGAAGGCCGCCAACAGTTTCAGTCTGTATTACTACGACAGCAGCGTGACCAACGTGGGACTGCTCTCCTACATCACCGACGGCGTTTCGGTCAACAGGAACAATCGTCCGCATGATCTTTCGCACGCGACGCTGTATCAGCCTGTACCCGAGCCCGAAAGCTACGCGTTGATGCTCGCCGGCTTGGCCGGGCTGGGATTCATCGCTCGGCGCCGCAAGCAAGCCTGAGCGCGCCGCCAGCCAGGCCTGGGCCCGCTTCGGCGGGCCCAGGCTTTTCAACTGGGGTCCTGGGGCGAGCCGCGCTCCAGCGTCCAGCTGGCGAGGCGGCCAGCGATCAGTTCCACCCGCACGCTGTCGCCTGCGCTGTCGCGCCAGCGCCAGGTCTCGGGCTCGTCGGCGAGTTTCTCGCCCAGGCTGCGCGTTCGCGTCAAGATGTCCATCAAGGGCATGCCGACGTGCAGCCTGGCGTTGAGCATCACCGCGCTGGGCACGGTGCCGACGGGCGACTGGGCAGCGGTTTTCATCACCCGCATCGCGCGGCTGAACTGCAGCAGCAGCCAGAACACCATGCCCGACGCGGCCAGTGCGACGCCGCGCCAGCCAAAGAAGTGGTAGCCCAGCGCCGTGGCCAGCAAGGCCAGGCCCCATCCCAGTTTCGCGTTCATCTCGTTCTGCTCTTGAAGTTGTTCGGGCTCGGGTCGATCACAGCCCGCGCACCACGTCTATCGCCTCTTCGATGCGCTCGACCGCATGCACCGTCAGGCCCTCGATCGGTTTTTTGGGGGCATTGGCCTTGGGCACCAGCGCGATCGAAAAACCGAGTTTCGCGGCCTCCTTGAGCCGCTCCTGGCCGCGTGGCGCCGGCCTCACCTCACCCGCCAGCCCGACCTCGCCGAAGGCGAAAAAACCGCTGGGCAGCGCCTTGCCGCGCAAGCTGCCCTGGATCGCCAGCAGTACCGCCAGGTCCGCCGCCGGCTCGCTGATCCGCACGCCGCCCACGGCGTTGACGAAAACGTCCTGGTCGCTGCAGCTGACACCGGCGTGGCGGTGCAGCACCGCCAGCAGCATCGCCAGCCGGTCGCGGTCCAGCCCGACCGACAGCCGGCGCGGGCTGGGCCCGCCGGAGTCGACCAGCGCCTGGATCTCGACCAGCAGCGGGCGCGTGCCTTCGAGCGTGACGAGCACGCAAGAACCCGGCACCGGCGCGCCGTGCGTGGACAGGAAGATCGCGCTCGGGTTGCTGACCCCCTTCAAGCCCTTCTCGGTCATCGCGAAAACGCCGATCTCGTTGACCGCGCCGAAGCGGTTCTTGATCGCCCGCACCAGCCGGAAGCTGGAATGCGTGTCGCCCTCGAAATACAGCACGGTGTCGACGATGTGCTCAAGCACGCGCGGCCCGGCCAGCGCGCCCTCCTTGGTGACATGGCCGACCAGCACGATCGCGCAGCCGCTGGCTTTGGCCGTGCGGGTCAACTGCGCCGCGCATTCGCGAACCTGCGCGACCGACCCAGGCGCGCTGGTGAGTTGGTCTGAGTAGACGGTCTGGATCGAGTCGATGACGCAGAAGGCAGGCGCCTCGCTGGCCAGTGCAGCCTGGATCTTCTCCAGCTGAATCTCGGCCATCACCCGCAGGTGTGCACCCGACAGGCCCAGCCTGCGCGCCCGAAGCGCCACCTGGGCCACCGACTCCTCGCCGGTGACGTACAAGACCTTGAGTAAAGAGCCCCCAGGGCCGCCCGGCCCGCCCCCAGAGGGGGAGCGGCCCGGCGCGGGCTGGCTCGACAAGGTCTCGGCCGCCTGCAGCAGCAGCGTGCTCTTGCCTATGCCGGGGTCGCCGCCGATCAAGATCACGCCGCCCTCGACGATGCCTCCGCCCAGCACCCGGTCGAGCTCGGGCTGGCCGGTGGGTGTGCGGTCGACATCGGCGGCTTCTATCTCTGACAGCGTGGCCACCGGCTGCGCCTTGGCGAGCGACTGGTAGCGGTGCCGCGCCCCGCCGCTGGCCTCGGCGATGGTTTCCTCCAGCGTGTTCCACTCGTTGCAAGCAGGGCATTTGCCCAGCCACTTGGGGCTGATGCCGCCGCAGGCCGTGCAGCTGTACTGGGTCTTGGGGTTCTTGGACGGTGCGCTCACGGGCGCACTGTAGCGGGCCGGGTCAAGCCTGGTGCACAGGCACTCGCGCTGCCAGCGCGCACATCAACTCATAGCCTATGGTGCCTGCAGCCTGCGCCACCTCGTCAATCGCCAGCAGGCTGCCGTTCGGCCCACGCCCCCACAGCGTGACCTCGCTGCCCAAGTCGGCTGCAGGCACAGTCGACAGGTCGACCGCGAGCATGTCCATCGACACCCGGCCCACGGTAACGCAGCGCCGGCCATCGACCAGCACCGGTGTGCCGCTGGCGCAGTGGCGCGGGTAGCCGTCGGCATAGCCGCAGGCGACGATGCCGATGCGCATCGGCTGCTCGGCCCTGAAGCTGCTGCCATAGCCCACGCTGTCGCCAGGCAGCAGTTGCTGCACGCCGATCAGCCGCGAGCGCAGTGTCATCGCCGGTTGCAGGTCCCAGCGGGTGATGTCGTTGAGCGGAAAGTCTGGTGCGCTGCCGTACAGCGCGATGCCTGCGCGCACCCAGTCCGAGGCCTGCTCGGGGTGGCGCAGCAGCGCCGCGCTGTTGCTCACGGACCGCTCGCCCGGCAGGTCGCGCGTGGTCAGGTCGAACGCGGCGACCTGCTGGGCGATGCCCGCGGGCGCGTCGGCGTCGGCAAAATGGGTCATCAGCGAAACCTCGTCGACCTGGGGCATCGCGTTGAGCCGCGCCCAGGCGCTGCGAAAGCTGGTTGGCGTGAAACCCAGGCGGTTCATGCCGCTGTTCATCTTCAGAAACACCCGGTGCGGCTGGTGCGTCTTGTGCACCGCCAGCCAGGCGATCTGCTGCTCGCAGTGCAGCACATGCCACAGGTTCAGCCGCGAACACAATTCGAGGTCACGCGCTTCGAACACGCCTTCCAGCAGCAGTATCGGGCCGCGCCAGTCCAGCGATCGCAGCGTCACGGCCTCGGCCAGGTCGAGCAGCGCAAAGCCGTCGGCCGATCGCAGCGGCCCGAAAGCGCGCTCCAGGCCATGACCGTAGGCATTGGCTTTGACGACCGCCCAGACCCGCGCGTCAGGCGCCTGCGCACGAACACGGGCCAGGTTATGGGCCAGCGCGTCGGCATGGATCAGGGCTTCGATCGGACGGGGCATCGGGTCGCTGGTGTCTCGCTCTGGCAGGCTGCTAGGCCGGGCTCTGGATTCTGCCAGCGCCTGAGGTCTGGGTTGGGCCGGTTGGGCGACGCGCCAGGGGTGCGTGCTATAACCGCGCCGCGTCCGGCCGATCCGGCCAGGCGGTCCCCGGTGGATGGCGTGCGCTGAGGCCTGATTTGTAACCGTTGCAGACCGGTTTGAACCGGACAGAGGCTTCTGAGCGAAGAGAATGAAAAAAGGTTTCTACACCATCATGTCGGCGCAGTTCTTCAGCTCTATGGCTGACAACGCGCTGTTGGTGGCGGCGATCGAATTGCTCAAGTCCGACAACGCGCCGGCCTGGCAGATTCCGGCGCTGGCACCGATGTTCGCGCTGTTCTACGTGCTGCTGGCGCCGTTCGTCGGCGCTTTTGCCGACGCCGTGCCCAAGGGCAGGGTGATGTTCTTCTCCAACAGCATCAAAGTGGTGGGCTGCTTGATGATGCTGTTTGGCAGCCATCCGCTGCTGGCCTACGCAGTCGTCGGTCTGGGTGCTGCGGCCTATTCGCCGGCCAAGTACGGCATCCTGACCGAGTTGCTGCCGCCGTCGCAGTTGGTCAAGGCCAACGGCTGGGTCGAAGGGTTGACGATCGCCTCGATCATCCTGGGCATCCTGGTGGGCGGCCAACTGATCGGGCCCAATTTGTCGCCTTGGCTGTTGGGCATAGACTTTCCGTGGTTCATCACCAGCGTGGACACGCCGCCCGAGGCCGCGATCGCCTCGATGATCCTGCTCTACGCGATCGCCGCGGTCTTCAACCTCTACATCCCGCGCACCGAGGCACCGCTGCAAGCCCTCAACGGCAGCCCGGTCGAGTTGGTGCGTGATTTTTCGCGCTGCAATTCCCGGCTGTGGGCCGACAAGCTGGGTCAGATCTCGCTGGCTACCACCACGCTGCTGTGGGGCGTGTTCGGCAACCTGCGGGTGATCGTGTTTGCCTGGGCCGCCGCCGCGCTGGGCTACGGCACGACGCAGGCCTCCAACCTGGCCGGCGTGGTGATCATCGGCTCGGTGTTCGGTGCTCTGCTCGCGTCGGTCGTCATGAAGCTCGACCGCGCGGTGCGCGTGATCCCGCTGGGCATCATCGTCGGCATCCTGATGATCGGGCTCGACCTGGTCACCACGCTGTGGGTCGCGGTGCCCTTCCTGATCGTGCTAGGCGCGCTGTGCGGCTTCCTGATCGTGCCGATGAACGCGCTGCTGCAGCATCGCGGCCACAACCTGATGGGCGCCGGCCGATCGATCGCGGTGCAGAACTTCAACGAGCAGGCCTGCATCCTGGGTCTGGGCGCTTTCTACACCGGCATGACCAAACTGGGCCTGTCGGCCTTCACCGCGATCGCGGTGTTCGGGCTGGTGGTGGCCGGGGTGATGGAGCTGATCCGGCGCTGGCATCTGCGCAACACCCTGATGCACAGAGACGAGGTCGAGCGCCTGCTGGCCATCGCCCGGTCGGACCGGCATTGAGCGCCCCAAGGCCGGCCGAAGCCGGCCGCCCCCCGTGGGGATCAAGCAAAGTGGCAAAGCCACATTTGCTTGAGAGCGCCGGCGCGGCCCCTGCGGCCCCTGCGGCCCCTGTGGCCGTCAGCGGCCGCAGCTGGGGCGTGATGGCGCTGGTGTTCAACGCCTTCGCCTTTGGCGTGAGCTGGTGGCCGTTTCGCCAGCTCGCCGCTTTGGGGCTGCACCCGCTGTGGCTCACGGGATTGAGCTACGCGGCGGCGGTGGCCCTGCTGCTGGTGTTGCGGCCGGCCGCGCTGGGCGAATTGCTGCGCACCCCCGCGCTGTGGTGCCTGATGTTGGCGGCCGGCGTGACCAACGCCTGTTTCAACTGGGCGGTCAGTCTGGGTGACGTGGTGCGCGTGATCCTGTTGTTCTACCTGATGCCGCTGTGGACCGTGCTGCTGGCGCGCTGGTTGCTGGGCGAACGCATCAGCGCGCGCGGCGGTTTGCGGGTGGCGCTTGCACTGGCCGGTGCACTGGTGGTGCTGTGGCCGGTGGGCGGCAGCGCCTGGCCGCTGATCACCAGCCTGAGCGACGCGCTGGGCCTGCTGGGCGGCGTCGGGTTTGCACTCAACAACGTGCTGCTGCGACGCCAGTCGCGCTGCAGCAGCAGCGCTTGCGCGCTGGCGATGTTCGCCGGCGGGTCGGCGGTCTCGCTGGTATTGGCCGCCGTGCTGAGCCAGTCCGGCCATGTCACGCCCTTGCCGGCAGCGTCGGGGGTTCTGGCGCTGGGTGCGCTGGCGCTGGCGCTGTGGTTCCTGGCCGCCAACCTGGCGCTGCAGCACGGCGCGGCCAAGCTGCCGGCCAACACCAGTTCGGTGATCATGATTACCGAGGTCTTTTTCGCCAGCGCTTCGTCGCTGGCCCTGGGCGCTGCGAACCCGGGACTGCGCGAGGCCTTGGGTGCGTTGATGATCCTCGGTGCGGCGCTGCTGGCGGCGGTGCAGCGCGATTGAGCCGGGCGAGCGCGTCAGGGCTGGCGCCAAAGCCGTCGGCGAGCCAGGTGATTTGCACTCGGGCTAGGATGAGTTTTCTCAGCAACCGGAGGCGATCCACCATGGCCGAACAAAGCATCAGCGATTTCGAGGCGATCGACATCAGCGGGCACAAGCTGCCTCTGGCCGATCTGGCCGGCAAGGTGGTGTTGATCGTCAACACCGCCAGCCGATGCGGTTTCACGCCGCAGTTCACCGGCCTAGAGAAGCTGTGGCAAAGCTACCGTGACCGTGGCCTGGTGATCCTGGGTTTTCCCAGCAACGAGTTCGGTCACCAGGACCCGGGCAGCAATGCCGAGATCGCGTCTTTTTGCCAGCTCAACCACGGCGTGAGCTTTCCGATGATGGCCAAGGTCGAGGTCAACGGCGCGGGCGCCCACCCGATCTACCGGTGGCTCAAGGCCGAGGCGCCCGGCTTGCTGGGCAGCGAGTCGGTCAAGTGGAACTTCACCAAATTTCTGGTCGGGCGTGACGGCCACGTCGTCCGCCGCTACGCACCGCAGGACAAGCCCGAGAAACTCGGCGCCGACATCGAAGCCTTGCTCTAGCTGAGCGCCCCGAGGCCGGCCGATGCCGGCCGCCCCCCATGGGGGGTCAAGCCGCCAAGCCACATTTACTTGAGCTGTCACCGCCCGATAATCCGGGCTCCATCCCCGAGAGAGCCCTCGATGTTCGAACATGTCCAGCCCTATGCGGGCGATCCGATCTTCGCGTTGGTCGATGCCTACAACGCCGATCCGCGGCCGGCCAAGGTCAACCTGTCGATCGGCATTTATTTCGACGAGCAAGGCCGGTTGCCGGTGCTGCCCAGCGTGCAGCTGGCCGAGGCCCGCATCCTGGCCGCCGCAGGCCCCAAGCCCTACCTGCCGATGGAGGGCGACGCGGCCTGCCGCGCCGAGGTCGCCAAGCTGCTGCTCGGACCTGGCCATCCGGCAATCGCCGCCGGCCGGGTCGCGACGATACAGACCGTGGGTTCGTCGGGCGGGCTCAAAGTCGGCGCTGATTTCCTCAAGACCTGGCTGCCCGACGCGGCGGTCTGGGTCAGCGATCCGACCTGGGACAACCACCGCTCGATGTTCGAGGGCAGCGGTTTCCAGGTCCACAACTACCCGTATTTCGATGCGGCCAGCGGCGGGCTGCGTTTCGACGCGATGCTCGACACCTTGCGCGGCCTGCCCAAGCGCAGCATCGTGCTGCTGCACGCCTGCTGCCACAACCCGACCGGCGTCGACCTGAGTGCTGCGCAGTGGGATGCGCTGATCCCGGTGTTGCGCGATCGCGAGCTGCTGCCTTATCTCGACCTGGCCTACCAGGGTTTCGGCGATGGCATCACCGAGGATGCTTATGCGGTGCGGGCCTTGGCTGATGCCGGGCTGACCTTCTTCGTTGCGAACTCGTTTTCCAAGAGCATGAGCGTGTACGGCGAGCGCTGCGGTGCGCTCAGCGCGGTCTGCGCCAGCGCTGCCGAGGCCGAACTGGTAATGGGCCAGCTGCGCTTCACGGTACGCCGTATCTACTCCAGCCCCGGTATTCACGCGGCGAAGATCGTCGCCCATGTGCTGGGCGATGCCGACCTGCGGCCGATGTGGGAGGCCGAGCTGGCCTCGATGCGCGAGCGCATCCTGGCGATGCGGCGCGCGCTGCATTCGCGGCTGGCTGCGTTGCTGCCCGGGCGCGATGTCGGTTACTTGCTGACCCAGCGCGGCATGTTCAGCTACACGGGGCTGAGCGGCGCCCAGGTCGATGCGCTGCGCGAGCAGCACGCGGTCTACCTGATCCGCTCGGGCCGGGTCTGCATCGCCGGGCTCAACAGCGCCAATGTCGGGCGCACCGCCGACGCGATTGCCGCGGTGCTCAACGCCTGATCGAGGCCAAACTAGGCGCTGGCGATCAGATGCAGCGCCCGCCGTCGACCTCCATGCACACGCCGGTGATCATGCTCGCCTCGTCGCTGCACAAAAAGCAGGCCGCGTTGCCCAGGTCCTCGGGCTGAGAAAAGCGGCCGATCGGGATCGTCGACAGAAACTTGGCGCGGATCTCGGGTGTGTCCTCGCCCATGAAGGACTTGAGCAGCGGCGTCTCGCCGGCCACCGGGTTGAGCGCGACGACGCGGATCCCGAAAGGCGCGAGTTCGACCGCGTTGGCACGGGTGGCGGTGATGACCCAGCCTTTGCTGGCGTTGTACCAACCCAGCCGCGGCCGCGGGCTGACGCCGGCAGTGCTGGCAATGTTGAGCACCACGCCGCGTATGCCTTGAGCGCCGGCCGCTTTGGCCTTGAAGCGCGGCACCACCTGGCGCATCGCCAGGTAGATCGCCTTCATGTTGACCGCGACGATGCGGTCGAAGTCGTCCTCTGACACGTCTTCCAGCGCTTGCGGCAGGTGGGTGACACCGGCGTTGTTGACGAGGATGTCGATGCCGCCGAAATGCTCTTGAGCCGTCTCCATCATCCGCTGCACATCGGCGGCCACTGCCACATCGACCTGGATCGCGCGCGCCGCTGGCCCCAGCCTGGTGGCCACGCGCTGGCCGGCTGCCAGATCCCGGTCGGCGATCAGCACCCGCGCACCTTCGGCAACGAATTTGGCGGCGATGCCCTCGCCAAAGCCCGAGCCGCCACCGGTGACGATGGCCACTTTGTCCTTGAGTCGCATGTTTTGTCTCCGTACGCCGGCGCTCAGGCCAGCAGGTTGTGGAAAGGCTTGTGCTGCTTCCAGCGGTAGGTGTCGAAATCGCGCTCGTCGGTCGACAGGATGCGGCCATGGCCCAGGTGCTCGGCCAGCAGCACCAGCGAGGCGTCGGCCAGGTCCATCGGCAGGCGCGCGTACTGCTGCATCATCGCTGGGATGCGGCCAAACTGCTCGCGCGGCATGTCCCACACGATCAACAGGCCGTCGGCCACGTCGGCCATCAACTCGCTGGCTTGGCGAGGCGCCAGGCGGCGATGAAACAGCTGACACACCTCGGTCAAGACAGGCCAAGTCGTGATCCAGCCCCCTGACGCTGTGCCGGCCTGAGCCACTGCCCGGTCATGCCAAGCGTCGCGCCGGTCGACCAGCGCGTAGAGGAATCCGCTGTCGACGGCGATCATCAGGCGACGCTTCAGCCCTTCAGCCCATGCTTGGCAAGCAACGCCTCGTAGACCTGTTGCTTGACCTGGGACGCCACATCGCTGCGCCCACTGTCGCCCTGACCCATCATCGCCAACAAGCGGCGCGGGCCGCCCTGGCTGGCACGCACATCGCGGTGGTAACGCGCCAGCGCCTCGCGCACCACCTGGCTGACGCTATGACCGGTGGTCTGCGTGAGGTAGTCGATCTGCGCCTGGGATTCGTCGTCCAGGCGGGCGTTGATGCGCATCGCGACACTCCAGAAAAAGCAGGTAAGACAGTGTATGACGAAGCGTATTGCGAGGTCAATCGTGCTTGATCGCCACCGTCTTCAGCGACGAGAAGCCGTACAGCGCCTCGAAGCCTTTTTCGCGGCCGTGGCCGGAATGCCTGACACCGCCGAAAGGCAGCTCGATGCCGCCGCCTGCGCCGTAGTTGTTGATGAAGACCTGGCCGCAGCGCAGTCCGCGCGCCATCCGCAGCGCCCGGCCGCCGTCGCGGGTCCAGACACCTGCGACCAGACCGTAGGCGGTGCTATTGGCGATGCGCAAGGCCTGCGCTTCGCCGTGGTTTTCGCCGTCGAACGGGATCATCACTTGGACCGGACCGAAGATCTCCTCCTGGGCCAGCCGGTGCTCGGGCGCACAGGGCGCGAGCAGCGTGGGCGCGACATAGCAGCCGCCCGCAGGCAAGCCGGCCGGCAGCGTGGCCTGGGCTGCGATGACCAGACCGCTGCTTGCTGCCAAAGCCAGGTAGCCCTGCACGATCTCGCGCTGGCGCGCCGAGATCAGCGGGCCGACGTCCGGGTCGTCCAGCGCCGGGCCGACCCGCAGCGCGGCGTAGCGCTCGGCCATGCGCCGCCTGACCTCGTCGAACACCGGTCGCTCGACCAGGATGCGCGACGCGGCCGAGCAGGTCTGGCCGGCGTTCTGGATCCCGGCGTTGACCAGAAACGGCAGCGCAGCGTCGAGGTCGGCGTCGGCAAAGACGATTTGTGGGCTCTTGCCGCCGAGTTCGAGCGTGACCGGGATCGTGTTCAGCGCGGCGGCGGTCTGGATCAGCCGACCCACAGCCACCGAGCCGGTGAACGACAGATGCGCCACGCCCGGATGGGCAGACAGTGCAGCGCCCGCCTCCTCGCCCAGGCCGCAGACGATGTTGAGCGCGCCGGCCGGCAACCCGGCCTGTAGCGCGATCTGGCCAAAGGCCAGCGCGCTCAGGCAAGCCTCTTCGGCCGGTTTGAGCACGCAGGCATTGCCCATCGCCAGCGCCGCGCCGACCGAGCGGCCGATGATCTGCATCGGGTAGTTCCAGGGCACGATGTGGCCGGTCACACCGTGCGGCTCGCGCAGCGTCAACGCGGTGTAGCCCTTGGCAAACGGAATGGTCTCGCCATGCACCTTGTCGGCCGCGCCGCCGTAGAACTCTAGGTAGCGCGCCAGCGCCACCGCGTCGGCTCGGCCCTGCTTGAGCGGCTTGCCAACGTCGAGCGCTTCGAGTCGCGCCAGTTCGTCTGCGCGCTCCAGCGTGAGCGCGCTCATCTTCATCAGGATGCGGCCGCGTTCGGCGGCGGTGAGAAAGCCCCAGTCACCGTCCAGCGCGGCTTGCGCGGCGCACACCGCGGCGGCTATGTCGGCGGCGTTGCCGCGGGCGATCTGCGCCAGTTGGCTGCCGTCGCTGGGGTTGAGCAGGGGCAGGGTCTGGCCGCTGGCGCTGGCGCGCCAGGCGCCGTCTATCAGTTGCAGGCTGGGGTCGAACGGGATCGTCATCGGATGGCCTCTGTCGCTTGTCGTTTCCGGATCGCGTGCCGGGGGGCGGGGGCCCAGGTTTGGGGCATCATAGATCGCTCGATTGACTGTTTTTCTCGCCGCAGCCTGACCTTTCGCATGACGGTTTTCCTCTTCAAACGCCTCGCCACTTTCCTGGCCACGCTGGTCGTGGCTTCGGTGTTGGTGTTCTCGGTGCTCGAGTTGCTGCCAGGCAACGTGGCCCAGGTGATGCTGGGTGAGACCGCGACGCCCGAGGCCGTCGCCGCGCTCGAGCGCAAACTCGGTCTGGACCGGCCGGCGCCGCAGCGCTATGCGCGCTGGATCGGGGGTTTGGCACAAGGCCAGACTGCCAACAGCATCTCCTACGACACGCCGACCGCCGAGCTGATTGCCGAGCGGCTGCGGGTGACGCTGCCGCTGGCAGCGCTGGCGATGGGGCTGACCACCTTGCTGGCGCTGTCGCTGGGTATTTTTGCCGCGTCGCGCCACAACCGGCTCGGCGATGTCGGCGTGATGGCGGCCAGCCAGATCGGCATCGCGATCCCGAGCTTCTGGTTCGCGATCCTGCTGATCCTGTTGTTCGCGGTCAAGCTGCAGTGGGTCAGCGCAGGCGGTTTTCCGGGCTGGGGCGGCGACGACGGCGGCGGTCTTTGGCCAGGCCTGCGCTCGCTGCTGCTGCCGGCGATTTCGCTCGCGTTGGTGCAGGCGGCCATCCTGGCTCGCGTCACGCGCTCGGCGGTGCTCGACGTGATGCGCGAGGATTTCGTTCGCACCGCACGCGCCAAAGGGCTGACGCGGCGCGCCACGCTGTGGAAACATGTGCTGCGCAACGCGATGATTCCGGTGCTGACGGTGATGGGTTTGCAGTTCGCCAACCTGATTGCCGGCACCATCGTCGTCGAGAACGTCTTCGTGCTGCCGGGGATAGGCCGGCTGGTGTTCCAGGCCATCGCCAACCGCGACCTGGTGGTGGTGCGCGATGTGGTGATGTGGCTGGTGGCGGGCGTCGTCGTGGTGAATTTCTTCGTCGACCTGCTGTACGCGCTGGTCGACCCGCGGCTCAAGGCTGGCGATGCCTGAAATGACCCCTGCGGCGTCTGCTGGGTTTGTCGGCCGCGCGCTGCGCCACCCCAGCTTCGCGATCGGCGCCACGCTCAGCGCGCTGCTGGTGCTTGCTGCGCTGGTCTCGCTGGGCTGGTCGCCTTACCCGCCAGCCGAGATCGACATCCCGGCCAAGCTGCAGCCGCCGTCGGCAGCGCATTGGCTGGGCACCGACAGCCTGGGGCGCGACGTGGCGTCGCAGTTGCTGGTCGGTGCGCAGAGCGCCATCGTTGTCGGCGTGGTGGCGGTGGGCATAGGGCTGGGTGCTGGCCTGTTGCTGGGATGCCTGGCGGCGGCGCGGCGTGGCTGGGTCGAGGAGCTGGTGATGCGCGCGGCCGATTTCACCTTTGCCTTTCCGGCGCTGCTGTCGGCCATCATGCTGGGCGCGATCTACGGGCCGGGTCTGCTGACCGGCATCCTGGCGATCGGCATCTTCAACATCCCGGTCTTCGCCCGCATCAGCCGCGGTGCTGCCAATGCGGTCTGGTCGCGCGAGTACGTGCTGGCAGCCCGCGCGGCCGGCCTCGGGCCCTGGCGCATCACCTGGGCCCATGTGTTGCCCAACATCGCCAGCGTGCTGATCGTGCAGGCGACGATCTCGTTCGCCACCGCGATCCTGGCCGAAGCCGCGCTGAGCTACCTGGGCTTGGGCACGCAGCCGCCGCAGCCGAGCTGGGGTCGCATGCTCAACGAGGCCCAGACCCTGTTGTTTCAAGCGCCTATGCTCGCGGTCTACCCCGGGCTGGCGATCGCGCTGTCGGTGCTGGGGCTGAACCTGATGGGTGACGGACTGCGCGATCTGCTCGACCCCAGGTTGGCGCGCCGCCGCTAGAGGATCGGCGCAAGACTGCGTCGATCCGGGGTCATGCGGCTGTCGCAGCTGAATTTCCCAAGCTTCGGCGTACAATCATCGGTTCGGTGCATGGCGCTGCCACAGCGGCGCCAATGGACAGTCGACCTGCAATCTGGCGCCGGCTTCTCGCGCCGTACCCGGTTTGCTCACATGGGTCCTGTTGTTCGCTACGCAGGTGTCCGTGACCGGTCTGCTGTCCGCCAGGGCAACAGGCTGTCCGCCTTTCGCCATGAGGTGGGATGACCCGGGCGACCCAACGCCTGTGGTTTGCTGCCCTGGCGGCAAGCTGCAATGTTTTTCATGCCGGAGTTGTGCTGCCGCCGAGGCGGTAGCAACCCGAGGATTCAAGCAGGAGACCCGCGCCTATGGCCAAGGAAGAACTGATCGAGATGCAGGGCAAGGTCACCGAGGTCCTGCCCGACTCGCGTTACCGCGTCACGCTGGACAACGGCCATGTGCTGATCGCCTACACCTCAGGCAAGATGCGCAAGCACCACATCCGCATCCTGGCTGGCGACGCGGTCTCGCTCGAGTTGTCGGCCTACGACCTGACCAAGGGTCGCATCACCTTCCGCCACATCGAACGCCGCGGCCCCGGCCCAGGCGAGCAGCGCCGCTGAGCCCTGCTTCGATGGCAAGCCGCACAATCCGGCGATGCCCTCCAATCTGGAAATCAAGGCCCACAGCGCCCACAGCGCCCGCGGCGCAGGATGAGTTGCCCGCCCTTGCTGGCACTCGACGATCTGCGCGTCACGCTGGCCACCCCGCGCGGACCGGTGCAGGCCTTGCGTGGCGTGTCCTTCGAGATCGACCGCGGCCAGACGCTTGGGCTGATCGGCGAATCGGGCTGCGGCAAGAGCCTCACCGCGCTGGCGCTGATGGGTCTGCTGCCCGAAGGCGCGCAGGTCACGGGTTCGCTGCGCCTGAACGGTCGTGAGCTGCTAGGCCAGCCCGAGGCCGATTGGTGCCGTCTGCGCGGCAACCGGCTGGCGATGGTGTTCCAGGAGCCGATGACCGCGCTCAACCCGCTGCACCCGATTGGCGCCCAGATCGCCGAGCCGCTGCGCCTGCACCAGGGCTTGGATGCGCAAGCGGCGCGGGCCCAGGCCTTGCGCCTGCTTCAGAGGGTGCAATTGCCGCAGGCGGCGTCTCGGCTCGATGCCTACCCGCACCAGCTCTCCGGGGGGCAGCGCCAGCGGGTCGTGATCGCGATCGCACTGGCCTGCGGCCCGGACCTGTTGATCGCCGACGAGCCGACGACGGCTTTGGACGTGACGATCCAGCGCGAGGTGCTGGACCTGATCAACGAACTGGTGGCCGAGGACGGCATGGGCTTGCTGCTGATCAGCCACGACCTGGGCGTGATGGCCGAGACGGTCCAGCGCATGCTGGTGATGTACGCCGGCACGGTGGTCGAGAGCGGCCCCACCGACGCCTTGTTCGCTCGACTGGCGCATCCCTACACCCGAGGCTTGTTCGCGGCTCGGCCGCGGCTGGGTTGGCGGGCCGAAGCGCCCGAGGATGGCCAACGAGGCCAACGAGGCCGACGCGGCCACCGCCTGCCCACGATCCCGGGCCGCGTGCCCGAGCTGGCCGAGCTGCCGTCGGGCTGTGGCTTTGCCGACCGCTGTGCGCTGGCCATCGACGACTGCCGCCGCACCGCGCCGCCAGCCGTCGAGATCGCGCCCGGCCATGCGGCACGCTGCATCCGGCTGGTCGAGGCTGGTAGCGCAGCATGAGCGCGCTGCTCGAGGTCGACCAACTGGTCAAGCAGTACAAGTTGCCGCGCCAACGCTTGCTCGGCAGGCCACCGCTGGTGGCCGCGCTGCAGGGCGTGAGCTTTGCGCTGCAGGCCGGCCGCAGCCTCGGCGTGGTCGGCGAATCGGGGTCGGGCAAGAGCACGCTGGCCAGGCTGGTGATGGCGCTCGAGCCGCCCACCGCCGGCGCGGTGCGCTTCGATGGCCAGGACTTGCACTCGCTCGCACCCGCCGCGCTGCGCCGGGCGCGGGCCGATTTTCAGATGGTGTTTCAGGACCCGTTCGGCTCACTCGACCCGCGCCAGAGCGTCGGCCGCATCGTCGCCGAGCCGCTGACGGCGCGCACCGGCAGACCCGGGAGCAGCTCACGCGCCGAGCAGCAGGCGCGGGTCGGCGAGATGCTCGACGCGGTCGGCCTGCGCGCGGCCGACGCCGGCAAGTACCCGCATGAGTTCTCGGGCGGCCAGCGCCAGCGCATCGCGATCGCCCGCGCGCTCGTCACCTCGCCGAAGCTGATCGTCGCCGACGAACCGGTCAGCGCGCTCGATGTCTCGGTCCAAGCCCAGGTGCTCAACCTGATGCAGGACTTGCAAGACAGCCTGGGCGTGACCTACCTGTTCATCAGCCACGACCTGGCGGTGGTCGACCGGGTCTGCGACGAGGTCTTGGTGCTCTACCAGGGCCGGATCGTCGAGCAAGGCAGCCCCGAGACGCTGTTTCAGGCGGCTGCGCACCCTTACACCCGAGCGCTGATGGACGCCGTGCCGCGGGACCAGCCCGGCCTTCGACGCCAGCCCCTGGTGCCGGTCGTGCCGGTCGATGCGTCCAGTGGCTGCGCCTACGCGGCGCGCTGCCCGCTCAGGCAGGCGCAATGCTTGGTCGAGCCGCCGCGCCTGCGCACCTTGGACCGAAGCTCGGACCAGACCCACCAGGTCGCTTGCCACCTCGCCGAACAAGTCCAGGCCGGCTGGACGCCGGCTTGACCGCGGGCTGAATCTGCGGGTCTCTCAGCCGCCGGCCGCCGGCCCCATGACCAGCCTCGCGACCAGCCCTGCCGTGGCGCATCCCGCCAGCAGCGGCAGCACGCCGACCTTCCAGCGCAGCAGCGCTACCGCCGCTGCCACCGCGATCAGCGCCGAAACCCCTTCGAAGCGGCCGCCAAAGCCTTGCGGCCACAGCACATGCCAGGCAAAGAACAGCGCCAGGTTCAGGATCACACCGACCACCGCTGCGGTGATCGCCGACAGCGGTGCGGTCCACCCCAGCTTGCCGTGGCTGGCCTCGACCAGCGGGCCGCCGGCCAGGATGAAGACGAACGAGGGCAAGAAGGTGAAGAAGGTCACCACCGTCGCAGCCAGCGCGCCGCCCAGCAGCAGCGCGTCTGGCCCCAGCACCTGGCGCGTCCAGCCGCCGACAAAGCCGACGAAAGCCACCACCATGATCAACGGCCCTGGCGTGGTCTCGCCCAATGCCAGGCCGTCGATCATCTGCGCCCCGCTCAGCCATTGCTGCTGCTCGACGGCGCCCTGGTAGACATAGGGCAGCACCGCATAGGCGCCGCCAAAGGTCAGCAGTGCGGCCTTGGTGAAGAACCAAGCCATCGCCGTCAGCACCTCGGCCTGGCTCACCAGCCCCATCGCCGTGACCCACAGCGCCAGCCCTATGCCCAGCACCCGGGCCAACTGGGCGCGCGAGAAGCGGGCATGGGCCGGCGTCGGGCTGTGGTCGTCGATCAAGGCCGGCCCGTAACCGGCTTTGGCAGCGCCATGACCGCCGCCGAGTGCGAACACCTCGGGCGCGACCCTGGCGCCGAAGTGGCCGATCAGCGCTGCGGCGACGACGATGGCCGGAAACGGCGCTTGAAACGCGAAGATCGCGACGAACGAGGCGGCAGCGATGCCCCACATCCAGCGGTTCTTCAGCGCCCGGCTGCCGATTCGGTGCGCGGCTTGCAGCACCAGCGCGGTGACCGCCGGCTTGATGCCGTAGAAGATGCCGGCCACCAGCGGCAGGCTGCCAAAGCGCAGGTAGATCCACGACAGCAAGATCAGGATCAGCAGCGAGGGCAGCACGAACAGCGCGCCCGCGATGATGCCGCCCCAGCTGCGGTGCATCAGCCAGCCGATATAGGTCGCGAGCTGCTGGGCCTCCGGGCCTGGCAAGACCATGCAGTAGTTCAGCGCATGCAGAAAGCGCCGCTCGCTGATCCAGCGCCGGCGTTCGACCAGCTCCTGGTGCATCAGCGCGATCTGCCCGGCCGGCCCGCCGAAGCTGACGAAACCGAGCTG
>JBILYN010000269.1:0-6157 GCA_044377715.1 Aquabacterium sp.
CGCTGGTCGGCCTGTGCTTGCCGACGCGCGCTCAGGCGCAGTACACGGTCGCGGTGGTGCCGCAGTTTCCTGCCGCCGAGGTTCACCGCGCCTGGACCCCTTTGCTTGAACGCGTCGGCCAGGCGATCGGTGTGGGGTTCAGACTTCACCTGACTGTCAACATTCCGCGCTTCGAGGTCGATTTCCTGGCGGGCGGCCCCGATTTTGTCTACCTCAACCCCTACCACCAGTTGATGGCCAGGCGGGCCCAGGGCTATGTGCCGCTGGTGCGCGAGCGCCAGCCGCTGACTGGCATCCTGGTGGTGCGCAGGGATGACCCGGTGCGAACGCCGCAGCAGCTCGAGGGTCGTGAAATAGCTTTTCCGGCGCCCAATGCTTTCGGTGCTTCGCTGTGGCTGCGCGCCTTGCTGGCCGAACGCGAGAAGATCGCTTTCACGCCGGTCTATGTGCAAACCCATAGCAATGTGTACCGACAAGTCATCCGCGGCAAGGTCGCTGCCGGTGGCGGCGTCAACCACACGCTGGCGCAAGAGCGCGACGAGTTGCGCAGCGACTTGCGCGTGCTGCTCGAGACGCCGGGTGCAGCGCCGCATCCTTTGAGTGCGCATCCGCGGGTCGATCCCCGATTGCAGCAGGCCGTGGCAGAGGCTTTCCTGCAACTGGCCGCCGATGCGCCAGGACGGGCGCTGTTGCAGGCCATCGAGATGCCCAGCCCGGTGCGCGCCGACCAGGCCCGCGACTACCAGCCGCTAGAGGCCTACCGGCTCGACAAATACGTCGTAATGAGCGCCCCAAGGCCAGCCGAAGCCGACCGCCCCCCGTGGGGATCAAGCAAAGTGGCAAAGCCACATTTGCTTGAGAGCGCCAAGGCCTGAAGCCACGCCAACCCGGATGGCCTCGATGGCAACCCTGAGCATGCTGCATCGATGGCGCCCGCGCGGTCTGCACGGCCGGCTGATGTGGCTGGTCTCGCTGGTGACCTTGCTGACGATCGCCGCGCTGGGTGCGCACACGCTCGCCACCGAATCAGCGCTGGCGCTCGAGAGCTTGCGCGCCCAGGCCAGCGCGATGGCCCGCAGCCTGGCGCTGTCTAGCGTCAACCCGATGCTCACCGACCAGCTCGACCAGATCGAGCAGGCCTTGCTGCGCGAGATGATCTTCCCCGGCGCGGTATCTGCCCAAGTGATCGATGCCCATGGCACGATCCTGGGACATGCCGCGGTCGGCCCGGATGGCGCAGCCCGGCTGGTGTTCGAGGCGCCAGGCAGTCGGCTGGCGTTGCCAGTGCGGGACTCGACCGAGTTGCTGGCGGGTCAGTTGACAGCGCCCGGCCGGATGGTGGCTTGGCAGCCGGTGGCTGCGGGTGAATTGCTGGGTTGGGCCCGGGTCGAGACCCGGCTCGACCCGCTCGATGCGCTGAACCGGCAGGTCTGGCTGCGCACCTTGGCGGCCGGCGCGCTGACGGTGGCCGGCAGCAGCTTGCTGCTGTTGTGGTTGCTGCGCTCGCCGATGCGCGCGCTCGACCAGGCGCGATCGTTTGCCGCCGACCTGGTGCGCGCCGATGGGCGCCAGCTGGTGGTGGCTGCAGGCGGGCCGCAAGAGACCGTCGAGCTCGGCCATGCGCTCAACCAGGCGTCGACCCGTCTGAACCAACAGCGCCAGACGATCTCCGCCACGCTAGACCAGCTGCGCCAACAGCAGCTCGAACTGCAAGACAGCAACCTCAAGCTCGGCGCGATTTTTGAGCTCAGCCCCGATGGCCTGCTGCTGTTCGATGGCGAGGCCTTGGTCCGGTTTGCCAACCCGGCGTTCTTTCGCCTGACCGGTCTGGCACCGGCCACCGTGGTCGGATGCGACCAAGCCGCGCTGGAGTCGCAGCTCGGCATGCTGTGCGCTGAGCCGGCGCTCTGGGCAGGGCTGGCGCCTTATTTCGAGCAGCCCTCAGGCAACGGGCAGGACGGTGACCCGATTCGCGGCCGATTGCTGGCCTTGAGCGCACCGCGGCCTAGCGTGCTGGCAGTGTTGGGCCGGCAGGCCGGCGGCGCGCACAGCGTGGTCCGATTGCTCTACCTGCGCGACGTGACCCATGAGACCGAGGTCGACCGGCTCAAGAGCGAATTCGTCTCGACCGCAGCGCACGAACTGCGAACGCCCATCGCCAGCATCCATGGCTTTACCGAGTTGCTGCGCATGCGCGAGTACCCGACCGAGCGCCGGCAGCAGATTCTCGAGACCATCCACCGCAACAGCGCTGCGATGATCCGCATCGTCAACGATTTGCTCGACCTGTCACGGTTGGAAGCTCAGCGCGGCAAGGACTTCCTGCGCGAGCGCGGCGATCTCGGCGAGTTCCTGCGCCAGAGCCTGGCCGACCATGCACCGCCGCCTGGCCGCGATGCACCGGTCGCGCCGGCCGAGCCTGGACCGCTGCCGGCATGGTTCGACCGCGGCAAGATCGCCCAGGTGCTGGGCAACCTGCTGGGCAATGCCTACAAGTACTCGCCGGCTGGCGGCGCGGTCCAGGTGCAACTGCTACGCGAGAACCAGCCGGGTGCTGCGGGACGGGTCGGTTTTTCAGTGACCGATGCCGGCATCGGCATGACGCCGGCCCAAGTGGCAAGAGTCTTCGAACGTTTCTATCGCGCCGACCCTTCGGGCGCGATCCTGGGCACCGGTCTGGGTATGAGCATCGCCAAGGAGATCGTCGACCTGCACGGCGGCAGCCTGGTCGTGACGAGCGCGCCGGGGCAGGGCACCTGCGTCAGTGTCTGGCTACCTTTGGTGGTTCATGCGCTGGCGTCGAGCCGGTAGACCTTGCTCGCCGTGCCGCTGAACAGCGCGGTCTTGTCGGCCGCGCCGCAGCCAGCCGTCAGGCGCTTGAAGGCGTTCCAAAGCGTCGTGTAGCTGCAGCTGCCTTTGTCGACCGGGAAGTTGCGCTCGAACACCGCCCGGTCTGCGCCGAAGGACTCGATGGCGGTCTCGACATAGGACTTCCAGTCCAGCGCCAACTCTTCTGAGCTCGGCGGCAGGTCGCGGGTGTGGAAATCGAAACCCATGGTGTGCATGCCCAGTCCGCCGATCTTCACGTAGGCGTTGGCGCATGCCGCCAGCTGCCTTATCGACGGGCGCCAGAAGGCGAAAACTTCGTCGCGCTTGCCCGATGCTGGAGCTGTCAAGGCCGGAAAGTATGGCTGACGCCGGCCTGATCGTCGTGCTCTATGCGTTGGTGCACGCGGCGCAGCACCCACCAGGCGCAGACCGCGAGCAGCGGCACTGCTGCGCCTGTCACGAGGTCGGGCGAGACGCCCAAGCCGGCGGCCTTGAGCGCCTTGGCGCCGTAGCCGACCAGGCCGGCCAGGTAGTAGACGATCGCCGCCACTGACAGGCCTTCGACGGTCTGCTGCAAGCGCAGAGCCAGCTTGGCGCGACGCGCGGTGGCCACGAGCAGGGTCTGGTTCTGCTGCTGGCGCGCGATGTCCACCCGGGTCGACAGCAGACCGCTGGCCTGGGCGACACGCTCCGACAGGTCATGCAAGCGCTGTGAGGCGGTGGCACAGGTCGCCATCGCCGGGCTCAGGCGTCTGGCCATGAACTCTTCGATCGTCTGCAAGCCCTTGATGCGCTGCTCGCGCAGTTCCTGGATGCGGGTCGCCACCAGCGCGTGGTAGGCCCGGCTGGCGCCGAAGCGGGCCTGGCTGGCGGCCAAGGCGCTCTCGACCTCGGCCGCCAGTGCCATCAGTTGCTGCAGCAACGCGTCGTCGTCGCCGCTGTTGCGCGCGATGCGTTCGGTCAGTCCGGCCAGTCTGCACTCGATCGCCAGCAGCCGTGACCACAAGCCGCGCGCCATCGGCAGTGCCAGCAGCGCCATCATCCGGTAGGCCTCGATCTCGAACAGCCGCTGCAGCATCCGGCCGGCCTGGCGTGCGCTCATCTCGCGGTCGACCAGCAGGAAGCGGGCGAAGCCGTCGCCGTGGATGAAGAAATCGGTGAAGACTTGGCCCGAGCCATCGCCGATGCCCGCACCCACCACGACGTTGGCGCTGAAATACGCCGCCAGCTGTTCGGACGACGGCATGCCGGATTCGGCAAAGCCGCTGCCGCTCACCAGTTCGGCATGGGCAGCGAACACCGTCAAGCCCGGCACGCCGGCCAGCCAGCCGGCAGGCAACGCCTCGACCACCGGCGTACTGAAGGGTGTCGTGCTCAGCGACGGGCTGAAGAAGGTGTAGCTGGAGAATTCGCCATGGCGCTCCCACTTGAAGCGCAGCCCGCCGAGCGTCGCGGCCCATTGGTTGGCACCCAAGGTCGGTGGCTGCAGGTCGAACTGGTCGCAGAGTGCGTGGATGTGCGTCAGTTCGGCCGCGCGCTCGGTGTCTTCAATGCGCACTGCCACGTAGCTGGCGCGGCTGGGTGCGGCCAGAGGCTCAGGCGGCCGGGCATGGACCTCGGCCGCCAGCAGGGCGCGGTCGGGGTGGTCGGGTGGCAGCAGCGGGGCGGCGGTGTCCATCGGTTTCAAGTCGGGCCGGGTCATGCAGCTTATGCCAAGTCGTTGACCGCGCCTGGGGATGCCTGAAGTGTCGGCCTCACACCAGCGGCAGCCCGACGTAGTTCTCGGCCATCGAGGTCATCGCCGCGGTCGAACTGAACAGGTAATCGAGCTCGGCACGCTGCATCTTCTGTCCGAAACTGCCGCTGTCTGGAAAGTTGTGCATCAGCGACGTCATCCACCAGGAGAATCGCTCGGCTTTCCAGATCCGCGCCAGCGCCCGGCCCGAGTAGTGGTCGATCTCGGTGGTGCTGCCGGCGTAGAAACTGCGCAAGCCTTGCCACAGGTAGGCCACGTCGCTGGCGGCGAGGTTCAGGCCCTTGGCGCCGGTCGGTGGCACGATGTGGCCAGCATCGCCGACCAGAAACAGCTGCCCAAAGCGCAGCGGCTCGGCGACGAAACTGCGCAGCGGGGCGATGCTCTTCTCGATCGAAGGCCCGGTGACCAGTTGTGCCCCGGTCTGCGCCGGCAGTCTGTTCTTCAACTCGGCCCAGAAAGCCTCATCCGACCATTGAGCGACCTGGTCGTCCAGCGAGCACTGGACGTAGTAGCGGCTGCGCACCTTGCTGCGCTGGCTGCACAGTGCGAAACCGCGCTCATGGTGCACATAGATCAGTTCGTGCGAGACCGGCGGCACGTCAGCCAGCACACCCAGCCAGCCGAAGGGGTAGACCTTCTCGTACTGCGTGATCGCGCTCTCGGGCACGCTGGCGCGACAGACGCCATGGAAGCCGTCGCAGCCGGCGATGAAATCGGCCTCGACCCGGTGGCGAACGCCGTCTTTGCGGTAGCTCACGCTGGGCTGCTTGCTGTCGAAACTCTCGACCGTCACCTCGTCGGCGTCGTAGACGATGGGCTCGCCAGACGCACTTCGGGCGTCCATCAGGTCGCGCGTGACCTCGGTCTGGCCATAGACCATCACCCGCTTGCCGGTCAGCCCCAGCAGGTCGATGCGGTGGCGCTGGCCGCCGAAACACAGCTCGACGCCGTCGTGCGGCAGGCCCTCTTGCTGCATCCGACCCGCCACGCCGGCTTGCTGCAACAAGTCGACCGTGGTCTGCTCGAGCACACCAGCGCGAATGCGGCCCAGCACGTGGTCGGCGCTGCGCTGCTCGATCACGATGTTGGCGATGCCGCTGCGGCTGAGCAACTGGCCGAGCAGCAGGCCCGAGGGGCCGGCGCCGATGATGGCGACCTGGGTTTTCATGGGCATGGCTCCAGCCGGGCTTGACAGGAGTCAAATCGTAGCGGTGGCTGGCACTGTGCTCAATGGACGGATGTCGCAAGTGATTGCACAATTCGAACATGCGCGAAGCCATCGCCGCCAAGCTTGAACCCGGCCCGACGCCGTTCGGTCGGAGCGCGGCGTCGGCCAGTCTTCCCAGCTATGCGCTTTATGGCGAACATGGCCAGACGGATGCCATCGACTGGATGCATTGCGAGCGCATTGCCGAACGAAGCCAGCGCCACGATTGGGAGATTCAGCCGCACCGGCATGCGGCACTGTTTCAAATTTTGCACATCGAGTCCGGTGCCGCCCAGGCCTGGCTCGAGGCCGGCAACCAGGCCTTGCTTGGGCCTTGCGTGCTGCTGGTGCCCGCGTTGGTGCCG
>JBILYN010000270.1:0-6148 GCA_044377715.1 Aquabacterium sp.
AAGCGCTAAGACCCAAGCGCTAGGACCCAAGCGCTAAAAGCGGCAGCCTGGCGCAGGCAGACTGCGCCTAGCTCAGCCGTGGCTGGCGCAGACGGGGCATAGAGGCTGCCTGGCCATCCGAATTTCGGTCCACTCCATGGCTCTAGCGTCGAGCATCTGCAGCCGCCCAGCCAGAGACGGCCCTATGCCCGTCAGCAGTTTGAGCGCCTCGGCCGCTTGCATCGTGCCGATGATCCCCACCAGCGGCGCGAAAACGCCCATCGTGGCGCAACGAACCTCCTCGAAGGTGGCTTCGGGCGGAAAGATGCAGGCATAGCAAGGCGCGCCGGGCTGGCGAATGTCGTAGACCGAGATCTGCCCGTCAAAACCGATCGCCGCGCCCGAAACCAGCGGCTTGGCGTGCCGAACACAGGCCGCATTGACGGCATGGCGGGTGCTGAAGTTGTCGCTGCAATCGACCACCACATCAGCCTGCTGTACCGCCGCATCCAGCCATTGGGCGTCGGCTCGACGCACGACCGGCAGCACCTCGACATCGGGGTTGATCGCCTGGATGCTCAAGCTTGCCGACTCGGCCTTGGGACTGCCCAACCGCGACAACTGGTGGATGATCTGGCGCTGCAGGTTGGTCAAGTCGACCATGTCGTCGTCGATCAGCGTGATGTGCCCGACCCCGGCGGTGCCCAGGTACAGCGCCACCGGCGAGCCCAGGCCGCCGGCACCGATCACCAGCGCATGGCTTTGCAGCAAGCGGGACTGGCCCTCGACGCCGATCTCGTCGAGCAGGATGTGGCGCGAGTAGCGCAGCAACTGGTCATCGTTCATCGCTGCGAGCATAAACCTCGCCGAGATCATCGGGACCGGGACAGGCAAACGCTGAACCGACCCCATCCGGCATGCGGATCAGCACCGGGCGCTTCGAGAAGTTGACGCAGCGACCCAGCCTGTTGCTGTTACGCCCTTCGCGCCGCCACCGGCAAAGCCTTCATACCGCGAAACACCAGCGAGTTGATCCACTCCGGTTCAGCCATGGGCTCAAGCTGAGAATAACGGCCAAGCAACGCAGGGAAAGCCACAGCGCCCTCGGTGCGTGCCAGCGGAAAGCCAAGGCATATATGGCCCCCGAAACCAAAAGCCAGGTGTGGCACGCCATCGCGGCCGAGATCAAGCCGATCGGGATCGGCATAGGCCAGCGGATCACGGTTGGCAGCATTGAGCATCATGAACACCCGCTGCCCAGGCTCGAGCGTCTTGCCGTGCAATTGCTGCGCATGCTTGATGATGCGCACCTGCGCGCCCGACGGGCCGTCGTAGCGCAGCAGCTCTTCCACGGCCGCGGAGGCCAATCCGGCGTCGGCGCGCAGGCGCTGCATCTGATCGGGAAAGCGCATCAGCGCCAGCATGCCGTTGGCAATGTGGTTGGTGGTGGTCTCATGGCCGGCAAACAGCATCAGGATGCAGGTGGCAACCAGCTCGTCTTCAGTGAACGCATCGTCGCCATCGCGCAGTAGCGCCAGCTCGCTCAAAGCATCGTCGCGCGGCGTGCGGCGCCGATCGGCGATCAAGCCCTGGAAGAACAAGGCCATCTCGCGTGTGGCCGCTTCGGCGGTGTCGTACTTTTCTGCGCTGGTCCGCGAACTGCCGATGAACAGCGCAATTTCGTCCGACAGGCGTTTGACCTCAGCCATGTCCTCGGCCGGCACGCCCAGCATCGCCATGATCACCAGGCAAGGCAAGGGGCTGGCATAGTCAGCCAGCAGATCGAACTGGTCGCGATCGCCAATGTCATCGAGCAGGCGCTGTGCGATCTGCTCGACCTTGGGCCGCATCGCCTGCATCGCCCGGGTGCTGAACACCTTGCCAGTGAGACGGCGCAGCCGGGTGTGCTCGGGCGGATCCTTGAAAACCATCCACAGCGACAGATAGCGAGTGATCTCGGCGATGCGTGATGCCTCGGCGCTTGGCAACGATGCGAAAAAAGGCCGTAGCCGGTCGGACGAAACCCCGTCCTTGTCCTGGCACATGGCTTTGATATCGCTGTAACGGGTCAGCACCCAACTGCGCAGGCGCGGGCTCCAGTGACAGGGGTCTTCGTCTCGCATGCGCGAGAGGACGGGATACGGGTTGGCCAGCGTGGCCGGGGCTTCGGGGTGCCAGTCGATGGCCGGCGCGTGAGAGGTCATTGGCATTTCTCCAGGGTGTCTGTCGGCACGCTCTGCTCGTGGACCAGGCCACCAGCGGCCAGCATTTCGGCCAGCATTTCGGCATAGGCCTGGCGCACCCAACGGTGGCATGTCTTGCCGGCATGCCTGCCCAAGCCGATGCAGGCGGCGCCGACGATGAGAGCGTTATTCATGCGGCTTGAGCATTGCAATGAAGTGGCGCGCCAAGGTGCGAGGCGATGCAGCGCCGTCGGCGCGGTACCAGTTCGGAGCCCAGTTCAAGGCGCCCAGCAGCATCAGGCGCAAGGCTTTGCGGTCGGTGCCAGCGGGCAGCGGCAGGGCTTTGATCAGGGCTAACCACCGTGCCTCGTAACGGTTGCGATCATCGATCAAACGCTGGGCGACGGCGGGCACATCGGTCGGCCTCACGCGCACGACCACGCGCGCATAGTCATCGTCACGCAAGATGGCCTCCAGGTGCGCCACGCAGGCCGCCTCCAGACGTGGCCAGGGCTCGGCAATGCGTGCGATGGCGGCCTCAACAGCCGCGCAGATCTGGTCGACACCACGCACATATACCGCGGCCAGCAGGTCGTCCTTGGTGCTGAAGTGGCAGTACAAGGAGCCGGGCAGGATGCCGACGGCGCTGGCAATGTCGCGCACCGTGGTGCCCTGGTAGCCCTGGGTGCAGAACAAGTGCGCCGCAGTGTCAAGGATTTGCGGCAGCCGACTGTCGGCATGTGCCGAGCGCCGCTGCGCGCCGGTCAGCACCGAAGCCATCATCGCGGGACTCCGCGGGCCTGGCGCTGCTTCAGACCAAGAGTGGCGACGGCGCCGGCGACAGATTCGGTCCAGGGTTCGGAGCGCTTGCCCTTATGGATCTTGGCGGCAGGCACCACTGCACGCAACGCCAAACGTGCCCGCCAGACAAGGCACATGCCACCAAGCACGGTTGATCCGGCACGCGGCAGCAGGCATCGACGTAAGCTTGGTACAGGGTTTTCACTGGACATCAGTGGTTTACAAGGGATAGACGGAGATGCCACTTTAACAATCATCTGTTTTGTAAACAAGCAGTGTTTGGCTATAGTTAGCTCCGATCGATTCCCACACCCCACCTCTGCCGTTGCCCCGGCATCCGAAGCCATGACTCTGCCCGACACCATCCTGTGCGCCGGTGCGCGCACCCCTTTTGGCGACTTCGGCAAGAGTCTGCGCGAGGTGCCACTGTCTACCCTGGGCGTGCACGTGGTGCAGGCGAGCCTGGCGCGCGCCGGGCTTGATGCCAAGCAGGTTGACCACCTGGTGTTCGGCGTCACCGCGCCGGTTGACCATGACGGGCTCTTCATCAGCCGCAAGGTCGCGCTCAATGCGGGCCTGCCTGAAGACAGTGCCTCGCTGGGCGTGGTGCGGGCCTGCGGCACCGGCTCGCAAGCCATCATCAGCGCGGCCCAGCAGATCCACTCCGGCCACAGCGAGATCGCAGTGGCCGCCGGTGGCGAGAACTACTCGCGAGTGCCCTATCTCGCACACCAGGTGCGCTGGGGTGCGCAGCGCGGGCCTTTCGAGTTCATCGACGGACTCGACTACATCTACCGCTGCCCTTTCACCAAGGAGTTGATGGGCGACACCGCAGAGAACCTGGCGTCACGCTTCGGCTACACCCGCGATGCCATGGACGACTGGGGGCTGATGAGCCAGCAGCGTGCGGGCGCGGCAGTGACCTCAGGCTTTCTGGCGCGGCAAATCGCGCCCATCGACCTGCCCAACGGCAAACAGGGCATGCGGTCATTTGCACAAGACGAGTTTCCGCGGCCCACCATCACGCGCGAGAAACTCGCGAGCCTGAAGCCGGCGTTTCGCAAGGACGGCAGAGGCCAGGTGACAGCGGGCAACTCCAGCGGCGTGACCGATGGCGCCGCCGCTCTGGTGGTGGCCAGCGCCCAAGCAGCGGCACGGGCAGGCCTGCGCGCCGAAGCACGGCTGGTCGATTGGGCTGTGGTGGGCGTTGCACCAGAGATCATGGGCGCAGGCCCGGTGCCGGCGATCACCAAGCTGCTGCAGCGCACCGGCTTGAGCGTGGCAGACATCGACTACTGGGAAATCAATGAAGCCTTTGCCGTGGTGAACCTGCACGCCGAAGCGCAACTGGGCATTGCGCGCGAGCGCACCAACCTCTACGGCGGCGGTATCAGCATCGGCCACCCACCGGGCGCCACCGGCATCCGCATGACCATCACGGCCATGCACCATCTGGCCGACACGCGGGGCCGCTATGCCGTGATCAGCATGTGCCTGGGCTCGGGCATGGGCATGGCCACGCTGATCGAGAACCTGCTGCGCTGAGCCGGCGGCATCGGCAATGGCGGCGTCAGGCAACTGGCGCAGATCCACGCGCCGCTGATGCCAGAGCGTCAAGCCGCGATCAAAAAAAAGCCCACCGAGTGGCGGGCTTGGGCTTGAAACAGGGACTATCCGGTCAAGGCTTGTCGGCGGCGACCGCGGCCTTGCGCTCGCTCATCGTCTTGCTCACGATCACCGGCTTGCCCTTGAGCTGGTTGAGGGCTTGCTGCAGTGGGAAATCCTCGGCCCCGCCAAACTCGGGCAGCGGCTTGGGCGGCTCTTTGGTCTTGGCCGAGAGCTCCTCGAGCTTCTTGCGCGCTTCTTCGCGGGCCTTCTCGCGGACTTCGTCTTTCTTCTCTACGCCGTTGTTCAGGTGTTTTTCAAGGTCAGCCTCGCGCATGCGCAGCGCGGCAAACACATTGCCCTCGGCGGTTTCGTCGAGCCAGACATCGGGGACGATGCCTTTGGCCTGGATCGAGCGGCCACCCGGGGTGAAATAACGCGCGGTGGTGATCTTCAACCCAGTGTCGGCCGGCAGCGGACGAACAGTCTGGACCGAGCCTTTGCCGAAGGTCTGCGCGCCCATGATGGTCGCGCGCTTGTGGTCTTGCAGCGCGCCAGCGACGATCTCGCTGGCCGAGGCCGAACCCTCGTTGACCAGCACCACCAGCGGCACGGTCTTGATCGCTGCCGGCAGCTTGCGCAGCGGGTCCCCATTGCCACGGCGGGCGTAATACTCGGGCGAGGCCTTGAAGGTCGCGCGCGACTCGGGGAGCTGACCGTTGGTCGTGACCACCGTCACATCAGACGGCAGGAAGGCGGCTGACAGCGCCACAGCGCCTTCGAGCAAGCCCCCCGGGTCGTTGCGCAAATCGAGCACCAAGCCCTTCAAGTGCGGGTCGGCCTTGTAAAGCTCTTCAACCTTGCGGGCAAAGTCATCGATCGTGCGGTCCTGGAACTGGCTGACACGAACCCAGGCATAACCCGGCTCGATCTGCTTGGCACGCACGCTCTGAACCCGGATCTCCTCGCGGATGATGGTCACAGGGAAGCTGCGGCTCTCATCCTTGCGGAAGATCATCAGCTGCACCTTGGTGTTGGGATCGCCGCGCATGCGCTTGACCGCTTGCTCCATCCCCATGCCCTTGACCGGTGTGTCGTCGATCTTGGTGATCAGGTCACCGGGCTTGAGTCCGGCGCGAAACGCCGGCGAGCCCTCGATCGGCGAGACCACCTTGACCAGCCCGTCTTCCATGCCGATCTCGATGCCGACACCGACAAACTTGCCGGTCGTGCCTTCGCGGAATTCCTTGAAGCTCTTCTTGTCGAAGTACACCGAATGAGGGTCGAGCCCGGCCACCATGCCGCCGATCGCGTCCGAAATCAGTTTTTTCTCGTCGACCGGCTCGACATAGTCGCTCTTGACCATACCGAAGACCGCCGCGAGTTGTTGCAACTCTTCGATCGGCAGTGGCGCGAGCGAGCCGCGCGCATAGGCCTGCAGCTGCATCGTGGTCAGTGCCCCCGCCACGGCACCCAGGGCCAGCAGCCCCACCACCTTGAATTTGCCCGTCATCTTGCCCTGCCTTGGGCCTGGTGGCCCGCAAACAAATCGATCGAATCTCAAGTATATGTCCGCGCTA
>JBILYN010000271.1:0-6146 GCA_044377715.1 Aquabacterium sp.
TGCCGGGGTCTTGCCTGCGCCGCCGGCCACCAGATTGCCGACCACCAGCAGTGGCACTGGCGCACGCTGGACCCGGCGCAAACCGATCCGGTAGGCGGCGCGGTGCATGCCGGCCAGCGCTGCGTACAGCCATGCCATTGGCTGCAAGAGGCGTGCCGCGGCGTTCGGCCTCGGGCCAAGCCATTGGGACTGGACCCAGGTCGAGATTCGCGCCGAGAAACGGCTGCCAACGGGGTTCGCGGTCACGCGGCGCGACAACTCGAGGTCAGTTCGCGGGCCTGCCACCCGGCTGCTGGGTCGCAAAGGTCAGGCGAGGCAGGCCGGCTCGACGCGCAGCGTCCAGCACGTTGATCACCGACTGGTGCGGCGTCAGCGCATCCGCCGAGACGATCACGACAGGCGATTTGTCGTCGATGCTGGCAGTTGCACGTTGCAGCGCTGCGGTCAGCACTTCGATGCTGCGGCCTTCGAGCGGATCGCGGTTGACCGCATAGCGGCCTTCAGCCGACACTGTGACCAAGATCTCGGCCGGCCGCTCCTTGAGCCGTTCAGCATCGGCCGTCGGCAGGTTGATCTGCAACTCGGAGTAGCGGCTGTAGGTGGTCGACAGCATCAGGAAGATCAGCACCACCAGCAGCACGTCGATGAACGGGATCAGGTTGATCTCGGGCTCTTCAATGCGTCGGCGGCGAAAATGCATGGCGAGGGCGCGATCAGCTTGGGCTTGCCGCGCTGCGCACTGCAAAACGCATCAGGTGCGGCACCAGGCGTTCAGCGGCCTGCTCCAGGCTCAGCAAGTGCTGCTCGACGCGGCCCCTGAAGTAGCGATACAGCATCAGCGCGGGGATCGCGATGATCAGGCCGAATGCGGTGTTGTAGAGCGCGACCGAGATGCCATGGGCCAGCGCTGCCGGGTTGGCGGCACCCGTGGGCGCTTGCGAACCGAAGATCTCGATCATGCCCACCACGGTGCCCAACAGGCCCAGCAGCGGCGCAGCAGCGGCGATCGTGCCGAGCGCGTTGAGATAGCGATCGAGTTGTTGCGCGGCGGCACGCCCTGCGCTCTCGAAGCTCAGGCGCAGGCTTTGCTCGGTGATGCGCGGCTCGACGATCACGGCGCGCAGACCCGTGGCCAACACCTGTCCGAGCACCGAATTGCCTTCCAGCTTGTTGACCACGTCCATGGCGGGCAGGCTTGTGCGGCTGACCGCCATCACCTCGTCAAGCAAGGTGGGCGGCAGGATTCGACTCGAACGCAGGCTCAGCGATCGCTCGATGACCAACGCCAGCCCCACCACGGAGCACATCAACAAAGGCCAGATCGGCCAACCAGCAGCTTGGATGATTGACAGCAACGGGCGCCTCTGTGTGTTTCGGGGTGAAAGTGACCCGGGTGCTGGACCCGGTCCGACCCGCGACCGGGCTCTGACCCTGGATTATCGCCTCGGCGGCTTCGGTTCAAGCCTGTGTGTTGGCGCCATTTCTCGACTAGGGCCTACCCGCGCAGCGTGGGGTGCGCTGCCTACAATGTGCTCCGGTCTGACCTCCAGTTTCACCCGATTTCTGCAACCCAGGTGCAGCAATGCGCCGCTTCTTCAAAGACACCTCATGAGCTACACCCTGCCAGCCCTGCCGTACGCCACCAATGCGCTGATGCCGCATATCTCGCCGGAGACCTTTGAGTACCACTACGGCAAACACCACCAGGCTTACGTCACCAACCTCAACAACCTCGTGGTGGGGACTGAATTCGCCGGCTTGGCGCTGGAGGATGTGGTCAAGAAGTCGTCCGGTCCTGTCTTCAACAACGCCGCCCAGGTCTGGAACCACACTTTCTTCTGGAGCAGCATGAAGCCGGCCGGCGGCGGTGCGCCGACCGGGGCGCTGGCCGCTGCGATCGATGCCAAATGGGGCAGCTACGCCGCTTTCAAGGAAGCTTTCACCAAGAGCGCGGTGGGCAACTTCGGCTCGGGCTGGACATGGCTGGTCAAGAAAGCGGACGGCTCGGTCGATCTGGTCAACACCAGCAACGCCGCGACCCCGTTGACCGGCGCCGACAAGGCCTTGCTGACGATCGACGTCTGGGAGCATGCCTATTACATCGACTATCGCAACGCCCGCCCCAAGTTCGTCGAGACTTTCCTCAACTCACTCGTGAACTGGGATTTCGCTGCGGCGAATTTCGCCTGATCGGACCAGCGCTCAGGCGCTGACCGGGCCGGACGGCATCGCTGTCCGGCCCGTTTTCAATTTAGAGCATGCCGCCCGTGCTCATGGTTTGAACGGTGGGCCGGTGAGCTTGAAGCCGGCCTTGATCGCACGCTTGGCAAACCAGCCTTGGTTCATCTCCAGCACATAGCGCACCGGCTGTTCCGAGCAGTGCGAGGCCTCGTCGAAAGGCTTCATGTCGGCCAGGTTGACGATGCTGCCGTCGTCGGCGACAAAGGCGATCGTCAGCGGTGTGGGCGTGTTGCGCATCCAGAAGCACTGTGGCTGCGCATGGTCGAAGATGAACAACATGCCCTCATGGCTGGCCAGGTCGCGCCGGAACATCAAGCCTTTTTGTCGTTGCTCAGGCGTGATCGCCAACTCGGCGCGGATGTTGTGCATGCCGGCGCCCAGCGTGATCGCCTGAAGGCGCTGAGGCTGGTCTTGCCCGCTCTGGGCTGAGGCCATTGCGCCGGCCAAGGCCGCCAATATCGCCGCAGCGCTGCCCACGCAGCGGGCCAGGCTGGGCAATGTCTTGATATATGTCATGTCTAGACCTCGGGAAATCCACTACATTGGCTCAGCCTGGTGTTCGGGTCGGCGAGTGCCGGCGCAGGCCTGCACAAGGTCTATTTCAACATGCCGACCCCGACCGAGACTGTTGTGCCATTCAGTTTGCCGCTTGCGCCCGCTTCGGGCATCTTGGACGATCCCGCCGAGCAGCGCCGATTTACCCGTTACGCCGTCGGCGCATCGGGCGAGCGTATTGCCGATTCGTCGCTGCGAATCAGCGGCATGCACTGTGCCGCCTGCGCCGCTGTGATCGAGCAGGCCTTGACCAAGGTCGATGGTGTGCTCGATGCACAGGTCAGCGCTGCCGGCGAGCGCGCTCGCGTGCGCTGGAGCCCGCAGCGCACCTGCCTGGTCGATGTCGTGGCGGCGATCCGCGCTGCTGGCTATGGCGCCACCCCTGACATGGCGCTAGCCGCGCGAGAGGCTCGCCAACTCGAGCACCGCGCAGCGATCTGGCAACTGTTCGTGGCCGCGTTCTGTGCCATGCAAGTGATGATGATGTCCACACCCAGCTATGTGGCTGGCCCGGGCGAGTTGGCGCCTGACCTGCGCCAGTTGCTCAACTGGGGCGGCTGGTTGCTGACCTTGCCGGTGATGGTGTTCTCGGCTGCGCCTTTCCTCAGCGGCGCCTGGCGCAGCCTGCGGGTACGTCGCATCGGCATGGATGTGCCGGTGGCTCTGGGGATCTTGGTCACCTTTGTTGCCAGCAGCGGCGCCACATTTGCGCCTGACAGCTTGTTCGGTGGCGAGGTCTATTTCGACTCACTGACCATGTTCGTCAGCTTTCTGCTGGCGGGCCGATTGCTCGAGACCCGCGCTCGGCACCGGGTGGCCCAGGTGCTCGAGACCGCGCTGTCTGGCATGCCCGACACCGCGATGCGCCTGGGACCCGACAACCAGATCGAGATGGTGAGCGTGCAGCGTCTGGCACCGGGCGACCTTGTGCGCGTGCCCGTCGGTGAACCCTTTCCGGCCGATGGGCGGCTGATCGAGGGCAGTACCCGGGCCGACGAATCGCTGCTCAGCGGCGAGAGCCTGGGCGTCGCCAAGCCCTGCGGTGCGGCGGTGGTGGCCGGCAGCGTGAATCTGGGTGCGCCGGTACTGATGCGCATTGAACGCGTCGGCGCTGACACCCGGCTCGAGGCCATTGTTGCGCTGATGCGCGACGCGATGAGCCAGCGCCCAGCACTGGCTCGCTCAGCAGACCGTTGGGCTGGGCCATTTCTTTGGGCGGTGCTGCTGCTTGCAGCAGGCGCGGCGGCGGTTTGGAGTGTGGTCGATCCGGCGCGAGCGGTCTGGGTGGCCGTCTCGGTGTTGATCGTCACCTGCCCCTGTGCGCTGTCGTTGGCCGCACCTTCAGCACTGCTGGCGGCGGCCAGCGCGCTGGCGCGGCGTGGCGTGTTGCTGCAGCGGCTCGACGCTCTGGAGGCGCTGACCGCGGTCCGACGCTTTTATTTCGACAAGACCGGCACATTGACCGACGAGCACCTGCAGTGGACCAGCATGCTGCGGGTGGACGGCACAAGCGAGGTTTTCAGCAATGCCGAACTGATGTTTCGAGCTGCCGGACTGGCCGCCTGGTCCAGTCATCCTCTGTCCAAGGCGCTGGTGTTGGCCGGCGCGAGCGTCGACCGTGGCAGGCCATCAGGCAGCAGTCTGGATTGGCATGATGTTCAGGAACTGGCTGGCCAAGGCTTGCAGGCGCTTGACTGCGAAGGCCGATGCTGGCGCTTGGGTCGGGTCGATTTCGTCGCGACGGTCGATGCGGTCGGCGGCGCGCTTGGCTCGCCAGCGCTCGATGGCCGCGCCTCAACCTGGCTGGCCTGCGAAAAGCAGTTGCTGGCGCGCTTTGACTTCGACGAGGCCTTGCGGCCCGACGCACGCGCTGCGGTGGACGCGCTGCGAGCGCGCGGTCTGGAAGTGGTGCTGTTGTCGGGCGACAGGCCGGAGCGGGCGGCACGCATGGGCGCGCTGTTGGCGGTGACCGACGTGATCGGCGGCGCCACGCCCGAGCGCAAACTGACCGAACTGGCGGCTGCGCAAGCCAGCGGTCTTCGGGTCGCGATGGTCGGCGACGGCATCAACGATGCGCCAGTGCTGGCGCGCGCCGACGTGTCCTTCGCGATGGGGCAGGGCGCGCTGGTGGCGCGAGCCCAGGCCGACGCGGTCGTGGTGTCGAGCCGGCTGGGCGATCTGGTGTTGATGCACGATCTGGCGCGGCGAACGATGGGGGTGGTGCGACAGAACCTGCTGTGGGCCGCGGCATACAACGGCGCCTGCATCCCGTTGGCCCTGTTGGGTTGGCTACCGCCCTGGGCGGCGGGGCTGGGCATGGCCTGCAGCTCGCTGCTGGTGGTTGCTAACTCGCTGCGACTGGCACGTTGAAGCGCCGAACCGATGGACATCCTCTACCTGCTGATCCCGCTGTCGGCCGTGCTGGTGCTGCTGATCCTGGGCCTTTTCGGCTGGGCTTTGCACCATGGTCAGTTTGACGATGTCGAGCGCGAAGGCCTGCGCATCTTGGATGAACAGGGCTTGGGGTTTGATGTCAATCAAACTCAGCGCCAGGGTCGACCCGAACAATCCCCACATTCAAAGTCTGGTCAATCATGAAATCATCGAAGGAGGGGTCAATGCATAGCAACGCCACAAGCAATCCACCCGAATACAGCGACACCGTTGTGCGTGCATTTGCACTGGTTGCTGTGCTGTGGGGGATCGTGGGCATGCTGGTCGGCGTGGTCATTGCTGCCGAACTGGCCTGGCCCGAGATCAGCTTGGGCATTCCTTGGTTGAGTTATGGACGCTTGCGGCCCTTGCACACCAACGCGGTGATCTTTGCTTTCGGCGGTTGCGCACTCTTCGCCACCAGCTACCACGTGGTGCAGCGCACTTGCCAGACCCGGCTTTTCCTGCCTGGACTGGCGATGTTCACCTTCATCGGCTGGCAGGTGGTGATCCTGGCCGCTGCGATTTCGCTGCCGCTGGGGTTCACCCAGGGCAAGGAATATGCCGAACTGGAATGGCCTATCGATATCTTGATCACCGTCGTCTGGGTCGCTTACGCGGTGGTCTTCTTCGGGACTGTGGGCACGCGAAAAATCCGCCATATCTACGTCGCCAACTGGTTTTTCGGCGCTTTCATCATCGCGGTGGCGCTGCTGCACATCGTCAACAGCGCGGCGATTCCGGTCAGCCTGACCAAGAGCTATTCGGCCTATGCTGGCGTGCAAGACGCGATGGTTCAGTGGTGGTACGGCCACAACGCGGTGGGCTTCTTCCTGACCGCCGGCTTCCTCGGCATGATGTATTACTACATCCCGAAGCAGGCTGGCCGACCGGTCTACAGCTACCGTCTGTCGATC
>JBILYN010000055.1:0-18386 GCA_044377715.1 Aquabacterium sp.
AAGGCACGCCAACCTGGCGCGCCAACAGGATGTGCTCACGCGTCTGGGGCATCGGGCCGTCAGCGGCCGAACACACCAGGATCGCGCCGTCCATCTGCGCCGCACCCGTGATCATGTTCTTCACATAGTCGGCGTGCCCTGGGCAGTCGACGTGGGCGTAGTGGCGGTTCGCAGTCTCGTACTCGACGTGCGCCGTGTTGATCGTGATGCCCCGGGCTTTTTCTTCCGGCGCGGCATCGATCTGGTCGTAGGCCTTGAACTCGCCGCCAAACTTCTGCGCCAGCACCTTGGTGATGGCCGCCGTCAGCGTGGTCTTGCCGTGGTCGACGTGACCGATCGTGCCCACGTTGACGTGGGGCTTGGTGCGTTCGAATTTACTCTTTGCCATGTTGCGCGCTCCTCGCGATCAAACAGGAAACCACATTGAATAAAAAATCTGGTGCCCATGGCGCGGATCGAACGCGCGACCTCCCCCTTACCAAGGGGGTGCTCTACCACTGAGCCACATGGGCATCACCACAGCTTTGGACACGAAGACCAGGCCCAAAGCTGTGGTGAAAGCCAAGATAATGATTACAAACAACCCTGGAGCGGGAAGCGGGAATCGAACCCGCGTATTTAGCTTGGAAGGCTAATGTTCTACCATTGAACTACTCCCGCCTCGCCGACCCACCGCCAAGCTGACTCACATTGAGCAAAACAGACTGGCCATGGGACCCAAAAAAATTTCGCTGTGGTGGAGGAGGGTGGATTCGAACCACCGTAGGCGTAAGCCAACAGATTTACAGTCTGCCCCCTTTAGCCACTCGGGCACCCCTCCGCAGCGAACCCCGGACTATAGCAGACTGCGCGCGACCGAACAACGATGTGATGGCCGCCGGCGCGCCACAAGCCCCGAACTCTCAAGCCCATGTGGCTTTGCCGCTCTCCAGCACCCCGACGGGGCAGCGGTCGGCCTCGGGGCGATCAGAGCGACCAATCGATGGGCGGCGTGTGCAGGCTCGCGAGAAAGTCCCGGACCTGGCTGAAGTGGTCACAGCCGATGAAAGGCCGCGGCGGCCGCCGGGCCGACAGCGGCGAAGGATGGTTGGCCAGCAGCACCCGGTGGCGGCCGCCGCCTGCGGCCTCGATCAGCCCGGCCTTGGCGTGGGCGTGGGCGCCCCACAGCAGGTAGGCCTTGGCACCCGCATCGCTGGCCGTGGCCGCAATCAACGCGTCGGTCAAGGCCGCCCAGCCGCGCTTGGCATGGGCTGCCGGGCTGCCGTCTTCGACTGTCAGCACCGTGTTGAGCAGCAGTACGCCCTGGCGAGCCCAGCCGCCCAGGTGGCCGCTGGTCGGGCGCACAAACCCGAGACTGCGCGAGATTTCATCGAAGATGTTGCGCAGGCTGGGCGGCGGACGGGTGCCGGCAGGCACCGAAAATGCCAGGCCTTCGGCCTGATCGGCGCCATGGTACGGATCCTGGCCCAGGATCACCACCCGCACTGCGGAGCGCGGCGTGAGTTCCAGCGCACGCAGCACCTGGGCCGGGTAAATCACCGCACCTGCGGCTTGGCGTTGTGCGACGAAACGCAGCAGGCCCTGGCCCTCGGCCGTGGCCATCCATTCGTGGACCAGCGGGGCCCAGTCGCCGGGCGCCAAGGCCAGCAGTCCGGCCAGCGGCTCGATCAGCCGGTTGCCGACGCCAGCGGCCGACCGCCCGGACGCGCTCAAGAAAACAGCGCCGCCAGCGCAGCGCCAGGGTCGTCAGCCCGCATGAAAGCCTCGCCGACCAGAAAGGCATGGACACCCGCGGCGCGCATGCGCTGCACGTCGGCACGCGAGGCTATGCCCGACTCGGTCACCAGCAATCGGTCGGGCGGCACCCTGGGCAGCAGGTCCAGCGTGGCGTCCAGGCTGACCTCAAAGCTGCGCAGGTTGCGGTTGTTGATGCCCAGCAGCGGGGTCTTGAGCCGCAGTGCGCGGTCGAGCTCGTCGCCGTCGTGAACCTCGACCAGCACGTCCAGCCCCAGCCCGATCGCGCAGGCCTCGAGCTCGGCCATCTGCCCATCCGATAGGCAGGCGGCGATCAGCAGGATGCAATCGGCGCCGATCGCGCGCGACTCGATCACCTGGTAGGGATCGACCATGAAATCCTTGCGCAGCACCGGTAGCGCGCAAGCGGCTCGGGCCTGGCGCAGATAGTCGGCATGCCCCTGGAAGAACTGCACGTCGGTCAGCACACTCAGGCAGGCCGCGCCATGGCCGGCATAGCTGGCAGCGATCTCGGCCGGGACAAAGTGCTCGCGGATCACGCCCTTGCTGGGGCTGGCTTTCTTGACCTCGGCGATCACCGCCGGCTCGCCTGCGGCCAGCTTGGCGCGCAGCGCCGCGGCGAAGCCGCGTGTTGGGGCCTGGCCTTGCGCGAGCTCGCGCATTGCCGCCTCGCTGAGGACGGCGCGCGCGGCGACCAGTTCTTCGCGCTTGACCGCGACGATGCGTTGCAAGATGTCTGACATGGCGGGACCTGTCCTTAAACGGGCTTGAAGCGCTGCGTCAGCGCGACGAACTGGCTGAGCTTGGCCTGAGCAGCGCCGCTGGCCACGGCCTCGCGGGCACGCTTGACGCCATCGTCTATCGAGGCCGCCACGCCGGCGGCGTAGAGCGCGGCGCCAGCGTTGAGCAGCACGATGTCGCGCACCGGCCCGTCCTCGTTGGCCAGTGCACGGTTGATGCACTGCACCGATTCGTCGCGGTTCGCAACCCGCAGCGCGCGCGAGTCGTAGACCGGCAAGCCAAAGTCGCTGGGGTGCACGACGTACTCGCGGACCTCGCCATGGTGCAGTTCGCCGACCTGGGTCTCGCCCGACAGCGAGATCTCATCCATGCCGTTGGCACCGTGCACCACCAGCACATGCTCGCTGCCCAGGCGCTGCAACACCCGAACCTGGATTCCGACCAGATCGGGATGGAACACCCCCATCAGCTGGTTGGGCGCGCCGGCCGGGTTGGTCAGCGGCCCCAGGATGTTGAAGATGGTCCGTACACCCAGTTCCTTGCGAACCGGTGCGGCGTGACGCATCGAGGCATGGTGGTTGGGCGCGAACATGAAGCCGATGCCGGTCTCGGCCAGGCATGTGGCAACCTGGTCGGGCGTGAGCGTGATGCAAGCGCCCAGCGCCTCCATCACATCGGCCGACCCGGAGGTCGACGACACGCTGCGGCCACCGTGCTTGGCGACCCGGGCTCCGGCGGCGGCGGCGACGAACATCGAGGCGGTCGAGATGTTGAAGGTGTGAGAGCCGTCGCCACCCGTGCCAACGATGTCGACCAGATGGGTGCGGTCGGCCACCGGCACCGGTGTGGCGAACTCGCGCATCACCTGGGCGGCGGCGGCGATCTCGCCGATCGTCTCCTTCTTGACCCGCAAACCAACCGCGAAAGCCGCGATCATCACTGGGGACATCTCGCCGCTCATGATGCGGCGCATCAGCGCCAGCATCTCGTCGTGGAAGATCTCGCGGTGCTCGATGATGCGGGTCAGCGCGGCGGTGTTGGTGATGGGCATGGCGGGCTCAGGGCTGGAGGAATTCGCCGGCAGCGGCGATGGCACGGTCGATGCCCGCGGCGTCAACATCGAGATGGGTGACAAAGCGCAGGCCGAGCAAGCCGGTGGCGAGCACGCCGCGCGACTGCAGATGTGCCAGCAGGCCGGGCCCCCGGCCGTCATCGACATGGGCAAAGACGATATTGGTCTGTGGCGGCGTCACTGCGATGCCGGGCAAAGCGGCCAGGCCATCGGCAAGGCGCCGCGCCAGCACATGGTCGTCGGCGAGCCGGTCGACATGGTGGTCGAGCGCGTGCATCGCCGCGGCCGCCAGCAGGCCGACCTGGCGCATGCCGCCGCCGGTGAGCTTGCGGATGCGGTGAGCCCGGGCAATGAACTCGCGCGAGCCACACAGCGCCGAGCCGATCGGCGCGCCCAAGCCCTTGCTGAAGCAGACCGAGACACTGTCGAACAGGCTGGCGATCGCGCCGGCGGTCGATCCACTGGCCACCGCCGCGTTGAACAAGCGTGCCCCGTCGAGGTGGCTGCTCAGGCCATGTCGACGCGCCAGCGCGGTGGCCTGCTCGAGGTAGTCCTGCGCCAGCACCTTGCCATTCCAGGTGTTTTCCAGGCACAGCAGTCGACTGCGGGCGAAGTGCGGGTCGTCGGGCTTGATCGAGGCCTCGACCTCGGCCAGCGACAGCGTGCCGTCGGGCTGCTGGGTGATCGGCTGCGGCTGGATCCCGCCCAACACTGCACCGCCACCGCCTTCGTAGCGGTAGGTGTGCGCCAATTGGCCGACGATGTACTCGTCGCCGCGACCGCAGTGCGCCAGCAGCGCGCACAGGTTGCTGGCGGTGCCGCTGGGCATGAACAGCGCCGCCTCAAAACCCAGCAGCGCGGCGATGCGCTGCTGCAAGGCGTTGACAGTCGGGTCATCGCCGAACACATCGTCGCCGACCACCGCGCTGGCCATCGCTTGACGCATCGCTGCAGTCGGCCGGGTGACGGTGTCGCTGCGCAGGTCGACCAAAGCGCCGTCGAAAGCAGCCGGGACCGCCGAACCGTAGGAAACCGTGCTGGCACTCATGATCAAGCCCTCAGGTTGAGAAAGTTGCGCAGCATCGCATGACCATGCTCGGACAGGATGGATTCAGGGTGGAACTGCACCCCTTCGAGCGGCGTCGCGGTGCCTGCCAGTTCGCGGTGGCGAACACCCATGATCTCGCCGTCCTCCGAGGTCGCGGTGACCACCAGCGCCTTCGGACATGTCTCGCGCTCGATCACCAGCGAGTGGTAGCGAATCACGCTGAACTCCTTGGGCAAGCCGAGGTAGACACCTTGCTGGTCAGTGCTCAAGATGCTGGCCTTGCCGTGCATCTGGTGCTGGGCGCGGACGATCTTGCCGCCAAGTGCCGCACCGATGCTCTGGTGCCCCAGGCAAACGCCCAGGATCGGCAGCTTGCCCATCAAGGCCTGGATCGCCGGCACGCAGACTCCCGCCTCAGCCGGCGAGCAGGGCCCGGGCGAGAGCACCAACTGGTCGGGCTTGAGCGCGGCGATCTGCTCAACCGTGATCTCGTCGTTGCGAAGCACCTTGACGTCCTGACCCAGCTCGCCGAAGTACTGCACCAGGTTGAAGGTGAAGCTGTCGTAGTTGTCGATCATCAGCAGCATATGCTCTATAACCTATTGATTTAATTGGTTGTTTTTTCATCACCCAGGTTTCATGCCCACTTTGATACCCGTTTTTTCTGTCGCTGGCGAGGCCGGCGCGACGTGCTGGGTGGGGACTGAGGCGCCCGTGCGAGCGCAATAGGTCGGTCAGGCGGATGGCTTGCGCCAACGCCAACCAAAGAGTGCCGCTGATGAAAGGATGCGCGCAGACATGAGATGCATTATGGGCTACGTCGCCACGCGGCACCGCCTCGCGCTGCGGCCCCGTCCACCACCGCTTCATGCCACCTGCTCTGGGCGGAGCCACGCTCGGCACGCCATCTCCGCAAGCTTGCTCCCGGGGTCGGCAAGGGCCGCTTCACCCCACCCGTCCAAGCCGTCAAGGTACCGATTCAAGCGATCCCCGGTCAACACCCCCGCGATCGCTGGCCGCGAGAGGGCGCCAACATCGCATGCGGCCCACACCGGCCATGAAAGAATGACGCCGTGATCCCTACACCCGGCACCGAAGCGGCCACCGGCCTCGACCGATGGTCGCCCGAACTGCGCCGTGCCATCATGGTCGCTCGGCCGGAGTACTTCGCGTGGTCGACCGAAGAGCAGCTTCAGTATCGCGTGAAGCTGCCGGACGAGGACCGCGAAGCCATCGTCACGGCGCTGCTACGAGAACATGGCGAGCGCCGGCCCGCGGCGCTGGGTAAGCTCGAGTCGCATGGTCGCGTGCCGCTCGACCTGCAGAACCGCATCAACGAGTGGCTGCAGCCGCTCAAGGGAGTCGGTGAGGATGCCTTCACCCTCAACGAGCACTTTGCCGAGGGCAGCAGCATCCTGGATTTCGAGACGCTGCTCGACTACGACCACGACGACCACGCCTTCCAGCAGGACGCCAAGCAACGGGACCTTGAGGGCTTTCAGCCCGAGCCGTACACAGGCGCCCTGCATGGCACCTGGGCGCGCGTTCTCGTGGACGACCAGCTGAGCTACTTGACACTGACGATGGCGTCGTGGCACCTGTACACCGTCATGGAAGACGCCGCAAGCGCCGAGATCGAGGCGCGCCTTCCGCACCGGCACGTGCGCGGCCCCGAGGACGGAAAACGCGACAAGAGCGGGGCAATCCGCTGGGACATGCGTGTGCAAGCCGACGGCCAGGAGGCGCTGCTCGAAGAGTTGCAGCACCGAGTCTGGCAGGAACAGTTCCGCCGCCGCAGCGAGTTGGGGCAGCTATTCTGCGAGCAACGGCAAGGGGTGTGCTTCCTGGATGACCACCCGTGGGAGCACCAAGATCCGAAGGAACGCAACCTGCTCGTCGTATTCAGCGATCCCGATGCGCTGGCCGCGGTCCGCTTCACTTCGTTCTTGCGCGACTGCCGGCGCATCGAGCGCCCCTTGGCCGAACTGCGTGCGCTGGAAGTGCATGAGACCAAGCGCATACGCGACTTTGTCGCCGCCCAGCACGAAGATCTGGTCAAGAACTTCGACCGCAAGGTCGTGCCGCTGCGCAAGAAGTTGAAGGTGATGCTCCACCCCGAGGCATTGCGGGACCTCGAGGACGGCGGGCTGCTCTAGCGCCAGTTGGCAGCCATCTGCTGATTGACAGACACGGTCGCACGTGCCGTCAGCGAGGTTGCGGACGCCGAAGCCCTACCCCACGACGGGGCGGCCAAACGGCATGTCGTAGTCGTAACCGGAGATACCAGCCTGTAAGAACTCAAGCCTAGCTTTGGTGGGGTCGCTCAGGCTGGCCAAGTGCACCGCAAGCCGCAACCACTCGCGGCTGCGCTCAGGCAATGCGTTGCTTGCAACGAGCTGGCTCTGCAGGTGATCGACATAGGCCTTCACGTCGCAGTAGCGATACCAGGCCACCGCCTCCTTGTGCAGCTGATCTGCAAAGCTGAGCAGTCGACGCTGACGCTCTCTGGCAATCTCGGCCTCGCGCGCCTGCTCCTCCCGTCGTTTTCGCTGCTCCTCGCGTTCAGTCCGCAGGCGGGCAATGGCCAGCGCGCCGCCCGCCAGGCCGGCGATGATGCTTTCGACCTTTTCCTCCAAGCGTGAGCGTTTGCCATCCGCCCAGGACTTGCGGCCAGCGAAGTCACCCGCGATCGTCAGGCGCAGCTCACCGGTGAAGTGGTAGGTGAAGGTTCGCGTATTCATCCACGAGTACTTCGGATCAACCCTGACGGTCTCGGTCCGCGTGTAGTTCTCGGCGAGGCTGACGCCCAGACGCTCGCCGCCGACATCGACCTCGACGCGTTTCGCTTCCTGGTTGTGGGCGAAGCGCGCACCCGCAGCTGACATGGCCCGTTCGATCGCGTCCAGAACACGGCAGGCTCGCTCCATGGTCGCGGGGCTGAGCGAACAGGCAATCACCCGGGATGAGCCGCAGCTTACGAAGCCATCCGCTGAAGGCTTCGCGTTGGTCAGCCGCTCGGAGGTGGCAGCTGCCACTCCTGCAAGGGCGTCGCCCTGCGCCGCCTGCGCGGCCTTGATGCTGGCCCTGTCGATCTCGACCTTCGGCGTCGCCGCGATGCGATGCCGGGCCGCATCGAACTCCACCATGTTGATCTTGGCCGGCGGCAGGGCAGGCTTGGGGGATGCCTTGCCGGCTGCGAGCTTGGCCCAGTAGCCGCGCGGCGGACGGGGGATGTTGTGCCGGCGACAGGCCTTGGCCAGCCCGACATCCGAGACATCAAGCTCTCGGGCGAGCTTGCTCATCGGCGCGGACCACACGCGGTTGTACAAGTCGAGGCGCGAGATTTGCATGGCAACCGACACCAGCTTTGATACCCTTGTTTTGTCGGTCTGGAGCTGGATTCAGTGAGACGTCAAGAACCCCAATCGCCAGCGTTGGCGCGGGTTTTCGGGGGACGGTGGGATGCCGCGACAACCACCTGGGGCTGGCCGATCATCAGCAACATGTCATGCCTCCTGCAGGGTCGCGCCAAAGGAGGCGTGCGCCCCCTCAACAGGCCGCGAATGAAATGAGCTTGAGGGCATCAAAACCCCTCTTCCACAAGTTCCGCAGCGCGGATCAGCGCCCTTGCCTTGTGCTCGGTCTCGGCCCATTCCATCTCGGGGATCGAGTCGGCGACCACGCCGGCCGCGGCTTGCACATAGAGCGTCTGGTTCTGCACGATGCCGGTGCGGATCGCGATCGCAACGTCCATGTCGCCGGCAAAGCTGAGGTAACCGCAGGCGCCGCCGTAGATGCCGCGCTTGACCGGCTCGAGCTCGTCGATCACCTCCATCGCCCGGATCTTGGGCGCGCCGGTCAAGGTGCCGGCCGGGAAGGTGGCTCGCAACACATCCATGTTGCTGACGCCGTCCTTGAGCATGCCCTCGACGTTGCTGACGATGTGCATCACATGCGAGTAGCGCTCGACCGCGAAGGCCTCGGTCACCTTGACCGAGCCGGTCTTGGCGATGCGACCGATGTCGTTGCGCGCCAGGTCGATCAGCATCAGGTGCTCGGCGCGCTCTTTCGGGTCGGCCAGCAGGTCGGCCTCGGTGGTCTTGTCGCTCTCGGGCGAGGTGCCGCGCGGGCGGGTGCCGGCGAGCGGGCGGATCGTGATCTTGTCGCCCTCGGGCGTGTGTTCGTGGCGCACCAGGATCTCGGGCGACGCGCCGACGATCTGGAAGTCGCCCATGTCGTAGAAATACATGTACGGACTGGGGTTGAGCGAGCGCAGCGCGCGGTACAGGCTCAGCGGGCTCTCGGTATAGCGTTTTTTCAGCCGCTGGCCGATCTGCACCTGCATCATGTCGCCGGCGGCGATGTACTCCTTGCTCTTGAGCACGGCCTCGATGTAGGCCGGCTTGTCGAACTCGCGCTCGACCGCGTAGGACGGCCCGCGCTTGACCGGCGGCGCGGTGACCGAATAGCGCAGCTTGTCGCCAAGTTCGGTGAGCCGGCGCTTGGCCTTGAAATAAGCCTCGGGCCGGGTCGGGTCGGCGTAGACGATCAGGTAGAGCCGGCCCGACAGGTTGTCGATCACCGCCAGCTCCTCGGTCTGCAGCAGCAGGATATCGGGCGTGTCGAGGCCGCCGGGCTTGTGCGTCGCCGCCAGCCTGGGCTCCATGAATCGCACCGCGTCGTAGCCGAAGTAGCCGGCCAGCCCGCCGCAAAAACGCGGCAAACCGGGGCGCAGCGCGACCTTGAAGCGCGACTGGTAGGCCTCGATGAAGTCCAGCGGGTTGCCGGCGTGGGTCTCGACCACCACGCCGTCGGTGACAACCTCGGTGACGCTGCCAGAAGCACTGCCGGTGGCGCGCAGCTGGGTTCGCGCCGGCAGGCCGATGAAGGAGTAGCGGCCGAAACGCTCGCCGCCGACCACCGACTCGAGCAGAAAGCTGTGCTTGGCGCCGCCTGCGAGCTTGAGGTAGAGCGACAGCGGCGTCTCGAGGTCGGCGAAGGCCTCGCTGAGCAGCGGGATGCGGTTGAAGCCTTGCGCGGCAAGGCTCTTGAACTCGAGTTCGGTGATCACGTCGGACAACTCCTGGGTGCTGGCGCACAGGGCGCGCAGGCAGACGATACGGTGGTCAGGGTGGACGGTCGGGCGCCGCGGTGGATGCCCTGACCGGGTGGCGCGTTGCGCGGGCGGCGGATTCGTGGGCCGGGCCGGCGGCTGCCAGAGACCTCAGTGAGCCAAAGGCGAGGGTCGCCAGGGCCAAGCTCCCCGGCTGGCGGACCTGGAGGTCTGCTCGCCTGGCATCTGCTGCCTCTGGATCCGCTGCACGATCGACATGATTTCGAGTTTATCAGCCGGCCCGCGGGCCGCTCAGCGACCCGAGGCCTCGGCCAGGCGATCAGGCCGGCCAGACACCCGGCACCAGTGCGTCGAGGCGATCGATCACCGCGTCGGCACCGACACCCGCCACCGGCAAACCGTGGTTGTAGCCATAGCTCACCAGCACGACCGGGCAGCCCGCAGCGCGCGCGGCCTGGGCATCGTTGCTGGAGTCGCCGATCATCAGCGTGCGCCCGGGCAGGCTGCCCAGCGCGAGGCAGGTCTGCAACAAGGGCAGCGGGTCGGGCTTCTTGCGCGCGAACGCATCGCCGCCGAAGACCTGGCTGAAGTAGCGGTCCAGCCCCTTGGCGGCGAGCAGCGGCTTGGCGAAGGCGCCGGGCTTGTTGGTCAGGCAAGCCAGCGCCCAGCCGGCGTCGACCAGCCGGCGCAGGCCCTCGACCACGCCGGGGTAGACGACCGAGTGCAGCCCGTTGATCGACTCGTATTGCCGCTGGTAGGCCTGCCAAGCCGACTCGTAAAGATCGGGGTCGGCGTCGACCTCGGCCAAGGTGCAGCGGATCAGGTGCTCGCTGCCCTTGCCCACGGTGCGTTCGATGAATCCTCGGTCCACTCGAGGCAAGCCATGCTCGCCGAGCATCGCATTGAGCGCGACATCGAAATCGCCGACGGTGTCGACCAGGGTGCCGTCGAGGTCGACGATGGCGGCTTGGATGGGCATACGCTTCATTCGGTGGGCTGTTGGAGCGCGAATTCTGCCCCGCCAGGCCAGCCCGCTCTCAAGCAAATGTGGCTTTGCGGCTTGATCCCCACGGGGGGCGGCCGGCTTCGGCCGGCCTTGGGGCGCTCAGGCCGTGCTGATCTGGCTCAGCCCCAGCTCGCGCATCATCGCCTCGCGCATCAGGAACTTCTGCGGCTTGCCGGTCACGGTGATCGGCAACTCGTCGACGAATCGCAAGTACTTGGGCACCTTGTAGTGCGCGATCTGGTCGCGACAGAAGTCGAGGATTTCGGCTTCGCTGCAGACCATGCCGGCGCGGGTGATGATCCAGGCGCACAGCGCTTCGCCGTAGCGCGCGTCGGGCACACCGAAGACTTGAACCGCCGCCACCTTGGGGTGAGTGAACAAGAACTCCTCGACCTCGCGCGGGTAAACGTTCTCGCCGCCGCGTATCACCATGTCCTTGACCCGCCCGACGATGTTGGCGTAGCCCTCGGTGTCGATCGTGGCGAGGTCGCCGGTGTGCATCCAGCCGTCGCGCACCGAGTCCGCGGTGCGCTCGGGGTCGTCCCAATAACCCTGCATCACCGAGTAGCCACGGGTGCAGAGTTCGCCGGTCTGACCGACCGGCACCACCTGGCCGTCGAGGTCGACGACCTTGACCGACAGATGCGGCAGCACCCGGCCGACGGTGGTCACGCGTTTGCCCAGCGGGTCGTCGGTCGCGCTCTGGAACGAGACCGGGCTGGTCTCGGTCATGCCGTAGGAGATCGTCACTTCGCTCATGTGCATGTCGCTCTGGACCCGGCGCATCACCTCGATCGGGCAGGGTGCGCCGGCCATGATGCCGGTGCGCAACGAGCCGAGGTCGAAGCTGGCGAAATCGGGATGGTCGAGCTCGCCGATGAACATCGTCGGCACGCCGTGCAGCGCGGTGCAGCGCTCGGTCGCCACCGCCGCCAGCGTGGCCCGGGCGTCGAAACCCTCGCCCGGAAACACCATCTTCGAGCCCTTGGCCACGCAGGCCAGCACTGACAGCACCATGCCAAAGCAGTGGTACAGCGGCACGGGGATGCACAAGCTGTCTTGTTCGGTCAAGCGCATGCAATCACCGACCGCGCGCCCGTTGTTGACGATGTTGTGGTGGGTCAGCGTCGCGCCCTTGGGCGCACCGGTGGTGCCGCTGGTGAACTGGATGTTGATCGCGTCGAAACAGCTCAGGTCGCTCTCAGGCGGCAGCGCATCGACCCGGGTCTTGCCGGACGCGATCAGCTGCGACCAGTTGACCATGCCGGCGCTGGGCTCGTCGCCCAGCCGCACCACCGCGCGCAGCAGCGGCAAGCGCGGGCCGGCGCCGGCAGCGCACACGCCCAGGGTCTGCAGCATCCCAAGATAGTCGCTGGACTTGAAGGCGGCGGCGCTGACCAGCACACCGACACCGGCCTTGTTGAGCGTGTATTCCAGCTCTGACAAGCGGTAAGCCGGGTTGATGTTGACCAGGATCGCGCCGATACGTGCGGTGGCGAACTGCGTCACCAGCCACTCGGCCCGGTTCGGCGACCACATCCCGACCCGGTCACCCGTCTTGACACCCAAAGCGCGGAAACCGGCTGCCGCCCATTCGACTTGCTGCAGCAACTCGGCCCAGGTCCAGCGCAGACTTTGCTCGACGAACACGGCGGCCTCGCGCTGGGGCCAGCGCTGCGCAGCACTGGCCAGCAGCGCATGGACGGTGTCCTCGGACAGCGGATGGTCGGTCGCGCCGTGGACCAGCGACATGCCGTTGACGGGGACTTGCGGAGCAGGATTCATCGATGTCTCCAAGATGTTGAGGCGGCCCGAAGCGCTGTGATGGCCGGCCAGCGAAACCGGCAACGAGCTTCTCGCGCAGCCAATAGCAAGCCGGGCTTCGTGCGATGCTAGCGGTTCGGCCCGACAACAGCTGCGCCGCGCTGCAAAATCAAGCCCTCTACCCCGGAACCCTTCCCATCGCCAAGATCGCTGAAACCGACGATCGCCAGCCACGAGACACCGACCGATGCCCGCCTCAGACCTCACCGACCTCGACGCCCATCAACTGTCTGCCGAGATCCACGCTCGCCGCATCTCCTGCCGCGAGGTGATGCAGGCCTATCTGGCGCGCATTCACCGCCTGAACCCGGCGCTCAACGCGATCGTCAACCTCGCGCCCGATGAGTCGCTGCTACGGCAGGCCGACCAATGCGATGCCGAACTGGCCCAGGGCCGGTCGCGCGGCTGGCTGCACGGCCTGCCGCAGGCGATCAAGGACACCGGGCATGCGCTGGGTTTCCCCAGCACGGTTGGCAGCCCGCTGCTCAAGGATGTGCTGCCGGCACAAGACAGCGTGGCCTGCGCGCGAGTGAAAGCAGCGGGCTGCATCGTGATCGGCAAGACCAACATCCCTGAACTCGGCCTGGGCTCGCACACCTTCAACCGCTTGTTCGGCGCCACCGCCAACGCTTGGGACGCCAGCGTCTGCGCTGGCGGCAGCAGCGGTGGCGCGGCAGTGGCGCTGGCGCATCGCCTGCTGCCGGTGGCCGACGGGTCGGACTTCATGGGTTCGCTGCGCAACCCGGCGGCCTGGGGCCATGTCTTCGGCATGCGACCCAGCCAGGGTCGGGTGCCAACCTGGCCGGCCGCCGACACCTATGTGGCCCAACTCGCCACCGACGGGCCGATGGCGCGCAGCGTGCGCGACCTGTCGCTGCTGCTCGGCACCCAAGCCGGCCACGACCCGCGCGCGCCCTTGTCGATCGCCCAGGGTTCGCAAAGTTTTCTGGCTGATGGCGAGGCCGGAGCGCTGCGCGGCCTGCGCGTGGGCTGGCTGGGGGACCTGGCCGGCCACCTGGCGATGGACGAGGGCCTGCTGCCGGTGTTAGAGAGCGCGCTGCAGCGCTGCGCTGCCGAAGGCGCGCAGGTCGAGCCGACTGCGCTGGGCTTCGACCCCGACCGGCTGTGGGCCGCGTGGCTGGTCTGGCGCCGTGCGCTGGTCGCACCCAAGGTCGCCGCACTGCTGGCCCGGCCCGGTGCCACGCGTGACCAGATCAAGCCCGAAGCGCTGTGGGAATACGACACCGCGCAAGGCCTGGGCTTCACCGAATTCATGCAGGCCAGTGAGGTGCGCACGGCCTTCCACAACCACTTGCTGGGGCTGTTCGATCGCTTCGACGTGCTGGCGCTGCCGGTGACACAGGTCTGGCCGTTTGCGGTGGAACAGCGCTGGCCGCAGACGATCGCCGGCAGGGCCATGGACACCTACCACCGGTGGATGGAGAGCACGCTGTACGCCACCTTCGCCGGCCTGCCGGCGATCAGCCTGCCGGCGGGTTTCCATGCCAACGGCCGCTGGCCGGCGGGCTTGCAGTTGATCGGCAGACCGCAGGGTGACGCCGCTTTGCTGCGCGTGGCTGCGGCCTACGAGGCGATCTCGGGCGAGTTGCTGGCGCGCCGGCCGGCAGAACCGGTGCCCGGGTCCAAAAACCGCGCGCCAGCCTGAACCCTTCACGCGACCCGACAGGAAGACAAGATGCATCAACTGCTGATCCGCAACGCGCTGGTCTTCGACGGCACCGGCCAGGCCCCCGTGATCCAGGATGTGGCGGTGGCCGGCGGCCGCATCGCCGCGATCGGCCCCGCGCTCGACGTGTCGGCACAGCAGACGATCGACGCACAAGGCCTGGCGCTGATGCCAGGCATCATCGACAGCCACACCCACTTCGACGCCCAGATCACCTGGGACCCGCAGGTGCGGCCATCGCCGGCATTGGGCGTGACGACCGCGGTGATCGGCAACTGCGGCTTCACGATCGCGCCGTGCAAGCCGCAGCACCGCGAGATCACGATGCGCAACCTGACCCAGGTCGAAGGCATGTCGCTGGATGCGCTGCGTCTAGGCATCGCCTGGGACTTCGAGACCTTCCCCGAATACCTGGCCCAGCTGCGGCGCCGGGGCGCGGTCGTCAACATCGCCGCCTACATCGGCCACAGCAGCGTGCGCACCTATGTGATGGGCGACGACGCGTCGACCCGCGTGGCCAGCGACGCCGAGATCGAACAGATGCAGGCCATCGTGCGCGACGCGATGCAGGCCGGCGCGGTCGGCTTTGCCAGCAGCACCTCGCCCGCGCACAACGGCGAGGGCGGCCGGCCAATGCCGTCGCGCTTGGCCGATGAGCGCGAGATGCACGCGCTGGTGATGGCGATGGGCGAAGGCGGCGGCGGCGTCTTCATGCTGACAAAGGGCGGCCAGACGGCGGTGGCTTTCCTCGAATCCCTGGCCGCCGACAGCGGCCGACCGGTGATGGTGGCAGCGCTGCTGCACAACAGCACCAGCCCGCAATCGGTGTTCAAGGACCTGGACGCAATCAGCGCAGCCAACGGGCGCGGGCATGGGTTGATTGGCCAGGTCTCTTGCTGCCCGCTGACGATGGATTTCACGCTGCAATCGGCCTACCCGGTCGAAGGCTTGCAGAGCTGGCGGCCCGCGCTCGGCCAGCACGGCGACGCGCTGATGGCGGTGCTGGCGAGCCGCGACTTTCGCGACGGCGTGCGCGCCGAGCTGGCGGCCCCCGCGAGCTTTCGGCTGTTCAACGGCGAATGGGACAAGGTGCAGGTGGTGGAAACCGTCACCCCGGCCCAGGCCCACCTGGAGCAGCGCAGCATCGCCGACATCGCGCAAAGCGAAGGCCGCGACCCGCTGGACGTGATGCTCGACCTGGCGCTGGCAGAGCAGTTGCGCACCGTCTTCACCGCTCAGTTGCTCAACTCCGACGAGGCGGCAGTGGGCCGGATGCTCACGCACCCGCACAGCCTCGTCAGCCTGAGCGACGCTGGCGCGCACCTGACCTTCTTCAACGACGCCGGCTTTGGCCTGCACCTGATGGGCCATTGGGCGCGCGACCTGGGCTTGATGACGCTGAGCGAAGCGGTGCGCAAGCTCACCAGCCAGCCGGCGCAGATCTTCGGCCTGCCCGAGCGCGGCCTGATCCGCACCGGCCATGCGGCTGACCTGCTGCTGTTCGATCCGGCCACAGTCGGTCGCGGCCCCAAGCGCAGGGTCTTCGACCTGCCCGGCGGCGCAGCCCGCCTGACAACCGACGCGGTCGGGGTGCACGGCGTCTGGGTCAATGGGCAACAGGTGGCTGACAGCGCGGGGCTGCTGGCGGCCGCGCCGCGGGCCGGTGAGCTGCTGACGCGCTTTTCGGCTTAGACGTCGCTGAGACGTCGCTGGGCAAGCCGTCCCTGGGCAAGATCAAACCAGCAGCGATTTGCGCAGCATCGCGTGCACGCCGCGGTGGGTGTTGACGGTTTGGGTGACGCGGAAATCCACCGCCAGACTGCACAACATGTAGGCGTCCTCGCGCGACAGCCCGCCGCGCTCACCCAGCAAGGCGATCATGTCGCGCAGCGCGATCGCCAGGCATTGGTCCAGGCTGGGGTCCATCCCCATCGTGATCCAGTGGGTGGGTGTCTCGCCCCGCGGGTAGGCCAAGCCCGGCGCGGTGGGTGAGCGCTTGTGCAGCACAAGCTCGAAGCGGCCCTGCAAGGCGGTCTCGATCGCAGTGGTGCAGACCTCACCGTCGCCCTGAGCCGCATGGCCGTCGCCGCAAGAGAACAGCGCGCCCGGCACATGCACCGGCAGGTAGAGCGAACTGCCTGGGCCGAGCTCCTTGTTGTCGAGGTTGCCGCCATGCGCGCGCGGCACGATGGTGCTGATGCGGCCCCAATGCGCCGGCGGCGCCACGCCCATCACGCCAAAGAAAGGGTGTAGCGGCAAGTCCAGGCCCCAAGGCATGCGCGCGGTCTGGCGCTCGGCGTCAAGCGGGATGTTGACCATTCGGGACTGGTCGAATTCGCCCGGCAGCGTGCCGGCCAGCGGCCGGATCATGTTGTAGCCCCAGTCCTGTCGCAGACGCACGTCGAGGATGCGGACCTCGAGTGTGTCGCCCGGCTCGGCGCCCTCGACATAGACCGGCCCGGTCAGGATATGGCCAGGCAGGCTGCGCGCGCTACGGGCATGGATCTCGAGCAGTTCGGGCGGCACATGAAAGCCTGCCGGCGGCAGCGCATCGGGGCCGCCGCTGACCGTGTCGACCGTCAACGAGTCGCCGCTGGCGACGCGCAGCACCGGCGGGTACTTGGCGTCGAACAGGCCCCAATGGCAAGTCTCGACGCTGGCAGCCAGGTGGTGCGCGGTCATGCGAACCGACCCCAGGTCGAACCAGCACAAGGCGACTGCAGCGCGGTGGAGCGGGGCGTCTGGCGGTCTCGGGGTTTGGGCATGGCGGTGATCCTGAGGAGTTGGATAAAGCCACGATGATGCACGGACAGCGCCAGCGTCTGCGCAGTCACCTGCTCTGGGCCAGCACCAGCGTGCGCTGCGGCCTGCCGTCGGGCTGGCCCGCAAGCCCATGGCGGTGGCCGCCGCAATGAAGATAAGCTGCCGCCATCGAAATGCCACCCACCGTTACTGCGAGGCCTGTGGTGCCAACACCCGACCGAAGCTGTCCGTTGTGCCATGGCCCGAACGCCTGCGGTCCTGCAAGCTGCGGCAATTTCGACGGCACCTGCTGGTGTGTGACAGCCAGCTTCAGCGAGCCGCTTCTGGCCAAGGCCGCTGTGGCTGCCGCTGCCGCGGGTCAGCGCCTGTCATGCATCTGCGCCTCATGTGCTGCGGCTGCGCCGAGCGCTGCGACGGCCGCATTGCGCTGATCGATTTCGGCGCCACTGCGCGCCCCAAGGCCGGCCGAAGCCGGCCGCCCCCGATGGGGGGTCAAGCAAAGTGGCAAAGCCACATTTGCTTGAGACTGAAGTTGTCGGCCAGTACCGGCCGCAAGACGTCGCCGCTGCGCGCCTCGATGGCCAGCGCATTTCAGTCCAAGGATTCAACGCCACCAAAAGTGCAGCAGATCCCTAGATTGACTCATATCAAGACGGCCGACCCCAGCCCGGCGAGACTGGGTTCATCGGTTTTCAAGCCCAGCCCTTTCGGAGCGAATTGCCATGTACCAACGTATCCTCGTCCCTGTCGACGGCAGCGCCACGTCCGATGCCGGGCTCAACGAAGCGATGCAGCTGGCCCGCCTGACCGGCGCCAAATTGCGCTTGCTGCACGTGGTGGATGACATGCCCATGATCTTGAGCGGCGACACCATGGGTGCGATGACAGCGGACGTGTTCGACCTGCTGCGCAAGAACGGCCAGCGAATTCTCGATGAGGCCTGCAAGCGGGTCGAAGCCGCTGGCATTGCGACGGACGCAAGGCTTTACGACAGCTTCGACGGCCGCTTGAGCGACCGCGTTGTCATGGAGGTGGCCGAATGGCCCGCCGACCTGATCGTGCTGGGCACGCATGGTCGGCGCGGCGTCGGCCGCATGCTCTTGGGCAGCGATGCAGAGCAAGTGCTCAGGACCGCCACGGTGCCGGTGCTGCTGGTGCGGTCTGGGGCCGAGACTGGCGTTTAAGTTGGGCGGGGTCGAGCCGCCTCCGGCCGTCAGCCGTGCCCCGCCAGCCAGGCCTCTTCTTCACCCGGTTCTGGCAGCACCCGTCCGCCCTCCAGAATCCACGACGCCGGCGTCGTAGAGGTGCGCATCACGACCCCCTGCACCCCGGCGATCCGCGCCACCGATTCCACACAGCGGCGGATCAGTGCATCGTTGAGTTCGGGCGGACGACCGGCCCGGATACCGCCGTGCA
>JBILYN010000272.1:0-6110 GCA_044377715.1 Aquabacterium sp.
ACGCAGCGCTGCGCATCTCAACCCGAGTCGGCTGCCGACAAGCGCCGGAATCAGACGCTTTCTCGCCCGCTTATCGGCCTCAAGCCGAAACGCCAACCCGGCACCATCGGGTTGCGGTGGACAAACCTCCGCACCCATGCCATGGCCGACGCCCAAGACCGCAAGCTTCCAGCCTCACCGAAGAAGATCCGCAAGGCCCGCAGCGAAGGTCAGGTTGCGCGATCGCGCGACCTGGCACACCTGATGGTGGTCGGCGCGGGCGGTGCGGTGCTGGTCGCGGCGCTGCCCGGCCTGGGCGACTGGTTGGCGCGCATCTTGAGCGCCGGCCTGCGTTTCGATGTGAGCCTGCTTGCTCATCCCGATGCGCTGACCCAGCGTCTGGCCGAACTCGGCTGGGCCTGGCTGGCGGTGTTGCTGCCGCTGGGCGGGGTATCGCTGGGTCTGGCGCTGGCAGCGGGCATTGGCGCCGGCGGCTGGAACTTTACGCTCCAGCCGCTGGCCCCCAATTTCGGCAAGCTCAATCCGGTCGCAGGGCTGGGCCGCATGCTGTCGGGTCAGCACCTGGGCGATCTGGCCAAGGCCTGCGTGCTCGCGCTGTTGCTGGGTCTGATCGGCGGCGCCTACCTGTACACACATCTGCCGCAGTTCCATGATGCGTTGAGCCTGCCGCTGCCCGCAGCCATCGCCCAGACCGGCCGCACGCTGGCCAGCGGCCTGGGCTTATTGTTGATCGTGCTGGCGGTGTTTGCGGTGATCGACGTTCCGCTGCAGCGCGCCATGCTGGCTCGGCGGCTGAAGATGAGCCACTCGGAAGCGCGCCAGGAGCACAAAGAAGCCGAGGGCAACGCCGAGGTCAAGGGTCGGATCAAGTCGAGGATGCGCGAGATGGCCAAGAAGCGCATGTTGGCCGCGGTGCCCGAGGCCGACCTGGTGGTGATGAATCCGAGTCACTACGCGGTGGCACTGAGTTATGACGCGGGCGGTGCTGCCGCGCCCAGGGTGGTGGCCAAGGGCGCAGACCTGCTGGCGATCAAGATACGCGACATTGCCCGCGAGCACCGGGTGCCAGTGCTGCAGGCGCCGCCGCTGGCGCGCGCGCTCTACGCCCACACCGAGGTCGACCAGGAGATCCCGGCGCGCTTGTTCACCGCGGTGGCCCAGGTGCTGGCCTATGTGTTCCAGCTGCGCGCGGCGGTGGCTGGCAAAGGCGTGATGCCGCCCGATTTGCCGCCGATCGAGGTGCCACCCGACCTCGACCCGCACAGCGCCGGCCCGGCGCAGGACTGATCGATGAACCACTGGTTCGCTACGATGCTTGCCCTGCTGCGTGGGCCGAAGCTTGTCCAGGCTGCGGCCCGGCTCGGTGTCGGTGCCTCGCTGCTGAAGTCGCTTGGCGCGCCCTTGTTCATCGTCATGGTGCTGGCGATGATGGTGCTGCCGCTGCCGCCTTTCGCACTCGATCTGCTGTTCACCTTCAACATCGCGATGGCGCTGATGGTGGTGATGGTCGCCGCGCACATGGTCCGACCGCTGGATTTCGCATCATTCCCGACCGTGCTGCTGGTCACCACGCTGCTGCGGCTGTCGCTCAATGTCGCATCGACCCGGGTCGTGCTGCTCGAGGGCCACACCGGCGCGGCCGCTGCGGGTCGCGTGATCGAGAGCTTCGGTCACTTCCTGGTGGGCGGTAACTTCGCGGTCGGGCTGATCGTTTTCGCGATCCTGGTGGTGATCAACTTCATCGTCGTCACCAAGGGCGCCGAGCGCATCGCCGAGGTCGGCGCACGCTTCACGCTGGACGCGATGCCCGGCAAACAGATGGCGATCGACGCCGACCTCAACGCCGGTCTGATCGACGAGAAGGAGGCCAAGCGCCGGCGCATCGAGGTCGGCGAGGAAGCCGAGTTCTTCGGGGCGATGGATGGTGCCAGCAAGTTCGTCCGCGGCGACGCGATCGCCGGCATGCTGATCCTGGTGATCAACATCGTCGGAGGATTCATCATCGGCGTCGTCAGCCATGGTTTGAGCGCCGGAGATGCCGCCGACCGCTATGTGCTGCTGGCGGTTGGCGACGCATTGGTGGCGCAGGTTCCGGGCTTGCTGATCTCGGTCGCCGCGGCGATGGTGGTCTCGCGTGTCGGCAAGGAGCAGGACATCGGCGCGCAGATCGGCAGCCAGGTGTTTGGCAGCGCGCGTGCACTGGGCGTGACTTCGGGCATCGTCACGGTGCTGGGTTTGGTGCCGGGCATGCCGCATCTGGTATTCCTGCTGATGGCGGGGGCGATTGGCACGTTGGCCTGGTGGATTCACCGGCGCGAACAGCAGGCCCAAGCCGCGCCGCCAGCGCCGCCTGTGGACACGCAAACCGACCCCGCCGAAGCCAGCTGGGACGATTTGCTGCCGGTCGACACGCTGGGACTGGAGGTTGGCTACCGCTTGATCGCGCTGGTCGACAAGGCTCGCGCCGGCGATCTGCTTTCGCGCATCAAGGGCGTGCGCAAGAAGTTCGCCCAGGAGGTGGGTTTCCTGCCCCCGCCAGTTCACATCCGCGACAACCTGGAGCTCAAGCCCAGCACTTACCGGGTGCTGTTGCGCGGTGCGGTGGTGGGCGAGGGTGAGGCGTTTCCAGGCCAGTTGCTGGCGATCAATCCGGGCGGCGCGAGCCTGCAGTTGGTCGGCACGTCCACCACCGATCCGGCATTCGGGCTGCCTGCGACCTGGATCGAAGTCCGCCAGCGCGACATGGCGCAAATGAACGGATTTACGGTGGTTGATTGCGCGACCGTCGTCGCGACCCATCTTTCACACTTGATGCAGGTGAATGCGGCGCGCTTGCTGGGCCGGGTCGAGACCCAGCAACTGGTCGAGCATGTCACTCAACAGGCTCCCAAACTGATCGAGGACGTGATCCCCAAAATGCTCGGTATTGCCAGCGTCCAGAAGGTGTTGCAGCTCTTGCTGGAAGAGGGTGTGCACATCCGCGACATGCGGTCGATCGTCGAGTGCATCGCCGAGCATGCCGGCAGCGTCACCGACCCGCTCGAGTTGGCGCGGCGCATTCGAGTCCATCTGTCGCCGGCCATCGTGCAGCAGATCTATGGGCCGGCCAAGGAACTCGACGTGATCGCGCTCGAGCCTGACCTCGAACGCCTGGTCACCCAGGCTCTGACCTCGCCGCATGGCGCTGCGCTCGACCCCGGTGTGGCCGACAGCTTGACCCGCGAGGCTGCGAACACCGCCCGCCAGCAAGAAGACCTGGGCCAGCCCGCGTGCCTGCTGGTGCCCGATGCGATCCGGGTGCCGATGGCCAGGCTGCTCAAGCGGGCAGCGCCGCGGCTGAAGGTGCTCAGCCACAGCGAGATTCCCGAGACCCATTCGATCCGGATTGGCTCGATCATCGGAGGGATGACATGAGATTTCAGCGCAATCATTTGGCGCCATGCGGCCGGTTCACAGGCAGGGGGGCGGCATGAAGGTGATGCGATTTGCCGCGCGCAGTGCCCGCGACGCGCTTGCGCAGTTGCGCCAGGCGCTGGGCGAGGATGCGGTGGTGCTGTCGACCCGACCCTGCGCTGAGGGTGTGGAGGTGCTGGCGCTGGAGCCCGAGGGCTTGGCCCGCATCGAGCAGGCGGCGGTGCAGGCCGACCGGGCGCGCGCCGTGCGAGCTGCTCCGCAACCCGAGGCGGTCAGCGAACCTGGCCTGTTGCGCAGCGCCGGCCTGGCCGAGCGGATAGGTGCTGGCAGCGAAAGTCCCAAGGCGCAGCCCAATCGCCGGCGCGAACCCAGCTTGGACGCCGCTCCGACAGCGGGGCGCGACACCTCATCGGGTTGGGACACCGAACCCAGCCAGGATCCTGTTGCGCGCGATGTCGAGACCTTGGGCATGAGCACGCTCAGCTTCCAGGACTATGTGCGTGAGCGCATGCTCAAGCGCCGCCAGGCCGAGCTGACGCAGCAAGCTGCGGCCCAGCCGGCCGGCGCTGTGGCGACAGCGCGCCCGGTCGCCAGGCTTGCCCAAGTCGGGGCCGCCGCGGGCCAGGGCGAGGCGTCGGTCGGCGAGGCAGCGCCAGCGCCGCAGCCGGCGCGCCAACCGACGTCGCGCCGCGAGCCGCCGGTGTTGCGCGACGAGATCCGGACGATGGCCTTGGGCCAGCCAGGCCAGCCTGCCGAGTCGAACAGCTTGCCCGCGGCCGAGCCTGCAGCGCTGCGGCCGACCACGCGAACGGCCACGGCGCCGCTGTCGGCCACGCCACGCGAGCGCAGCGAGTTGATAGTCGAGCTGCGCGCGGTTCGCGAGTTGATCGACGAGCGCTTCGGTATGTTGGCTTTCCTGGAGCGGCTGCAGCGCGATCCGCGCCAAGCCAAGCTGTCGCAACAGCTGTTCGAGGCGGCTTTCTCGCCGGCCTTGGTCCGCAAACTGGTGCAAAGCCTGCCAGCCGATGCCGCTGATCCGCTGGCCTGGGCCAGCGGCGTGCTCGAACACAACTTGCTCACCGACGAGCAGGGTTTGGCGATCGAAGACCACCGGGGTGTGTTTGCGCTGATCGGCGCCACCGGCGTGGGCAAGACCACCAGCACGGCCAAGCTCGCGGCGGCCTTCGCCACCAAGCACGGCGCTGCCGCGCTGGGCCTGATCACGCTCGACGCCTACCGGGTCGCCGCCCACGAGCAGCTGCGCACCTATGGCCGCATCCTGGGTGTGCCGGTGCACACCGCGCATGACCGGGCCTCGCTAGAGGATTTGCTCGAGCTGCTGTCGGCCAAGACCTTGGTGTTGATCGACACCGCCGGCATGGCCCAGCGCGATGCCCGCACCCGCGAACTGCTGGAGATGCTGCAACACCGCTCGATCAGCAAGCTGCTGGTGATCAGCGCTGCGGCGCAGGGCGAAACCCTAGAGGACGTGATGCTGGGCTATGGCGTTCAGCAATGCTTGGGCGTGATCGTCAGCAAGCTCGACGAAGCGGTCAAGCTGGGGCCTGCGCTCGACGCTTTGATCCGCTACCGAGCCAAGGTGGTGGCTGTGGCCAACGGCCAGCGCGTGCCGGAGGACTGGCATCGGCTGTCGTCCCAGGCCCTGGTGCAGCGCGCGCTGCGAGGCGGTGGCGGCAATTCCTGGCGGCTCGACGCCGGCGAGGTCAATCTGTTGTTCGCCGCGACCCAGGGTGGCGGCTACCCGGGTCCTCAAGGCTTGGTCCCGCAGGTCTGAACACGGCCCGAGAAGCTTCCCATGCCGACCCGCCCGCCCGACCGCAGCCCATCATTCGGTGACCAAGCCGAAGGTCTGCGCCAGCTGATGTGGCACCAGCGCCGGGCCAGCCCGATCGCGGGTCCTGTGTCGCGGGCCGACCGTCGTCAGCCGGCGGCGCCGCAGGCTGCCGCTCGCAGGCTTCGATTCGTGCCGCTGGTCCACAACCCTCTGGTCAGCGATGCCGGCGTGGTGATGGAGCGGCTTTGCTCGGCGTTTGCCGAGCAAGGGCTGCACACGCTGGTGGTGGACGCGGCTGACTCGGCGTCGCCGCCGCATGAACTCGCCGCGGTTGACTTGTCGGCCTGCGTCGAGACCTTGTCGACCGAGGTCTCGTACCTCGCCGCGCGTGGCCTGGCGTTGAGCTACCTCGACAGCAGCGCGTCGCTGGCTGGTTTTCTCGAAGCGCTGGGTCGCGCCGCGCCGCGGGCCGATGTGTTGCTGCTGCACGCGGCTGCGATCGACCTGCGCCGCATGTTTGTCGGCCGCCGCCCCTGCCCGGTGCTGCTGGTCGGCAGTCGACCTGACAGCCTGATGCCCGCGTACGCCGCGATGAAGCTGCTGTCGCAAGGGCTGGGACCGCTGGCCTATGACCTGGTGATCGTCGGTGACCCGCCGCCTGAACTGGCCCGCCAGATGGGCGATCGGCTGGGTCATTGCGCCGACTATTTTTTGGGCGCCGCGCTGCGTCACCTGGCCTTGCTGGACCCGCTCACGCCGCCACAGGCGCCTCCTGCCAGCGACTTGTTGCGCTTGGCCAGCGCACAGGTCGCGCCAGCGACGGCTTGCCTCGCAGGGGCAAGCGGTGAGCGGGAGCGTGGCGCGACGGCACGACCGACCGAGCGAGCTGCCGAACGTCTAT